>JBPCPC010000329.1:0-4462 GCA_050999585.1 Solirubrobacteraceae bacterium | reverse complement strand
TGTTGTGGGCTCTCTGTCTGAGGCCGGGAGGAGAGTTCTGGGGGTCGGGTTGGGGTGTTCTCCGCCCCCGCGCCGCCGGAGGACCCCCCCGGTTGTCCGCGGTGGGCCATAGCGTGGCGGGGGTGAGCGGCTTGCGCCCCTCGGTGGCGGTGGCGCCGTCTTCGTTTGCCCGCTTGTCGGCGCTGCGGGTGGTTCTGCCTGGTGGTCTGGCGTACTGGACGGTCGTGGACGAGGGCTACGAGCTGGTCGAGGCGGCGGATGGGTTTCTGCGTGATCTGCGGTTCGGGGCGGATCGGACGGAATCGACGACACGGCTCTACGCGAGCGAGCTGGCGCTGTTTTTGGACTGGGCGACCTCGTTGGGGCGCGATCTCGAGCGGGCGGGACGGGACCTGTCGCGGTTCGTGCTGTGTGGCGCACGACGCCGGTGACACGGCGTGGGCGTGGCTACGGGCAGTTGCGCAGTCCCGGGCGGATCAACCATGTCCTGTCGGTGGTCCGGGAGTTTTATAAGCACGCGGTCGCGCACGGGGGGGTGGGTGCGAGTGTGATCGCTGCGCTCTATGAGGTTGGCGATGATCGGTTTCTACCGGCGGAGCTGCGCGCCGAGGGCGGAGCGCTGCGCTACCGCGTCAAGCCCCGCCATCAGCTCCGCGCCGGCGCGTTGGGCCAGGTCCGGGCGTGCGAGCTTTCGGAGTGGGAGGCGCTGCTGCACGCCGCCGGCTGCTGGCGCGACCGGTTTCTGCTGGTGTTGTTGTGGTTCTCGGGACTGCGGATCGGCGAGGCGCTGGGGCTGCGACGCTCGGACATGCATTTGATGGCGTCAGCGACCGAGCTCGGCTGCCGGGTAGCCGGTGCGCATCTGCATGTCGTGCCGCGCGAGAACGTCAACGGCGCGCGCGCGAAGAGCCGGCGCGAGCGGGTCGTTCCGCTGGCGCACTACACCGTCTCCTACTACGACCTGTATCTGAATGAGCGCGAGCGCTGCCGGCCGGCGGCCGCGTGCGACTTCGTGTTCGTCAACCTGTTCGCGGAGCCGTTGGGCGCGCCGATGCGTTACGGCCGGGTGGCCGACCTGTTTCGGTCGCTGTCGCGTCGAGCGGGCCTCGCGCGGGCGGTGACGCCGCACATGCTGCGCCACGCGGCGGGGTCGGCGCTGACCGCCGCGGGCGGGCTGGATGTCGCGCAGGTGATCCTCGGGCACGCGAGCATCACCAGCACCCAGATCTACGTGCACGCCAGCACCGAGCGCCAGCGCGACGCGGTTGAGCGCCTGGCCCAAGCTCACGGGCGATCTCGCCCGGCGGGAGCGACTCGGTGAACGCGGTCACGCTCGCCGTGGTCCCGGCGCTGGATGACGGTTACGCCGGCCGGTTGGGCGGGCTGGTTGACGTGCCGGCGCTGATCACGCGCGGGTGGGACCCCGAGCGGCGGCGGTTCGTGCCGGCGCCGAGCGATCCGCTGTTTGGGTATTCGCGCTGCCCGGTCCGCGGCTGCCTGAATGTGACCGAGCACACCGCCACGGCGCTGTGCAGCCGCTGTCAGCACCGCTTCGGCCGGTGGTCGCGCGTGCATCCCGACGGGGCGCTGAACGGATTCCTGGGGGAGGTGACCCAGGTGCGCTCGGAGGACCCTGAGCGGCTGTGCTTGGTGTGCCGGACGCCGGGGCATGAGCGGCCCGCGGCCGCGCACGGGCTCTGTTACAGCTGCGTGCGCCAGGCCACAAATCGCGGGCAGAGCGTCGAGGCGTACATCGCCGGTGATGAGCGGTGGCCGGCGGCGTGCCCGCGGGAGACGTTCGGGATGTGCCGGATGGCGTGCGACGCGCTGGCGGCCGGCAGCGACGGGCTGTGCGGCGAGCACCTGCGCCACTGGCAGCACGCCGGCCGCCCTGCCGGCCCGGAGTTTGAGGCGTGGCGCGAGCAGCGCGGCGAACCGCTCCCGCCCGGTCGGTTCGTCGATCTGCGCGAGCTGCCAGACGTCGTGCAGACCGAGCTGCTAATCGGGCTCTCGGTCGCGATCGACGGTCACCGCCGCACGCGGGTCAGCGACCTGCGGCGCGTCGTGGCGCTGATCGGCGAGCGCGAGGTCGCGTCGCTGGCCGACCTGGACGTGACCGGGGTGCGCACGCCCGGGATGCGGCTGTTCGTGACCTGGGCGCAGGACGGCATCGCTCGTGGTAGCCTACCAGGCTACGTAGCGTAAGTAGAACTACAAGTTACTCAGGATGTCCCGCCATGGCCGAAGCCGATCAAAGCCCACCATCCACCGTCACCGAGCCGCTCGCCGATGGCGATGGGTGGATGACGACGGCGGAGGTCGCGACCGAGTGGGGTCGCAACGTCGAGACGGTCCGGCGGTGGATCCGCGAGGGGCAACTCCCCGCCCACCGCACGCCCGGTGGCCGAACACTGCTGGTCAAGCGCAGCGACGTACTCAACACCCTGGAGCGCGGACGAATCGAGGTCGAACAGCGGCGAGCGCCGGCCGGTGATTCCCAGATGCTCGATGTGCCGGGTGATCGCACGATGCTGATCGGCTGAAGGCTCTCGTTGGTCGATCCGCGCATCACGCTCAAGCGCATGCAGATCGCCGATCAGCGCTGGCGCGCAGCGATCGAGGACAGCGCGTTCGCTGCGCCTGATGATGGGTTTGCCGATCGATTGCGGTCGATCTCCGCCGCTGCGGAGGGCGAGGCGGTAGTGCTGCAGGACGCCGCCATCGCTCCGCAGCTGCGTTGGAATCCGATCGCGGATGGAACCGCCGCTAAGCGTCTGAGCTATGAGCTGCGTCCCGGCGGCAACCGCCCGGGCCCCGGTGAGCTGTGGGATCGCTTTGACGAGGTGATCGCCGCGCTCGTGCGCGCCCAGGCGGGAACCGATTTCGCGGCGATCGCCGACGGGTTTCGGACAGTCGGGGAGCTGACCGCCGAGCTGGCTGACGCGGTCGATGAGGAGCGTGGAGTGAGCCGCGAGCGCGAGGCGGGGTGAGCGTCGGTGCTGCTGAGACTGCTAGGGCTGTGGGTGCTGTGGAGGATCGCGCGGGTCGTGCTGCCGTTGCTGATCGCGCTCGTGCTGCTCGGCGAGCTGAGCGCGTCAATTGACCGTCGTCCGTTGATCTCACCGCCACACTCGCTGTCGCCGATCACGACCGTGATCCGGCGCCACCGCGCCGGCCTGATTGCCCACGCCTGCCGCGGTCTCACGCGGGCGCTGCAGGCTTGGCCGCGATGAGCGAGTCAGAGGACGCCGAGCCGCGGCTGGATGAGTTCGCCTCCGAGCATCTCGGGGTGCGAGTGTGGTCGGTGCTGGCGCCCTCTCAGCAGGAGCTGACCGATCGCGTCGCCGTCGTACTCGGCGAGCACATGGCCGACAACGATGAGCTGCACGTCACCTACGCCGTGATCCAGAACGGATCCCAGGAGCATGCTCGTCCCCGGTTGCTGCGCGAACCCGAGGTGTGGACCGAGCTGCACTTCGAGTACTCGGCGCTGATCATCCTGCGCAGCGTGCAGGACAACTCATTCCGGGGTTGAGCGCCAGCCGAGCCGCTCGACGAGCTGCCGGGCGCCGAGATCGATCACCGCGCTGCGCTGGATCGCCTGGTAGCGATCGCCGTCGCGGGCGAGCCAGCTGACTCGCTGCTGCTTAGCGTCGACGACCACAACCTCGTCAACCTGATGAGCAGCATAGAAGGAGAGCTTGTCCCAGCTCTTATCGCCGGGGGAGACGATCTCGATAACCAGCGCCGCGGTCTGGTTCCATTGCGCCGCGTAGCCGGGGCGCAGGAGCACCAGGTCCGGGACTCGATAGTCGCGCTCGTCGACGCCGATCGCGATCGTGAGCGTGGTCTCCAGGCCGGCAGTGTCGGCGAGCGGTCCGATCACGCGCACGAGCTTGGCCGCGAGGCGCTCGTGCTCGACGCTAGGCGGGGGAATCATGTGCAGGACACCCTCCCACACCTCATCGCGGCGGTCCTGATCGAGCTGATGGCGACGCACGAGCACCGTCTGTAACTCGGCGGGCGGCGGATCGAACACCAGCGTCGGCATAGCGACAGCGTACCGCCCGCGCTGACCACTCGAGCGGGCCGAGCGCGCTGAGTAAACCGAGACTCCGTACCCAGTGGCAGGAAGCTCAGGCTGCGGGGAGCGCGCTGTGGAGGATCTCGGCGAGCTGGCTGATCTCGCTGTGCGTGAGCGGCCCGGGGCGCCGGGCGAGCTTGGCGATCTGTCGCGGCTGATCGACGATGATCGCGCCGCCGCGCGCGGCTGTTGTGCAGCCAGCGGCGGCGCATGAACGGGTAGCACAGCGCCCCGGTGACCAGGACGACGCAGGCGCCGGCGCGCGCCAGCGCGCGGCTGACGACCGCGATCTGCCGCTCGAGAGCGTCCAGCTGACCGGTGCGGTCGCGGCCGTTGACGCGCAGCAGCTCCCGGCGGAAGAACGGAGTCATAGTAAGC
>JBPCPC010000299.1:0-4877 GCA_050999585.1 Solirubrobacteraceae bacterium | reverse complement strand
GGCGGCGAGAGCCGCCTCGCCGGCCCGCCTGACCGCGGCGCCGGCGGCCACGGCCAGGCCACGGGCCGGACCGCTGCTGCCGACCTCGAGCTCGGTGCCGACCGAGGACGGGCGCCGCGGGGAGTTGCCGGCCACCAGGTGCGCGGCCACGATCGCACCCGCGGAGGTGCCGACGAAGGACTCGCACTGGCGCAGATCAACGCCGGTGGCGTCCTCGATGCCGGCGAGCACGCCCATCATCCACGCATCGCCGAGTACGCCGCCGCCGCCCAGCACGAGCACATCGGGTCGCGAGCGCATGGGGCGGAGGCTATCCGGCAGGGTCGGCGCCGGCTCCCCGGAAGCCAGCGACAGTCGCGTGTACGTGATAACGTACGTAGGGATGACGACCGCCGAGCTCTACACGGCGCCCGCGGCCCTCGGCGCACGGGTGCGCGCGCTGCGCGAGGCGATGGATTGGTCGCTGCGTGATCTCGCGGAGCGCAGCGGCGTGAGCGCTCCGAGGCTGTCCCAGGTGGAGCGGGGGGAGACCAGCCCCACAATGCAGGTCGCCAACCGCATCGCCCACGGCCTCGAGCTGCGGCTCTCGCAGCTGCTGCGTCTGGATGAGGAGGGGGCGGTCAGCATCGTGCGCAGCACCGAGCGCCGGATGGGGCCCGGCGGGGCTACCGGCCATCGCTATGAGATCCTCACCCCGCCGCTCCCCGGCCAGCGAGCCGAACTCTCGCGCCACGAGCTGGCGCCCGGAGCGGTCACGGGCGGGCCCGGCGACCCGCCGATGCACGAGCCGGGAAGTCGCGAAACCGCGCTTGTGGAGTCCGGCGCGGTCATCCTGGTCTGCGACGACGCCCGCCATGAGCTGGGCGCCGGGGATTGCGTGACGTTTGACGCCGACCTGCCCCACCATTTCGCGAATCCCGGAGACACCGATGCCGTCCTGCTCGCCGTGGTGAGCGCCGGACTGCGCCGCAGCTAAGGAGAGAGACAACCGTCATGCCCCAGAGCCTGTTCGACAAGATCTGGCAAGCCCACGAGGTTTCGCACAGCCTCCTGTACATCGACCTGCACCTGGTCCACGAGGTGACCAGTCCGCAGGCGTTCGAGGGGCTGCGTCTGGCCGGTCGCCCGGTCCGGCGTCCTGACCGCACGCTGGCCACCGTCGATCACAACGTGCCGACCGACGGTACCCATACCGCCGCCCAGATCCGTGACGAGCTATCCCGTGTGCAGGTGCAGACGCTCGAGCAAAACTGCGCCCAGTTCGGGGTCCCGCTGTACTCACTGGGCTCAGCGCATCAGGGGATCGTGCATGTCATCGGCCCGGAGCTGGGGGTCACCCAGCCTGGAATGACGATCGTTTGCGGCGATTCGCACACCGCCACGCACGGCGCCTTCGGGGCGCTGGCGTTCGGGATTGGCACGAGCGAGGTGGAGCACGTGCTGGCCACGCAGTGCCTGGTGCAGTCAAAGCCCAAGTCGATGCGCATCTCGTATCAGGGCGAGCTCGGCTTTGGCGTGACCGCCAAGGACCTGATCCTGGCCACGATCGGTCAGATCGGCGTGGCCGGTGCGGTCGGTCACGTCGTGGAGTTCGCCGGCTCGGCGGTCCGTTCGCTGAACATGGAGGGTCGGATGACGGTCTGCAACATGACGATCGAGGGCGGCGGGCGCGCCGGCATGATCGCTCCCGATGAGACGACCTTCGCGTGGATGCTCGGCCGCCCCGGAGCCCCGGCTGAGATACCTGATGACTGGCGATCGCTGCAAACCGAGGAGGACGCAACGTTCGATCGCGAGATCGTGGTCGACGCCGCGGCGGTCAGCCCGATGGTGACCTGGGGCACCACCCCCGGGATGGTGGTGCAGGTCTCAGGCGCCGTGCCCGAGCCCTCCACCGACCAGGACGAGCGGGCGCTTCATTACATGGGCCTGAGCCCGGGGACCCCGATCCAGGAGATCAGATTGGACCGGGTGTTCATCGGGTCGTGTACGAATTCGCGGATCGGTGATCTGCGGGCCGCGGCTGAGGTAGTGGAGGGCCGCAGGGTCGCTGACGGGGTGCTGGCGATGGTGGTTCCCGGTTCCCAGCAGGTCAAGATCCAAGCCGAGCGCGAGGGGCTCGATAACGTCTTCCGGCGCGCAGGCTTCGAGTGGCGCGACGCCGGCTGCTCGATGTGCCTGGGGATGAACCCGGACATCGCCGCCCCCGGCGAGCGGGTGGCCTCGACGTCGAACCGCAATTTCGAGGGGCGGCAGGGACGGGGCTCGCGCTCGCATCTCGTCTCGCCCCAGGTGGCGGCCGCGGCCGCGATCGAGGGTCACTTCGTCGATGTCAGAAGCTGGGAGGCGTAATGAAAGCGATCGAGACGATCACCGGGCAGGTCTCCGTACTGGACCGCGACGACGTCGATACCGACCAGATCATCCCCAAGCAGTTCCTCAAGCGAATCGCGCGAACCGGATTCGGGGAGTTCCTGTTCTTCGACTGGGTCAAGGAGCCGGACTGGCACCTTCCATCCAACCCGATCCTGGTCAGCGGGGCGAACTTCGGCTGCGGCTCCAGCCGCGAGCATGCCGCCTGGGCGCTTGAGGATTACGGCTTTCAGACGGTCATCGCCCCGAGCTTCGGCGACATCTTCCGTTCCAACGCGACCAAGATCGGCCTGCTGCCGGTCCAGTTGACCGCGGATGAATGTGCCTCGATCGCGGCGGCCGGCGAAGCCCAGGTCGATCTTCACGCCCAGGAGGTGCGCTGGCCGGGAGGCACGGCACGCTTCGAGATGGACTGGGAGATCAAGCATCGGCTGCTGAACGGGCTCGACGACATCGCGGTGACGATGTCTGAGGACAACGAGGCGATCGAGGACTACGAGCGCCGACGTGAGCGCACCGGGCCGGACACGGTCGCGCTGTGAGCGTCGCCACTGCGACCGCGGCGTTCTCCGCCCACGCGCGGGAGTACGACGGCCTGCGCCGCCGGCTCGTCCCTGACTTCGACGGCTTCTACGGCGCGCTGATCGAGGTGCTGGGCCTGCTCGAGTCGCCGCCGCGCCGGGTCCTGGACCTCGGCGCGGGCACCGGCTTGGTCAGCACCGCGGTGCTGGCGGCCCATCCCACGGCGCGGATCGAGCTGCTCGATGCGTCGGAGCCGATGCTCGACCAGGCCCTCGAGCGTCTCGGCGACGCGGTGGCCGCCGTCCACGTCGCCGACATGACCGGTGTGGGTGGGATCCGATTTGCCGGTCCGTTTGACGCGGTCGTGTCCGCGCTCGCGATCCATCACCTCTCAGACGCCGACAAGCGCGGTCTGTTCGCGCGCGTCCACGAGATACTGGCCCCCGGCGGCGTGTTCGTCAACGCCGAGCAGGTGGCCGCCCCAGATCCGGACCTGGTCGGCGTGTATACCGACCGGTGGATCGGCGACTGCCGCGCGCTCGGCGCCACCGAGGCGGAGATTGACGGCGCCCGCGAGCGCATGCGCTACGACCGCTGCGCTGACGTCGGGTCTCAGCTGCGATGGCTGCGCGAGGCGGGCCTGGCACGGGTCGACTGCGTCTACAAGCACTGGCGGTTCGCCGTCATTTGTGGCTTCAAGGAGGCACGATGAGCGGTACCAGAGATTGGGACGCGGCCACCTATGACCGGATCTCGGCCCCTCAGCAGAAGTGGGCGGCCGAGCAGTTGGACCGGCTCGAGCTCGCGGGCGACGAGGTGGTGGTCGATGCCGGCTGCGGGTCGGGCAAGATCACGCTGGAGCTGATCCGGCGCCTGCCGCACGGCACCGTCTATGCGGTCGACGCGGCACCGTCGATGGTCGCGCACACTCAGGAGGCCGTCGGCGACAGGGCCACGGCGCTGTGCCAGGACCTGGTCGAGCTCGCGCTGCCCGAGCTCGTCGATGTCGTCTTCTCCAACGCGACGTTTCACTGGATCCCCGATCACGATGCGCTGTTCGCGGCGCTGCATCGCAACCTGAAGCCGGGCGGCCGGCTGCTGGCACAGTGCGGGGGAGAGGGCAACATCGACGCGTTTCGCACGATGTCAGACGCGGTCGCGGCGCAGGCACCGTTCGCCCCGTACTTCGCCGACTTCACGCGGCCGTGGAACTACGCATCCGCGGGGCTGACCGCGAAGCGCCTGGAGCGAGCCGGGTTCACCGATGTTTCGACGTGGCTGGAGCCACGGCCGACCCCGCTTGCCGAGCCGCGCACGTTCGTCGAGACGGTGTGTCTGGTGCGCCACCTGGACCCGCTGCCCCAGGACATGCGCGGACCGTTCATCGACGCCGTGATGGAGCGCGTGGGGGAGCCGCTGGTGCTGGACTACGTGCGCCTGAACATGACCGCGCGGCGCTACGGGTAGAGGACCACCTGGACGTCGATCGATTCCACCTTGCCGTGCCCGGTTTCAAACGCCGTGCTGCGCGAGCCGATGGCGCCCGGATGGCCCTGGCTAAGCGTGCAGGGACCGCCGGAGCACGTGATCGTGCGATAGGCGCGTTTGACGGCCGTGACCGTGCTCCCGACGTGGATCCCTTTCGCCGTGCGGTACCGGTGGCCGGTGGTCCCGACGAAATCGGCCGGGTCGCCTGCGTGCAGCGTGTCGAACTGGACGTTGAGCGCGGTCGTGTAGTAGGTGAGCTCGGCGATCTTGCCCGAGACGCGCGTCGTCAGCGACGGCTTGCCGAGCCGGCGCTTCACCTCTGCGGGCGTGAGCCCCAGCGGGACGCCCGCGACCGACTGATAGAGGACGATCCTCGTCGGCAACCGGCGCGCGCCGGCGGGCCCGGCAGCGGCCGCTGCGACCAGGCCGACGAATCCGCTCACCACCAACACTCTGAGCCTGCGGCCCAAATACCCGCCACAGAGCACCGGCTA
>JBPCPC010000286.1:0-7779 GCA_050999585.1 Solirubrobacteraceae bacterium | reverse complement strand
GGCCAGCGCCGCGGGGCCGGCGAACAGCGGGTCGATCTCCATCGAGAGACAGTCAGAGACGCACGCTCCGCACTGGATGCAGGCCATCGACTGGGTGATGTCGACCATGTTCTCGTGGGGGACGATGTACTCGCGCTCGTGGACTGGCTCCTTATTGATCAGATACGGCGTGACGCGCTGGATCTTCTTCCAGTGGACGGCGTCCATGTCGACGATCAGGTCGCGGATCACCGGCATATTGCCCATCGGCTCAACCTCGATCACGCCGGCGGGGGAACCGTTGCCGTCGGCGTCCTCGAAGCCGTCCAGGTCAGGGCCGTGCAGGCGCGCGGCAGCCTCCTCGAGGTGCGTGTTGCACGCCAGTCCCGGCTTGCCATTCATGCGTACGCCGCACGAGCCGCAGATCGCATGCTGGCAGGAGCAGCGAATGCCGACCGAGCCGTCGACCTCGTCGCGGACCTTGAGGATCGCGTCCAGCACCGAGTTGCGCTCGCCGAGATCCACCCGGTGCTCGTCCCAATAGGCGGCCTCGCCGGAGTTGGGATCAAAGCGGCGGATCTTCAGCAGATACTCGGGCACTAGTAGGTCCTTTCCTGAGGCTCCCACTTGGTGATCGTCACCGGTGAGTAGCTGACGTCGGGAACGTCGTCGCCGTTGACCGAGATGTCGATGTGCTTGAGCCATTCGGCGTCGTTGCGCCCGAGGAAGTCGGTGCGGAACTGGGCGCCGCGCGATTCCTTGCGCTCCTGCGCGGCGACGACGATTGCCTCCGCGCAGTCGAGCATGTAGCCGAGCTCGATCGCGCCGATCACGTCCTGGTTGAAGACCGAGCCGTGATCGTCGATCGAGGCGTGGGGCGCCTCCTCCTTGAGCCGGCGGATGATCTCGTGGGCCGTCTGCAAACCGTCGGCGTCCCGGAACACCGCCGCGTATTGGTTCATCGTCTCGCCCAGCTCGTCCTTGATCGACGACACGCGGCGACCGCCCTCGGGCCGGTTCATGATCGCCTTGAACGCCTTTTCGGTCTCGGTGACCCGGGTCGCCGGCGTGGTCGGCATCGCCATGTGCAGCGCCTGCTTGGCGGCGTGCTCGCCCGAGCGGCGCCCGAAGATCAGCGTATCCAGCAGCGAGTTGGCACCCAACCGGTTGCCGCCGTGCACCGACACGCACGCGACCTCGCCGGCGGCATACAGGCCGGCGATCGTGGTCTGGCCGTCGACGTCGGTCTTGACCCCGCCCATGATGTAGTGCTGGCCGGGGTGAATGTGGATCGGCTCACGGGTAATGTCGACGCCGGCGAAGTCGCGGCCGATGTTGACGATCTCGCGCAGGGCTTCGAGCACTCGCCGGCGCGGCACCTTGGTGATGTCCAGCGCGACGGTGCCGTCGGGGAAGCCGTTGCCCTCGTTGATCTCGGTCTGCTCGGCCTGGGAGACGACGTCGCGTGAGGCGAGCTCGAGCTTGTTGGGAGCGTACTTCTCCATGAACCGCTCGCCCTTGGCGTTGAAGAGCTGCGCGCCCTCGCCGCGAGCGCCCTCGGTGATCAGGAGCCCGTTGCCGGCTAGCGTCGTCGGGTGGTACTGGACCATCTCCATATCGATCAGCTTCGCGCCGATGCGATACGCCTGAGCGATGCCGTCGCCGGTGACGATCAGTCCATTGGTGGTCGGCCGGTAGGCCTGACCGGCGCCCCCGTTGGCGAGGATCGTCGTCTTGGCGTTGAACACCTGCAGTTGGCCGTCGCGCAGGTTCCGGCACACGGCGCCGATGCAGCGACCGTCGTCGTCCTGGAGCAGGTCGGTGCCGAACCACTCCTCGTAGCGGTCGACCGTGTCGGAGTGCTTCATCAGCTGCTCGTAGAGCACGTGCAGGATTGCGTGGCCGGTGATGTCGGCGACGTAGTACGTGCGGGCGGCCGACGCGCCGCCGAACGCGCGCGTTCCGAGGTGGCCGGTGTCGTTGCGGTGGAAGGTGACGCCGGCGTGCTCCAGCCACAGGATCTCGTCCGGGGCCTCGCGGCACATGATCTCGACTGCGTCCTGGTCGGCGAGGTAATCCGAGCCCTTGATCGTGTCGTAGGCGTGAGACTCCCAGCTGTCCTCCGGGTTCAGCGCGGCGTTGATCCCGCCGGCGGCGGCGACCGAATGCGAGCGCACCGGATGGACCTTGGAGATGATCGCGACGGTGGCGCCGGTCTGGGCGGCCGCCAGAGCCGCTCGCTGGCCTGCGAGTCCGGCTCCGATGATCAGAACGTCGTGTGAAGGCACTCCCGGCAATATAAATGAGCGCGCACGTCGGCCTGCCCGAGGCCGGGCTGCCGGTCGCCGCCCCGAGCTTCGAAGCTGCCCGAATCCAGGCCATTGCATTCCTGAAGATGACCCTCGCGTGCCTCGCGCTGGGGACCGGAGCCGCCGTCTGCGGCGCTTCTCGTCATCGCGCTCAGGCTCGGGTGGCTCAGCTTCGAGCGCCGCCACGGCCGCGCCCACGACATCGGCCACCGTGTCCTCAGCGACCCTTCTGCGGCCGCCAGCAACCGCCGCTGCACCGAGCTGCTGGCTCAGGCGACGCCGACGGTCACGCCGTCGTCGATCCCGAAGCTGTCGAGGATCTCGCGATCTACAAGCGCTCCGCGCTGCTCACCGCGAGCATCAACCGGTCGGCAATCACCTCTCAGCCGGTCAGCGTCGCGGCCCCGCCGGCGTCGAAGACGATCGCCTACTCCAAGCTCGCCGGGGTCAGTAGCCCGTGGTCGCCCCGCCGGCCCGGGCGGCCGACTACGCGGTGGAGGGGCCAAACGCCGTGCGCAGCGCCCGGCGAACCTGCTCGACGGTGACGACGCCGCACAACACGCCCTCAGCATCGACCGCCATCACGGCTCCGAGTCGCCCGAGTGACTCCGACCCCAGCACCTCGGATAACGGGCGGTCCTGCTGTACCCGCCAGCTTGCCCGATCGGGCTCTAGCACCGAGCTCATCGTAAGCCAGCCCTCACCGCCGTCGACCGACGCCTGGGCCTTTTCCTGCCGGGCGATGCCCTCCAGGTGGCCGGACTCGTCCACGACCGGGAACCACGACCATCGGTAGCGCAGGAAGTACTCCTCCAGCGCCAGGCCGACCGGCGTCAACGACGGGATCGCCACCGGGTGGGTGTCCATGATGTCGAGCACCCTGACTCCCTCGATGCGTTCGTTGACCGCCGCCTGGGCCACCGCGCCACGCGCCGCCTGGTAGAGCATGTAGGCGAGCGCCAGCAGCCACAGGCCGGCGAAGCTTCCGAGCGACAGCAGCATCCACAGCCCGGCAGCCGCCATCACGATCGAGAACCCCTGGCCCATCCGCGCGGCCACCTGAGTGCCGCGCCGCTTGTCACCGGTCAGCCTCCACACCACCGAGCGCGCGATGCGGCCGCCGTCGAGTGGGAATGCCGGCACGAGGTTGAACACCAGCAGCAGCACGTTCATCGGCAGCAGCCAGCTGAGCGAGAGCAGCACCGGTGTGATCTGGATGTCGGAGTCCAGGACGATGGCGTGGGTCAGTCGGTGGGTGCCGACGATCGCGACGTCCACGGCGAGGCAGACTAGGATCACCGCCAGCGTCGCCAGTGGCCCGGCGACGGAGATCTTGAAGTCCTCACCCGGAGTTGCCGCATCCCGGCTCATCTGGGTGAGTCCCCCGAACAGGAACAGATCGATCTGCTTGACCTCGATGCCCTGCCGCCGCGCGATCAATGCGTGACCAAGCTCGTGGGCGATCAGCGAGGCGAACAACAACAGCACGCTGATCACCGTGGTTAGGTACGCGATCCCGTCCGAGCTGTGCAGGGTCAGGCGGAATGGCCGCGACAGCAGGTAGATCATCAGGAACAGGACCAGGAACCAGCTCGCGTCGGCGCCGACCCGGAAGCCGAACAGGTTGAACAGCTTGATCGAGCCGGAGCGCCTGAACATGCTGCAATGGTCGCATAGGGTCAAACCGCCCCGCAAGAAGATCCAGGAGAACGTCGATGAGTCAGTACCTCGGTGAGCTGAAGGAGCGCATGGGTCAGCTTGCGGATATCGGTCACGCCGCGGCGCTGGCCCACTGGGACCAGCAGACCATGATGCCCGCCCGCGGGAGCGCCTCGCGGGCCGAGGCCCTGGCCACGCTGGCGCGGATCGGCCACGAACTGTTCGTCGACGACGAGACCGGTCGGTTGCTCGAGGGTGCGGACTCCGAGCTCAACGGGCGGGCGGGTGGACGGGATCCGGATTCCGACGACGCCCGTCTGGTGCTGCTCACGCGGCGACAGTGGGACAAGGCGCGTCGCGTCCCGAGCGAGCTCGCGGCCGAACAGGCGCGGGCCGCGTCGGTGGGACACGAGGCATGGGTGGCGGCGCGGGCCGCGTCTGACTTCGCCGAGTTTGCCCCCTTCCTCCAGCACACCATCGACCTTCAGCGCCGGTACGTTGAGTGTCACCGGGACGACCCCGACTTCGCGTGCGCCTACGACGTGTTGCTCGACGACTACGAGCCACGGATCAGCGCGACCGAGGTGGCGGCCCTGTTTGACGAGCTCAAGGCCGAACTGGTGCCGGTGATCGCGCAGGTCGCCGCGCTACCGGTGATCGATGACCGCGCGCTGTATGAACGGTTCCCGATCGATCGTCAGCGCCGGCTCGTCGACGAGGTAACGGCGCTGATGGGCTTCACCGGCGACGGTTGGCGGCTGGACGACACCGTGCACCCGTTCGCGATCCTGATCGGCTCGGGCGACGTTCGCATCACCACTCGGTGGGACGAGGACTTCTGGTCCACCGGGTTGTACGGGGCGATGCACGAATGCGGCCACGGTCTGTATGAGTCCGGCATCGCGCCGAGGCTGATGCGGACGCCGCTGGGGGAAGCGGAGTCACTGGGCGTTCATGAGTCACAGAGTCGTCTGTGGGAGAACATGGTCGGACGCGGACGGCCGTTCTGCGGTCTGCTGGCACCGCGAATCGCCGAGCTGGCCGGGGGTACGCTGGCCGGCCTGGACGCGGACGGGCTGTTCGCGGCGGTCAATCGCGTTAAGCCCACCTTCATCCGCGTGGAGGCCGACGAGGCCACGTATGCGTTGCACATCGTGCTGCGCTTCGAGCTCGAGCAGGCGCTGGTCGACGGCTCGCTGAGCGTTGCCGAGCTGCCCGAGGCGTGGAATGCCGCCTTTGAGGAGTATCTGGGAATCAAGGTCACCGACGACGCGGACGGCGTGCTCCAGGACGTGCACTGGTCGGCGGGGATGTTCGGCTACTTTCCGACCTACGCGCTGGGCAACCTGATCGCCGGACAGCTGTGGCAGCGGGCCCACGAGGACCTTTCAGACCTCGATTCACAGCTGGCCGCCGGCGAGCTCTCACCGCTGCGGGAATGGCTGCGCGAGCACATCCACCGCCACGGCGCGAAGTTCACCACCACGGAGCTGTTGGAGCGCGCGACCGGCGGACCGATCGCGGTGGCGCCATACACCAGCTACCTGAAGGCCAAGCTCTCCACAGTGTATGACTTGGACCTGAGCGTCCCACGGACCGGGCCGCAAGCGACAATCGAAGAAGGCGGAAAGTGAGTGATGTCTGACTGATGAGTAATATTCCAGTGAAAGTGGCAGTCACCGGAGCAGCTGGCCAGATCGGCTATGCGCTCCTGTTTCGCATCGCCTCGGGCCAGCTGCTCGGAGACGACACGCCCATACACCTCTCGCTGCTGGAGATCCCGGCGGCGGTCAAGGCCGCCGAGGGGACCGCAATGGAGCTCGACGATTGCGCGTTCCCGCTGCTGGCCGGGGTCGACATCTACGACGATCCCAACCAGGCGTTCGATGGCGTCAACATCGCGATGCTGGTCGGCGCCCGCCCCCGCACCAAGGGGATGGAGCGTGGCGACCTGCTGGAGGCCAATGGCGGCATCTTCAAGCCCCAGGGCGCCGCACTGGGCGCACACGCCGCCGCTGACGTGAAAATCCTGGTGGTCGGCAACCCGGCCAACACCAACTGCCTGATCGCACAGTCACACGCGCCGGACATCCCCCGCGAGCGCTTCACCGCAATGATGCGTCTGGACCACAACCGCGCGATTGCGCAGGTCGCTGAGAAGACCGGATCACAGATCTCAGACGTGACCAACATGACGATCTGGGGCAATCATTCGGCCACCCAGTACCCGGACGTGACTCACGCCAAGGTCAAGGGCTCAGGCGCCGCGCAGGCGATCGGCGACCAGAACTGGATCGAGGACGAGTTCATCCCCACCGTGCAGAAGCGGGGAGCGGCGATCATCGAGGCGCGCGGCGCCTCCAGCGCGGCCTCGGCCGCCAACGCCGCGATTGATCACGTCCACGATTGGGTGCTGGGCACCCCCGAGGGCGATTGGGTCTCGATGGCGATCGCGTCGGAGGGCACCTACGGGATCGAGGAGGGCATCTTCTCGGGTTACCCGTGCACCTGCGCGGGCGGCGAGTACACGGTCGTCCAGGGCCTCGAGCTCGACGAGTTCTCGCGGGCACGCGTTGACGCGACGGTCACGGAGCTCACCGACGAGCGCCAAGCGGTGAAGGAGCTGGGCCTGATCTAGTCGCTGTCACAGCGGGCATGGCATTTGGCCGCCGCGATCGAGCCGATCGCGGCGGCTTTTACTCAAACCAGGCAGACGGCGACCTTGCCGCGCGTCTGACGGTCAGGTCAGCTCGCGGCGGCTGCCGGGTGCCAGCCCTGACCGTCGCGCTTGACCTGGCCGTCCTGCACGAGCTTGGGCATTACCCGGTACAGGTAGTTGGGCTCGATCTTCAGCGTCTCGGCAATCTGCGGAATGGTGATCCCGGGGCTGTTGCGGACGAGGTCCAGCGCCTGGTTGGCGCGCGTGTTGCCACCCCGGCGACCACGCGGCCGGCCGGTCTTGCGGGCGGCGCGGCGGGTCGGTGCGCCGTTGCTGGAAGCGGGACGGCCGGGGCCGCGACGGCCACCGACCAGCGCCGAGCGCGCGGCCTCGAGCTTTGTCACTTCGACCCGGAGCTGGGTTAGCCGGCTGTCGATGTCCTTCACCGTACTGTCAACGAAGTCTGCCAATTTAAGGCCACCTCCACGGTGGGTTAGACGATTTTGTCTAGCACGATACACACCGCGTGTAAGGAAACCGGGGACTTAAAGGCCCACAGCTGGCAATAACGACGTCAGCGGGCTTCGAGCAGCGCCTTCAGGCGCGACAGTGAACTCTTTGCCTCGCGCTCAGAGGTCGCCCCGACAATCATGCGGCCGGCGATGTTCCCCAGTCGTCCCCCGGGTGGATGAAACTCGTTGATGTAGCGGAACGTGGTTTGACCGTCGCCGGCGCTGAACAGCTCATAGCGGATCAGGGCGTTGGAGTGGGCTGGGCCACCACCTTCCCATTGCGCCGTGTGGGGGGCATCGACCGACACCAGTTGCCAATGCACGCGGAAGGTGAGCCCGCGCACCTGCATCGTCTGATCCATCGTCGCGCCCTTGCGCAGCGGCTGCTGGGAAACGTCAGTCACCGACTTGTGGATCGTCACCCAGTCGCCCAGACGTGCGGGGTCCATGACCGTCTCCCACACCCGTTCGATCGGCGCGTTGATCGTGATTTCGGTTTGTACGGTGCTCATCGGCTAGGCGTGGGGGGATTGCGCAACGCGCATCGGCGCCACACTACGGTCCGCGACTGAATTATGTGGCGGGATCGGCCCCGCCCACCCACGGGGCTGGGCGTGGCTGACGCCGCCCGCTCGGGTGGGTGGGTGGGTCCCAATATTAC
>JBPCPC010000236.1:0-3789 GCA_050999585.1 Solirubrobacteraceae bacterium | reverse complement strand
CTTCTTCCGCTGAGTGGACGGTGGGCTGCTGACCCCCACCCCGGCGCACGAGGCCCCCGAGGGCCACGACCAGCGCCAGCGCCACCAGGATGCCCGACAGCATCAGTGGCTGAGTGATGAACCGCGCCGCGATCGTCAACCCGCTGACGGCGGGCAGGGCCCGCTCCAGGACGAGCGGGATCCGCGCGATCGGCCGTCCGTCGGCGAGCACGACGGCGGTCCCGACGACCGATTGGCCGGGCAGCGGGCCGGTCAGCCGGCGCGCGACCTCGACGTCGACGCGCACCCGGTCTGACCGGGGCAGGACGCGAGTGAAGGTCCGGGCGGCGCGCACGATCGCATGCTTACCCGGACTGTCGCGCACGCTCGGGCGAGCCATCAGCTCGTGAGCCCGGACCGGCGTGCGCCGGATGAAGTTGGCAAAGCCATAGTTCAGCAGGGCCATCGTGTTCGCGTCGCGGGAGCTCTCGCTATCGGTGCCCAGCACGGCGCTTATAAGTGTCATCCCATCTCTGTGCCCGGAGGCGACCAGAACGTAACCGGCGTCCGATGTGTGACCGGTCTTGACGCCATTGATCCACGGTATCTCGCCGACCAGGGTGTTGCGGTTGACGACACTGTGGGCGGGACCAGTCCGCAGCACGGCGCTCGGTAGGGCGACGATCCGGGCGAAGAACGCGGAGTGAGTCAGGTCGTAGTCGGCCAGCCTGACCAGATCCGACGCGGTCGAGTAGTTGCCGGGGGTGTCGAGCCCGATCGGAGTCGAGTAGTGCGTCCCGGTGAGCCCGAGCTCACGCGCCTTGGCGTTCATCATGCCGACGAACCGAGCCACCGATCCGTGTGCCACGTTGTAGGCGAGGTCATAGGCGGCATCGTCGGCACTGGGCAGCATCAACGCGATCAGCAGGTCGTGGACGCTCATTCGATCTCCCGGCGTGAGCCCGATCTGGGAGTCCGTCGACGCCGGGTAGTAGTTCGGATCGGTGTAGATCGTCCCCAGGTGATGAACGTGTTCGAGGACGATCAGCGCCGTCATCAGCTTGGTCGTTGAGGCAATCGCGGACTCTCGCCTGGCTCGTTCGCCGTACAGCAACTGGCCGGTGCCGGGGGCGAACAGCGCAGCGGAGCGCACGCTGAGGTGAGGCGCTGAGCGTGCCAGCGCGCGCGCGGGCACGATCCACAGGGCCGCCAGGCAGAGCGTCGCCGCGGCCACTCTCAGAGTGGCCCGGCGGCTCACCGACGCAGCCTCAGCCGCTGACCGGTCTGCAGGCTATACGGCGGTGCCGAGACCGACGGATTCAGCGCGGTCAGGCGGCCGAGCGCGACGCCGGTCTTCTGCGAGATCAGGCTGAGCGTGTCGCCCGGCTTGACGACGTAGTACTTGGGCCTCGGCTTGCGATGACGCGCGTGATCCGGCCTGCGCTGCAGCGTCGTCTGGGACTGGGTGGTCGGGGGATGGGGCTTGGCGACGGTGGACTGCACGATCAGGTAGACCCCCACGGCCACGGCGGCAAGGGCGATCGGCGCCAGCAGGCGCACAGCTTTTCCAACCATCCCGCGGCGATCATACAGTCGGCCACAAGCGCTTCATGCATGCGCCATCGCACCGGCGGCAGCCGATCAGCCGCTGGGCTAGGAGTAGAGGTCCCAGATCAGCTCGCGCAGGCGTTGCGCCTCGCGACGGGCGCCGGCCGCGGGATCGCCGCCGTCACGCTCGTGGGCGTGGACGATCGCGCGTGAGGCTGCCACCAGCCCGCCGGCCGGACCCGGCGCGAACGCCGGAGCCAGGCCGCGACCGCTTGCCCCCTGGGGGCCGATCCCGGGAAGCAGCATCACCGCGGCCGGCATCCTCGCCCGCAGCCGCTCGAGGTGTTCGGGGGCCGTGGCCCCGGTGACCGCCCCGACGTCGCTCAGGCCGCGGGCACCGATCGCCGGTCGGCCGAGCTCGTCGACGATCCCCGCGATCAGGTCGCTGACCGCCTCGCCCGACTGCAGCACTCGATCCTGGATGTCGGCGGCCCCGGGATTGGAGGTCCGGGTCAGCACCAGCAGGCCTGCACCCACGGCCCGCGCGGCATCGACGAGCGGCATCAGCGAATCGCGGCCAAGCAGAGGGCTCACGGTGAGCAGGTCCGCCCCGAGGCCGGGGACCTCCCCGAATGGCGTCGCCGTCGAACCGAAGAACGCCTGACCGTAGGCCCGAGCGGAGATGTCGATGTCGCCCCGCTTGGCGTCGGCGATCACGAGCAGTCCCCGCTCGCTCGCGTCGCGCACGAGCCCGGCCAGTGCTGACCACCCGGGCGCACCCAGCCGCTCAAAGCACGCCACCTGCGGCTTGATCGCGACGCACTGATCGCCGGCCGCGTCGAGCAGCAGTCGGCAATGTGCGGCCACCGCACGCCCGGCGAGCTGCGCCGGCGTGTGCCCGGACCGTGTCTCGGTCAGCTCCAGCGCCTGGGGCCAGAGCCGCGCCGGGTCGGGGTCGATCCCCAGCACGATCTGCGATCCGCGCTCCGCGACCCGGTCCGCCAAGCGGTCGCCGAACGCCTCGCTGCGCGTCTCCGGGGAGACGGAGACGCCACTGCCGGGGCCATCGGCGGTCTGACCCACCGCAGAGGTGAGGGGGGCCAGACCTGCCCCAGCTGCCGGCGTCGGCGCTATTTGACGGCCTTCTTCAACGACGCGCCGGCCGTGAACTTCGGGACCTTCGAGGCCGCGATCTGGATCTTCTCGCCGGTGGCCGGGTTGCGACCTTCGCGCGCGCTGCGGCTGGAGACGCTGAACTTGCCGAAGCCCGAAAAGACGACGTCGCTCCCGCGCTTGAGAGCACCCTCGATCGTCTCCAGCATCGCATCGACCGCGTCGCCGGCGTCCTTCTTGCTCAAGCCAGCGCGGTCGGCGACCTGGTCCACGAATTCAGATTTCGTCACTGCTCCTCCTCAAAGGTCGTAGGAAACGTCGAAGCTAACACGGTTGGCGGACAATGCTCCCTCCCCCCGTTCTGCCGCGGTGCATTCTCACCGGCCGGCGCGAACCATCATGCTGCTCGGAGCGTTTCATGTCCGCAATTTGCGGCAATCGGTGGCCACGGCGTCGAGCCGTGCGCTCCCCTAAAGCCTGCCATCCCCACCGGCGGCAAGAATAGACGGCGTGAATCTCGGCCGAATCGCCTGGCTGGTCGCGGTGCTCACCTGCCTGGTGACCGCCACGATTCTGCTCATTGATGGCTACTACGGCTATGCCGGAGTCACGCTCGCCGTCGCGATGTCGGCCGCGATCAACCTCAAGTGAGCCTGCGCGGCGGGAAGTCGTCGACAGCGCTCGGGTAGTCCAACGCGTCAGCCGGGCCGCAGGCGGACTCCGTGCGCGAGGGGTCGGTCGCGTCGTCCTGAGTCGGTTGTCCTGAGTCGGCGCTGTCGGCGGACCGGCGGTAGTCGTTCCCGGCGCGCCCGTGTGCGCCGTCTGCCCCGTGTGCCCGTGTGCCCGTGTGCCCGTGTGCCCGTGTGGGCCGTGTGGGCTGTGCGGGCCGTGTGGGCCATGTGGGCCATGTGGGCCATGTGCGCCGTGTGCGCCGTGCGACAAATCGACTGACCGCGCCGAGATTTGGCGCGGACCGCAGGCTCAGCGTGCAGCTGGTGACAAACCTCGGCGGCTCCGCCGGATTTGTCACACCAAGCATGCTGTGGTTCGCCGGGCAGACCGGGGACGGAGGAGATTCCCCGGCCCCGCCGGCCCTGCCGGCGCCGGCCGCACCCGCCGCCCCGCCGGCCACGCCCGGCACGCCCGGCA
>JBPCPC010000216.1:0-29753 GCA_050999585.1 Solirubrobacteraceae bacterium | reverse complement strand
CACGAAAACCGCCCATCCGTACCACTCGACGAGAGATCAAACAGGGTGTGGGCGCCAGGTTGCGGATTCCGGGGTCTGGGACCCACACCCCCCCGGAGAACCGCATCGAGTGGTGGATTCATGGGGGGTTTGTGCTCGGACGCGGGCATCAGAGGGAGGTGCGATCGTGTCCCGGCATGATCGCGCGCCGCGGTGGGCACCGACCCACACGACCGACCTACACGAGCGTTCAGTTCGACCGTTATCCGCGGCGCGCGAAGCCGGCCAGCCAGAGCGCGCCGCGCAGGCTCGTCGGGAGGTGATGCCGCGTGTAAAACCGCTCGCGGGCGGCGCCTGCGGATTCGGTCAGGAACTCGTCCTGTCGTCCGGCCGGGAGCACCTTGGTACGGGCCTGAGCTGCGCGATCGCTGGTGTTTCTGAGTCGTGTCTGACGTTGCGAGCGACGGCGATCGTGCCGTCGGCAGGGGCCAGCTCGCGCCAGCGGCGATCGAGCTTGAGCTGGGTCGTTCGCTGCACCATCTCCCAGTGCTCATCGAGCGTTCGGGGGCAATTGCTCGGGAGGTGTGCGCCCACCTCAAACCAGGTGTGCACCCGGAGGTGCTCGCCCTCTTGCTCAAAGCAGAAGGAGACGCGGTGGACCGGGTCGTGAAGCCACTCCGCGATCGCGCCGTGGCGGTCATCATGCTCCGTTCGCACACCGCTTCTGGAACGCCGGAGAGTTCTGACGCGCGCTTCCTGTGCGAGATTCGGCTGGCGCTCGACTATGAGGCGCTCATCGAAACGACGTTCGCGCTCGCGGCCGAAGGGAGGACAAACCGCAAGGGGATGCCCAGCTCGCTCAGGCTCGCCGTGATTGCCAAGACACACTTCGACACCGTCCGGCTGCCGTTTGCGCCCGCGTGGCTCCAACGGGCGGCGCTTGCCGCCGGCCCGCTACTCGGGCGGCTCGCGGGCTACCAGCCGACCGTCGTCGCGACGATGGCGTGACCGATGGCCGTACCCTTGGGTCCGTGGCCGCCTCCGCCTCCGCCTCTGCTCGCAAGCAGCACGCCCTGGACCTGTTCGCCGGGCTGCCGCGCCAATACGATCGCATGGGCGCCGTGCTCAGCCTTGGCCAGGATCCCCGGTGGCGACGGGCGCTGGTTGCGGCGGTCGATCCGCGCCCCGGTCAGCGAGTCCTCGATGTCGCGACCGGAACGGGCATGGTCGCGTTCGAGCTGGCCCGCAGCGGCTGCGAGGTGGTCGGAGTGGACCAGAGCGAGGCGATGCTCGGCGCCGCCCGGGCGCGGCTGGGCGCCGCTGACCGCATCAGCTTCGTCATCGGGCAGGCCGAGCGGCTCCCGTTCGGCGATCGGGAGTTCGACGCGCTCACCTTCACCTACCTGCTGCGCTACTTCGACGATCGCGCGGCGACAATGGGCGAGCTCGCCCGGGTGGTGAAGCCGGGCGGCCGGATCGGGATGGTCGAGTTCGGCGTACCCGATCAACCCGTGCTGAGAGCGCTGTGGCAGGTTCAGACCCGCCTCGGCCTGCCCGCCGCGGGTCGCCTCGTGTCTCGATCCTGGTTTGAGGTCGGCCGCTTTCTGGGTCCGAGCATCGAGGAGCTGTATGCCCGCGAGCCCGACCTGCCGGCGCTGTGGCGCGACGCCGGGATCGGCTACGTGAGAGCGCAGCGGCTGAGCTTCGGCGCGGGACTCGTGATGTCGGGAGTCCGCGACGGCGGCTTCGCCAGCTAAGCGGGACCGACCGGCGTTCTACGCGCTCGCCCCGGGCGGGTGGCGCGACCTCGTCACCCTGCTGCACCCGCCCTACACCGCCTGGCATCTCAGCTACGTGGCGCTGGGCGCCGCCGCCGCACCCACGTTGCATGCCGACCGGCTCGGCGCTGCCTTGGGAGCCTTCCTGCTGGCCGTCGGTGTCGCGGCGCATGCGCTCGACGAGCTGATGGGCCGGCCGCTGCAGACCGCTCTGACCCGGCGGACCCTGATCACGCTCGCGGTGATCGGACTCGGCGCGGCAATCGCGATCGGGATCGTCGGCAGCGTCGTGGTCTCGCCGTTGGTCGCTCCGCTGGTCGTCGTCGGGGCGTTCCTCGCGCTCGCCTACAACCTCGAGCTCGCCGGTGGCCGGTTTCATACCGACACCTGGTTCGCCCTGGCCTGGGGTGGCTTTCCCGCGTTCACGGGTTACTTCGTCAACTCGCTGCAGATCCGGCCCGAGGGCCTGCTCGTGACCGCGGCCTGCTGCCTGCTGAGCTTGGCCCAGCGCCGGCTCAGCAGCCCCGCCCGCGAGCTGCGCCGCAAGACGACGAAGGTGGTCGGCTCACAGCGCCTCGCCGACGGTAGCGTCGTCGACCTGACCACCGAGCGCCTGACCGGGCCGCTCGAGGGCGCGCTGTCGGCGATGTCGCTGGCGGTGGTGCTGCTGGCCGTCGGCCTCGTGGCCGCGCGGCTGTAGGTTCCGCGACTGCGCTGGGAGATCCGAGGCAGTCCGTTGATCTGAATTCACGTCTCACTGTGATTTTCTCACAGTCTGATGTAATCTCACCGCCTGCTCATGACATCGTTAGGACGCAGAGGTGCGATTCGCGGCTATCTGGCCGATCGCGGCGAGGTGGAGATCACCGCCCTGGCCGCCGAGTTCGACGTGTCCGAGATGACCATCCGGCGCGACCTGGAGACGCTCGAGGAACTCGGCGTCGCGCGCCGCGTCCGCGGTGGGGCGATCTCGACCGTCAGCCGCAGCTACGAGCCGCCGCTGGCCAGCCGCTCGCAGGAGGCGCAGGGCGCCAAGGCGCGGATCGCGGAAGTCGCCACACAGTTCATCGACTACGGCGAGACGGCGATCCTCGACGTCGGCTCAACGACGCTCGCGCTGGCCCGCTGCCTGCGTGATCGCGGCGGCCTGACGATCGTCACCCCCAGCGTTAACGCCGCCCTGGAGCTGGCCAACGAGCCGACGACCCGGGTGATCCTGACCGGCGGCATCGTGCGCCCTGGTGAGCTGAGCCTGGTCGGCGACCTAGCCGAGCGGACGTTCGCGCAGCTCAATTGCGACGTGCTGTTTCTCGGCGTCGGCGGCATCCACCCCGAGAAGGGGCTAACCGAATACAACCTCGATGACACGCGCGTCAAACGGGCGGCGATCGGTGCGGCTTCACGCTGCGTGGTGCTCGCCGACCAGAGCAAGCTGGACCGCGTCTGCCTGGCGACGATCGCCACGCTGCAGGAGATCGACGTCCTGATCACCGACGCCGCCCCGGACCACCGCACGCTCGCCGCGGTGCGCGATGCCGGTGTCGAAGTCGTGTCCGTCCCCGCCTCGGAGGAGCCATGAGCCAGCGTCTGCAACAGCTATTCGGCGACCGCAAGCCCCTGATCGCGATGGTGCACGTCCCGCCGCTGCCGGGCACCCCGCTGTACGACGCCGCCGCCGGCGTCGGCGGGCTGATCAGCGCCGTTCAGCGTGATCTGGAGCTGCTGCTGGAGGCCGACTTCGACGGCTACATGTTCTGCAACGAGGGCGACCGTCCGTACGAGCTGCGGGCCGGCCCCGAGTCCGCCGCCGTGATGTCACGCGTGGTCACCGAATGCGCACCCCGCGACCGGCCGTTCGGGGTCGACTTCCTGTGGGACGCCCGCTGCGCGCTCGCCGTCGCGGTCGCCACCGGCGCGGGCTTCATGCGCGAGGTGCTGACCGGCGCGTGGGAGTCCGACATGGGCCTGTGGCAGGGCGAGGCCGCCCACGTGCTGCGCGAGCGCCGGCGCCTGGACGCCGACGCGCTGACGATCATGATGAACATCACGCCCGAGTTCGCGTCGCCGATCGGGCGCCGTGATCCGGCCGATGCCGCTCGCTCCGCGGTCGTCTCCAGCCTCGCCGACGTGATCCTCGTGTCCGGGCCGATGGCCGGCTCCGAGCCCGACCGGGAGACCCTGACGAAGGTGCGCGATGCCGTCCCGGCCGAGGTTCCGGTGCTGCTCAATACCGGCGCCCGAGCCGACACGATCGCCGACTACCTGAAGATCGCTGACGGCTGCGTGGTCGGCTCCGATCTCAAGGTCGACGGCTACACGTGGAATCCCGTCGACCTCGATCGCGCGCGACGGTTTGTCGAGAACGCGCGTGAGGTCAGCCTCGCGTGAGGCCGATGCTGCTCGGGATCGACGTCGGCTCGTCCGCCGTCAAGGCGGCGCTGGTGGACCCAGAGGCCGGAGCGCTGACCAGCGCGCAGGCCGAGGTCGAGCTGTTCTCACCGCAGCCGGGCTGGGCCGAGGCCGACCCCGGCGCCTGGTGGGAGGCGACCTGCGCCGTGATTCCCCTGGCGCTGGAGCAGGCCGGTCGCCGAGCCGACGAGGTGCAGGCGGTCGCGTGCTCGGGGATGGTGCCGGCCGTTCTGATGCTCGACCAGCGGGGCCGACCGTTGCGCCGCGCGATCCTTCAGAACGACGCCCGCGCGACGGTCGAGCTAAACGACCTCGCCGAACGCCTCGCCGATATCGACCTGCTCGGGCTGACCGGATCGGCGCTCACCCAGCAGTCGGTCGCGCCGACGCTGCGCTGGCTGCGCCGCCACGAGCCCGACCTGTTTGCGGCAACCGCATCGGTCAGCGGTTCTTATGACTGGCTGGCCCGCCGGCTCGGCGCGGCCGCGCACCTGGAACGCAACTGGGCGATCGAGAGCGGCCTGTACGGGCTCGACGGCGAGCCGTTGCCCGAGGTGGCGCAGCGCAGCGAGATCGACGCCGCGCTGCTGGCACCGGTCAAGACCCCGGGGACCGTCGTCGGTGAAGTCGACTCGGCGGCCGGGACCGCCACCGGACTGCGCCCCGGCACGCCGATTGTCGTCGGCGGCGCCGATCACGTCAGTTCGGCCTACGGTGCCGGCCTGCTGGTGCAGGGCGACTGGCTGGTCAAGCTCGGCGGCGCCGGTGACATCCTCGCCGTCTCAGACATCCCCCTGGTGGACGAGCGCCTGTACCTGGACGCCCATCCGGCGGGCGGCTGGCTGCCCAACGGCTGCATGGCCACCAGCGGCAGCCTCGTGCGGTGGCTCGCCCGCGTCACCGGCGGGGGTGGGCGGGATCGTCTCTCCATGCTCGACGCCGAAGCGGCCGTCACCCCACCGGGCGCCGGCGGCGTCGTCTGCCTGCCGTACTTCCTCGGCGAGAAGTCCCCGCTGCACGACCCAGCACAGCGCGGCGCGTTCGTCGGCCTGCATCTCGGGCACGGGCGCGGTCATCTCTACCGTGCCGCGCTGGAGGCGGTGGCCTACGGCTTCCGCCATCACGTCGAGGTGTTCCGCGAGCGCGGGCTGGCGCTCACCGACGCACGCGTGACCAACGGCGGCAGCCAATCGACGCTGTGGAAGCAGATCCTCGCCGACGTCCTGAATGTGGAGCTGCGGCCGGTGCTCGATCATCCCGGCGCATCCTTCGGTGCCGCCCTGGCGGCCGGGGTGGGCGCTGGTGGCACCGAGGGCTGGGACGTCGTCCAGCGGCTGGTCCGCATGGGCGACCCGATCGAGCCCCGGTCGCAGCTAAAGACGCGCTACGACGAGCTCTACGGGATCTACCGTGAGCTCGAGCCGGCGCTGCGACCGCTCTCGCATCGCTTGGCGGCGGGGACATGGGCATGAGCGCACCGGTGGCGGTGGTGACCGGCGCGGGCTCGGGTATCGGACGGGCGATCGCCCGCGAGCTCGCCGGCCGTGACTTCCAGGTGGTCGTGACCGATCTGGACCCCGACGCCGCCCGGGCCGTCGCCGACCAGCTCGATGGCGCCTGGTCGGCAATGCTCGACGTCACTCGGGAACTGAGCGCGACCGCGGTTGCGCAGGGCGTGGCCGACCGTCATCGCCGCCTCGACGTGTGGGTGTCCAACGCCGGCGTCTCGCAGATGGCGCCGTTCACCGAGATCTCGCTCGAGCAGTTCGATCGCACGCTGGCCGTCAACCTCAAGGGCGTGTTCGTGTGCGGCCAGGTGGCCGCGCGGACGATGCGGCAGCTGGGCGGGGGCGGCGCGATCGTCAACCTCGCCTCGATGGCCGGCAAGCAGGGGCGGGTGCCGTTCCTGGCCGATTATGTGGCCTCAAAGTTCGGCGTGGTCGGTCTGACCCAGGCGATGGCGTTCGAGCTGGCAGCCGACCGCATCCGGGTGAACTGCGTCTGCCCGGGCTACGTGGCGACGCCGATGCAGAACCGCGAGCTGAGCTGGGAGGCGGAGCTGCGGGGAGTGTCCGCCGAAAACGTGCGCCAGATGTGGATCAACGACACCCCGATGGGTCGTCTGGAGCAGCCGGAGGACGTCGCCCGCGTGGTGGCCTTCTTGGCCGGGCAGGACGCCGCCTTCGTCACCGGCGAGGCAGTGGCAGTCAACGGTGGAGCCTTCATGGACTGACCCGCGGGTCAGAAAGGGTGGAGACAGATGGCAACAGATGACACATCCAGCAGCGCCCCGACGCTGTTCACGCGCAATGCCACCGGGCTGGTGCGCGAGCTGAGCGCGTTCGACGCGTTCAAC
Organism: Solirubrobacteraceae bacterium; assembly: GCA_050999585.1. Lineage (GTDB taxonomy): Bacteria > Actinomycetota > Thermoleophilia > Solirubrobacterales > Solirubrobacteraceae > Palsa-465. The sequence continues at coordinate 23,231 of JBPCPC010000216.1, read as the reverse complement.
CTCGTCTTCTCGGCGGTGCTGATACCGGTCGGGATCACCCAGGTGATGGGCTTCGCACCGCAGTTCTGGCCGCACGCGAACATGTTCGTGTCGTTCCTGGTCGCCACTCCGCTGGTGGCGTGCTTCGGGCTGGTGTACCTGTACTTCACGGCGTTGATGCCGCGCTCGGGCGGGGACTATGTGTGGGTGTCACGCACCCTAAGCCCGTTCCTCGGGTTCGTGGTGAACTTCGCGCTGACGTTCGTATTCCTAACCTGGGTGGCGTTCAACTTCACCTTCATGCTCTCGATCGTGCTGCCGGCGCTCGGCTTCGTGGCCGGGATCCACGGCAAGGCGATCAACTCACCGTCCAACGGCGAGATGATGATCATCGCCACCGTGCTGACGATCCTGTTCGCCGGCCTGATGATCTTCGGCGTGCGCTCGGTGGCGCGCTACATGAAGGTGACGTTCGCGATCGTCTGGATCGGGATGGCGATCTGGCTGGTGCTGATGCTTGTCGGCAGCCATTCGACGTTCATACACAACTGGAATCACTCCTCGGGCACGACCTACAACGGCCTGCTGGCCAAGGTGAAGTCGCTCGGGTTCCACAACGGGGGCTCGCTCGAACTGGGTGCGACGCTGGCGGCGATGGTCTACTGCTTCCAGGTCTACACCGGCTTTCAGTGGACGGGGTACTTCGCCGGCGAGATCAAGAACGCCCGCAAGACCGCTGTGACCTCGATCATCGGCGGGCTGGCGGCCTCGGCGATCATCTACATGGTCGCGGCGCTGCTGGTCTACAAGTACTACGGGTACAAGTTCTTCGGTTCGGTCGTCTTCCTCGGCCTAGGCGGTGGCTCGGCCCACTCCACGCTGGCCTTCACTCCGTATCTCCCGTCGATGGTCAAGTTCCTCCCGGGCGGCCAGGTGCTCGGCGTGATCGTCGTGTCCTGCTTCCTGCTGGCGATCTTCTGGTGGACCCCGACGGGGTTCCTGCTCGGCACCCGCAACCTGTTCGCGTGGTCGTTTGACCGTCTTGCCCCCGCTCGACTGACTGAGGTGTCAGATCGCTTCCACACCCCGGTGCTGGCCACGGTGGTGATTGCCCTGGTCGTGGAGCTGCTGAACTACCTCAACATCTACCAGGGACTGGGGGCGTTCCTGCTCAACGTGCTGGTGGTGATGGGCCTGGCGTTCATCGTCGTCTCGATCGCCGCCGGCTCGGTTCCCTATCGGCGGGCGTCGATGCACGCCGACGCGCCCGGCTGGGCCCGGGCGCGGGTGGCCGGCGTGCCCGTGATCACGTTGGTGTCGGTCGTCTCGGGGCTGTCGTGGGCGTTCGTGATCTACGCGGCTCTGCACACCGGGTTCGGTGGCAAGCTCGGCTGGGGGCCGATGATCAAGGTGTTCGTGGCCCCGATCATCGCCGTCGTCTGGTACGTCGGCGTGTCGGCGTATCGCCGCAGCCAGGGCATCTCGCTGACCAACACGTTCAAGGAGATCCCGCCCGAGTGACCGCCGCCCTGGTCAACGAGGGAGCTCGATTGGTGCAGGTCGCTGATACCGCTGAACTGCCGCTGCGGCTGTTCGGCGGCGTCGCGATCTGGCACCGTAGTACCGAATCCACCCGCGCGGCGCTCGGCCGGCCTTATGCCGACGTGGACTTCGTCGCGCACCGCAAGGGCTCCCGTGACCTGCGCGAGCTGCTCGAGGCCGAGGGCTACGTGCCCGAACGGACGTTCAACGCCGCCCACGGTGCCAGCCGGCTTCTGTACCACGCGGCGGATGGCTCGTTTCACATCGACGTGTTCCTCGATCGGTTCGAGATGTCGCACCAGCTGGACTTCTCGCCGCGACTGGAGGCCGAGCCATTGACGCTCAGCGCGGCCGACCTGCTGCTGGCCAAGCTCCAGGTTGCCGAGGTCAACGCGAAGGACCTGAGCGACACGGCGATGCTGCTGCTCGATCACGAGCTCGCCGACGCCGACGGGCCCGGCCTGGTGAACGGCGCCTACCTGGACGAGGTCTGCGGCGGCGACTGGGGCCTGTTTACAACGGTCGGCGACAACCTGGAGAAGCTTGACGCGATGCTGTCCGGAGCCGGGCTCGGACTCGACGACCCGCGGGCCGAGCGGGTGTCGACGCGGTCAGCCGAGATCCGGGCCCGCCTCGAGGCCGCGCCCAAGACCCGCGCGTGGAAGCTGCGCGCGAGGGTGGGGCGGCGCAAGCGCTGGTACGAGGTCCCCGAGGAAGTCCACCGATGAGCTTCACGGTGTACTACGCGTCCGACATCCACGGGTCGGACCGGCTGTGGCGCAAGTTCGTCAACGCTGGTCGGTTCTATTCGGCCGACGTGCTGGTGATGGGCGGCGACATCACCGGCAAGGCGGTCGTTCCGATCATCCGGAGCGGCGACGGGCTGCGCGCTCCCGAGCTGATCGGCGACCGCGTCGCGCCACCGGAGGAGCTCGAGAGCCTCGAGGACCGCGTCCGCGATCGCGGGTTCTATCCGTACGTGACCACCGAGGAGGAACTCGCGGTCGCCCACGGCGACCCGGCGCGGATCTCCGAGCTGTTCACTCGCGCGATGGCGAACAGCGTGCGGCGGTGGCTGGAGCTGGCGCAGGAGCGCCTCGCCGGGACGGGCATCCGGCTGTACATGATGCTCGGCAACGACGACGAGCCGGCGCTCGCCGAGGTGCTGGCCGATTCACCGCTCGGCGTCGATTGCGAGGATCTCCCGGTGGAGCTGGCCGAGCAGATTCAGATGATGTCCTGCGGGATCGCCAACCCCACCCCCTGGAACTCGCCCCGGGAGATGCCCGAGGACCAGCTGGCCGCGCACCTCGAGTCGCTCGTCGCCGAGCTTGACGATCCCGGCCGCAGCGTCTTCAACCTCCACGTGCCGCCCAAGGGCACGGCGCTGGACCAGGCCCCGGAGCTGGACTCGACGCTCAAGCCGGTGGTGCGCGGCGGCTCGGTGGCGATGATGTCGGCCGGCTCGGCGGCCGTCCGGGAGCTGATCGAGCGCTATCAGCCGCTGGTGGCGCTCCACGGTCACATCCACGAGTCACGCGCGATCGCCAAGGTCGGAAGGACGGTGTGCATCAACCCCGGCAGCGAGTACGGAGAGGGCGTGCTCCACGGCGCGCTGATGGTGCTCGATCGCAAGAAGGGCCTGCGCAACCACCAGCTCGTCTCCGGCTGAGCGCCATACTCTGATGGGATGCGCGGGTTGCTCGAGCCGCTGCCGATCGGCCCGTCTGGGGCCGCGATGCGGCTGACCGAGCTGCGCCGCCGGACGCACGGCCTGTCGGTGCTGGCGGGCGTGCTGGTGGCGGCCGGCGCCGGGGCGGCGCTGGCCGGCGGCGGCGCGCTCGCGGTCTCGTTGATCGTCGGGGGCCTGACTTCGCTTGGGCTCGGCGCGCTGTACCACGCCGAGCGCCGGCGACTGCTGATCGCGCTCGTGGCGCAGGGCGACGCCGGCGCGCTGACCGAGGTCGGCGAGGTGGCGCGGGCAATGTGTGGAATGAGCCAACGAACGCGGCTGGCCGGTAGCGTGCGCGCGGCAGCGGACGTGGGCCGCGCCGGCGCGGTGTCGTCGATGATGGTCGACCCGGCCCGCGCGGCGGATGCCCGGGAGCGGTTGCTGGTGCTGGCCGCGGCGCTCGAGGACCCCCAGCTGGCCGTCACCGCCCCGGCGGTCGCGCTGTGCCGGCGCCTGCTCTCGGAGGCCGCCGGTTCACCGCTCTACAACCCGCGCCTACCCGGACGCGAACTCGATCGCGTGCTGGAGTTCGTCGCGCGCGGGATCGGGTCGGGCGAGGTTCAGGCCGTGACCGTGACCGTGACGCCCGAACCGGCGTGCAGCGCCTCCAGCGCGCGGTCGACGTCGGCGTCCTCGTTGTAGAGGTGTGAGCTGATCCGGACGCGGCCGGCACGCACTGAGCTGCGCACCCCGGCGGCCCTGAGCCGGTCTCCAGCGCCGTCGTCGGCGGTAAACGAGACGATCGCCGAGTCGCTGGGGTCGAGATCCAGGCCGGCGCGCAGCCGGTTGGCCAGCGCAACGTCGTGGGCGTGGATGGTGTCGATCCCGATCTCGGCGATCAGATCCAGCGCGGCGCCGGCGGCATGCCAGAGGAACCACGCCGGTGAGACGTCGAAGCGACGCGCATCGGCGGCCTGGCGCAGCGGCATTCCGTAGCAGGTGTCCCACGGCCGCTCGCCCGCGTACCAGCCGGCGTTGACGGCCCGCAGGCGGTCGCGCGCCGACGGTCGGGCGACCATGAACGCCGTCCCGCGCGGATGGCAGAGCCACTTATAACCGCCGATGAGCACGACATCGAAGCGCGACGCGTCGAATGGGAACCAGCCGCAGGCCTGAGTGGCGTCAAGCACCGTCATTGTCCCGTGGGCCTGGGCGGCGGCGGCGACCGCGTTCAGGTCGGCCAGCCGGCCGTCCGCCGACTGCACGGCCGAGAACGCCACCACGTCCGTCTGGGCGTCGACCGAGTCAGCCAGCTGCTCGAGCGCGACCGTGCGCAGCTCGTGACCGGCGACCGCGAATGGGAACAGCAGCGACGTGAAGTCCCCCTCGGGCACGAGCACGCGAGCCCCGGCGTGCAGCGAGCCGGCGACGGCACCGACCAGCGGCGAGACCTGATGGCCGATCGCCACGTCCTCGGCGTCGACGTGGACGAGCTGGGCAAACGCCGTGCGCGCGTGCGCGAGCACCGCGTCACAGCTCAGCGGGTCATACGTGCCCGCCGCCCACTGCGCGGTCACCGACTGCAGCGCGGTGACCGCGTCCTCTGGTGCCAGTCCGTAGGTGGCCGTGTCCAGATAGTGGCCGGACGGCGTGAACGCGGAGCTGAGAGCTCCGCTCACTACTCGGCGACCGGTGGTGGATACACCTCGCGCACGTACTCATCGACTTGCGCCGAGGGCAGCCGCTTGGCGATCGCGGTGTAGTAGATGATCAGGCTCCAGCCGGCCGACGCGATCAAGCCGCCGTAGAGCCCCAGGTCGTTGTTGCCACCCACCAGCACGGTCTTGAACACGCCGACGTTGCCGATGATGCCGCCGGGCGCGAAACTACCGGGGGCGCCGAACGTGCCGAAGTACGAGATCACCCCCATGCCGATCAGGTAAGGGAAGATCCAGATCGCCGCCCCCCAGTCGACCCGCGGCTGGTTGGGGTTGAGGTGAAACGCGGCCGAGATCAGCATCAGCGCATAGCCGATCAGCAGTGCGACCATCAGCGTCGTGTAGGTGCTCCAACCGGCCCAGTAGACGATGAACGTCGCCATCACGAACGCCAGCGGCGCCAGGATGTGGGCGGCGGGCAGTCGGTAGGGCCGGGGCAGGTCGGGCTTCGACCTGCGCAGCGCCCCGAGCGCCAGCGGCGCGCCGGCGTACATCATCACCGAGGCGCTGGTGACGACGCCCACGAGCTTGTTCCAACTGGGGAAGGGGAGCAGGAACAGCAGCCCGATGACCGCGGAGACGATGATCCCGAACACCGGCACCTTTGACCGAGCGGAGTTGCGCTCGAACGCGTGGGGGATGTAGCCGTTCCTGCTCAGACCGAAGCTGATCCGTGACGCGGACGTGAGGTAGATCAGCCCGGTGCCGCTCGGGGAGATGAACGCGTCGAGGCGCAGGATGACCGCCAGCCAGGCCAGCCCCGCGACCTTGGCCACCGAGTAGAACGGAGCGGCGTCCAATGCCTTCAGTGCTGGGCTGGCGTGTCCGGTCGGGATCAGACCCGTCCAGGTGCCGCCGTGGGCGAGCAGGGCGGGATTCAGTGCGCCGATGAACGCCACCTGGACGAGGATGTAGACAGCGGCGCCGATCAGGATCGAGAGGATCACCGCACGTGGTACGTCCTTTTTCGGGTTTCTGGCTTCGCCCCCCAACTGCACCGCCTGCTCGAAGCCGAGCAGTGAGAACACGATGCCTCCGGCCGGGATCGCGAGCAGGATGCTCTTGATCGCCGCGCCCTTGACGAAGAAGCCGCCGCCGTGGCTGAAGTTCGAGCTGTGGAACTTGAACACGATCATCACGATGATCGTCAGCACCGGGATCATGACCTTCCACGTAGTCAGCGAGTTGTTGACCCGCGCCAGCCACGCAATCCCGATCAGGTTGACGGCGACGAACGCGAACATCAGCACGACCGCGACCAGGATCCCCACCCCGCTCAGCGCGCCCTTGCTGCTGTACCAGCTCGAGGCCCAGCTGAAGCTCGACAGGTACTGGACCGCCGCCAGCACCTCGATCGGCGCCACGCTCGCGGCCTGCAGATAGGAGAACCATCCGAACGTGCCGCCGGCCAGGCTCCCGAACGCGTAGTGCGGGAAGCGGCTGGTGCCGCCGGAGACCGGGAACAGGCCGCCCAACTCGGCGTGCACGAGCGCCAACACGATCACGATCACCGATGCGGCGAACCACGCGATGATCGCCGACGGCCCGGCGATCGAGGCCGCCGTGAGCGCCCCGAACAGCCATCCCGAGCCGATGATCGAGCCCTCCGACGCCCACAGCAGCCCGAGGAAGCCGACGTTGCGCTCCATCCCATCGCTGTCAAGTGCTGCTTCGGGTGCTGGCGCCGCCTCGGCTACGTTGGACATCGATCCCTCCCCAGGACGTTTACACGTGCAGATCGGCATCCTAACCCGCTGGCAACCCCACGCACTAGCCATCTGTCCAAGTCAGGTGCGCTAGCGTCGAGCGGGCGATGCTGGACGATGCCCTGCTGACCGAGCAGCTGGACTACTACCGGGCACGCGCCGGTGAGTACGACCGGTGGTGGAGTCGGGAGGGGCGCTTTGATCGAGGACCGGAAGCCAATCAACGGTGGTTTGACGAGGCGGCCGAGCTCGAACGCGTGCTGGAGCGCTTCGCGCCGCACGGGGATGTGCTCGAGCTGGCCTGCGGGACGGGGCTCTGGACCCGGCATCTCGTCTCCGCTGCCTCGCGGTTGACGGCGGTCGACGCCGCCGAGGAGGTGCTCGCGATCAACCGCGCCCGGGTCGGAGACTCAAGCGTGGAATATATGCAGGCCGACCTGTTTACCTGGACTCCACCGGTCGGCGCCTACGACGCGTGCTTCTTCTCGTTCTGGCTGTCACACGTCCCGGATGAGCGCTTCGCGTCGTTCTGGGAGTCGGTGCGCGGCGGGCTGCGCCCGGGCGGCCGGGTGCTGTTCTTCGACAGCGCGCGCACCCCCCGCTCGACGGCCGCCGATGACCGCCTCCCCGACGAGGACGCGGCGACGATGACTCGGCGCCTGGACGACGGCCGCGAGTTCCGGATCGTCAAGCGCTATTACGACCCTCACAGGTTGGTGCGGGAGCTCGCCGGGCTCGGCTGGGAGTGCACCGCCGGCACCACCGGCGAGTTCTTCGTGTACGGAGTGGCGTCTCCGCGGGGGTGAAGCTCGCTGTTCCCAGGGCTGTTGCTGGGAATGGTCGACTTAGGAAGGTTGGCTCAGGCAGTCAGCGCAACAGGATTAGTTTCGCATCGACTGGTTGGCCGCAGCGCCCGTCGGGCTCAGCCACGACTCGGCCGCGGCACTGTGGGGTGTCCGACGGTGGCCGGCCCAGCCGGAAGTCACCGCCCCGACGAAGCGAACTCGCCTAGGGATCCGTACCCACCGCTCAAAGATGCTCACCCGCGCGGACATCACCGCCCACTCCGGGATCCCGGCGACCACGATCGTCCGCACGCTGACCGACATCTCCCCGCGGCTGAGCGATCGCCAGCTCGTCCGCGCGATCAACGACGCGCGGCTGAGCAGCCATCCAAACCCACCCGGCTGCGGGAGCTCTGCCGGCGCTGCCCGCGTGTCCAGCGCCTATCGACCCGACCCAGAACCCCACCCGCTCGCGCTTCGCGGATGAGTTCCACCACCGAGGCCGAACGGCTGCGCAGGATCCTCGCCGGACAACGCCGCGGTGAACCGTTTCACGGCACCCAGGCGTCCCCGACCGGGGTGACCACGAGCTCGTGGGTCAACGCCCGGTCCTCCTGGTTGACCAGGAAGGCCACAGCCGTGGCGACCTGGCCCTGATCGGCGAGCGCGTTGGGCGCCGCGTCGCCCGTGAACGCCGTCGTCTTGGGCGACTGAATCGTGGCGTCGACGGCCAGTAACGCGGCGTGGATGCCCTCGGTGCGCAGCTCCTGCGCGGCCGCCTGGACGAGCGCTCGGGTGGCGAATGCGCCCGCAGCCCACAGGCCCTTGCCGGGCATCGCGCGCCGCGACGAGCCGCCGGTGATCTGCACCAGGGCGCCACCGCCCGATTGCCGCAGCGCGCGGGCCCCGACCGACAGGAACACGAATGCCTGCTCGGCGACCGCCACCGTCCAGCCGCGGAACGCCTCGACGTCGGCCGCCGCGAGCTCCCCGCCGCCGAACGGGCCGGCCGCAGGCGGACGGCTGGCGCTGACCGCGTTGACGATCGCGTCGACACTCCCCAACTGCTCGCGCACGTGCGCCAACGCCGCCTGAAGCGCCTCCGGATCCGAGGCGTCGGCGGCGACGCCGACCGCACCGCGACGCCGCACCCGCTCGAGCGTCTCTTCGCTGCGCGCGACCGCGGCGGCGTTCCAGCCCAGCTCGAGGAAGTGATCGACGATCGCGCCTCCCAGGTTTCGCGCTCCCAGCACCACCACCGTCTTTGCCATGGCTATTGCCCTCCCATTAGTCGACCGTAGATCCCGCTCACGTCTTTTGCCCTCCCACCGGTCGGCCGTAGATCGCGCCCACGAACAGCTGCGTGAGCGGGGCGACCAACGCGTGCTGGTCGGTGAGCGTCGGATGCTCGGCGGTCATCGCGATGTGAAACGACCGCTCGGCGGTCCACACCAACGACGCGGCCAGCGCCTCGGCGTCAGCGCCCGCCGGGGCGAGCCCGGCGGCACGGTCAGCCTCGATCACCTGGGCCAGCCGGATCGTCAGATCACCGTGCATGCGCAGCCACAGGCGCTGCAGCTCGGGGACCGAGGGCCACTCCTCGCTGGCCGCCACCACCAGCGGGGCGTAGCGCCCGCAGACGTTCATCATCCGCGCCAGCCCGTCGCGAAACGACTCGTCGGGCTCGCGGTCGCCGCGCTCGAACATCGGCTCGATCTCGTCGGCGACCTCGGCGCTGATCGACCGCACGAGCTTGATCAGCACGTCCTCCTTGGACGTAAAGTGCTCGTAGAAGCTGGTCCGCCCGACGTCCGCCGCCGCGATGATCTGGGCCACGCTGAGCTCCGCCAGCGACACCGTCTCCAACAGCTCCGAGGTCGCAGCCAGGACCGCGGCATATGTCTTGGGACGCCGGCCCCGCCGGCGTGGGAGCCTGGTCACGGTTCGCGAGCTGGGCATCGTCGCCGCCGAGTGTACGTGGTGTTCAGTAAAGCTCGGTGACCGCGCACCGGTCCGATGTGAGACGGTGTGACCGTGAGCGAGGAGTTCCGCATCGCGCAGCTGCTGCGCGACCGGGCAACAGCCCATCCCGGCCACGTGGCGCTGGTCGACGGCGACGGTCGCGCCGAGACCTACGGCGAGCTGGAGAGCCGCTCCAACCGCCTGGCGCAGTACCTGCTGGCGCGCGGCGTCGGCCCGGGCGACCGGGTGGCCCACCTGGATCGCAACTCTCCCGCCGCGGCCGAGCTGCTGTTCGCCGCGGCCAAGGTCGGCGCCGTGATCGTGCCGCTGAACTGGCGCCTGGCCCCGCCCGAGCTGGCGGCGCTGGTGACCGACTCGCGCTCTCGGCTGCTGTTCTGCGGCTCGGCCTTCGCATCGCTGGCAGCCACATTGGCACCGGAACCCGACGCCGTCATCGTGCTCGAAGGCACCGAGGGCTGGCTGGACGAGCAACCCGACGAGGACCCGGGGCGCGACGGCGACTTTCACGCCGTCGTGCTGCAGCTCTACACGTCGGGCACCACCGGACGGCCGAAGGGGGTGCAGACGACCAACCGCAACCTCTCGAACCTGACCTCCGGGCTGGGCGAGTTGTGGTCAGTCGACGAAAGCTCGGTCTCGCTGGTGGCGATGCCGCTGTTCCACATCGGCGGGATGGGCTGGCTGCTCGTCGGATTGACCAACGGCGCCGCCAACGTGCTGGTGCCCGAGATCGAGCCGAGTGCGCTGCTGGACACGATTGAGCACGAGCGGATCACCAACGCGTTCCTGGTCCCGACCGTGCTGCAGATGCTGGTGGCCATCCCCGGCGCCGGACAACGCGACTGGTCGGCGCTGCGCAGCATCGCCTACGGCGCGTCCTCGATCACGACCACCGTGCTCAAGACCGTGGCGGCGACGTTTCACTGCCCGCTGTACCAGGTCTACGGAATGACCGAGACGACCGGCGCGATCGTGCAGCTGGCCGCCGAGGACCACGACCCCGGCGGTCCGCGCGAGGACCTGCTGCGCTCGGCCGGACGCCCGTATCCGTGGATGGAGCTCGAGATTGTCGACCCCGACAGCGGCGAGCGGATGGCGCCGATGAAGATCGGCGAGGTGCGGGTGCGAGGGGCGAGCGTGACGCCGGGTTACTTCAAGAACCGCGCTGAAACCGAAAAGGCGCTAGACGCCGATGGCTGGCTGCGGACGGGCGACGGCGGCTACCTGGACGAGCAGGGCTACCTGTTCCTCACCGACCGGATCAAGGACATGATCGTCACCGGCGCCGAGAACGTGTACCCGGCCGAGGTGGAGGAGGTGCTCGCCCGGCATCCGGCGGTCGGCGAGGTCGCCGTGTTCGGGGTGCCCGATGAGCGCTGGGGCGAGCTCGTCTGTGCGGCCGTCGTCTCCCGGAGCGAGACGGACCTCGTCGCGCTGGTTGCCTACGCCCGCGGCCAGCTGGCCGGTTACAAGCTGCCGCGCCGAGTGCACTTCGTGAAGGAGCTGCCCAAGACCGCGACCGGCAAGATCTCCAAACAGGATCTGCGCGCGCGGTACGGCGCAGTTGGCGGGATGTAGTTTTGGTGGCCTGGGTGCGGGCGTCGCCTGTGGTCAGACGTGCTGTTGGTGGTGGGGGGCGTGGGTGGGTGGCGGGGCTGACGCCCCGACTCGGGAAGAAACCCGACAAAACCCCCACTTGATGAGATCCGGAAAGGGGTGTGGGCGTTAGGTGAGAGCAACCACCGCCTCACACCCGCACCCCCCGCGAACCCCCATCGATTGGCACCGATGTGGTGTTTATGTGACGACTCGCGGCTCCAGCCCCCGCATCGTTGCCGCATTGCGCGACCACGACCCGGATGTCAAGCAGCGCCCCCACCCAGCAAAGACCCGAAACCGTTCCTTCGCTGCTTGATCAGCCGCGGTGGGTCGCGCTACCCCACCCACGTTCAACCCCGCTTACACCCCCAGCGACCGCCCGATGATCTCCTTCATGATCTCGGTCGTGCCCCCGTAGATGCGGGTGACGCGCGCGTCGACGAACGCGCGGGCGATCGGATACTCGAGCATGTAGCCATAGCCGCCGTGCAGCTGCACGCAGCGATCGATCACGCGGCCCTGCAGCTCGGTGCACCACCACTTCGCCATCGCCGCGTCCTCGGCCCCTAGCGCGCCGTCGTTCAGAGCGAGCACCGACTGGTCACAGAACTGCGTCGCCAGCTCGACCTCGGTCGCGATCTCGGCGAGCACGAAGCGTGAGTTCTGAAACGCGCCGATCGGCTGCCCGAAAGCGGTCCGCTCCTTGACGTAGGAGAGCGTCAGGTTCAGCGCTGCGCGGGCGGCCGCCACCCCCGCGATCGCGATGCTGAGGCGCTCCTGCGCGAGGTTCGAGGTCATGTAGCGAAACCCCTGGCCCTCCTCCCCGAGCAGGTTCTCGAGCGGAACGCGGACGTCTGAGAAGAACAGCTCGGCGGTGTCCTGGGCGTGCATCCCGACCTTGTCGAGGTTGCGCCCCCGCTCGAAGCCCTCCATCCCGCGCTCGACGATCACCAGCGAGATCCCGCCGTGGCGCTGGCTGGGGTCGGTCTTGACCGCGCAGATCACGAGGTCGGCGTTGATCCCGTTGGTGATGAACGTCTTGGAGCCATTGACCACGTACGCATCACCGTCACGCAGCGCGGTCGTTCGCAGGCTCGCCAGGTCAGAGCCGATCTCGGGCTCGGTCATTCCCAGTGCGGTGATCAGGCTGCCGTCGGCGATCCCGGGCAGCCAGCGCTCGCGCTGCTCGACGTTGGCGAACGCCAGGAAGTACGGCAGGCAAATGTCGTTGTGCAGCGTCACGCCCAATCCGCTGCCGGCGACGCCCGCCAGCGACACCTCCTCGGAGAGGATCTGGTTGAAGCGGAAGTCCTGCACCCCCGGCCCGCCGTACTGCTCGGGTACCTGCATCGCCAGCATGCCCTTCTGCGCCGCGGCGGCGAACAACGCCCGCGGGACGATCTGGTCGCGCTCCCACTGCTCGTGGTGGGGGGTGATCTCCTCGGCGATGAAGCGGCGCACCGACTCGCGGTAGTCGACGTGCTCGGGCTCGAACAGGGTCCGCCTCATCGCTGCTCCTCATCTGCCGCGGATCGCGGTCGGGTGCGGGTGGGTTGACAGCATGTTTGCAAAACCCGTCCCGCGCGGATCGCCGCGAGGCTATCGTGGGCGCATGCTGCTCAGTGACGTGCTCGCGTTCGCCGTTGTCGCGGGCCTGGTGACGATCGTGCCCGGCCTGGACACCGCGATGGTGCTGCGGTCGGCGCTCAGCCACGGGCGCCGGCAGGGTTTCGCCACCGCGCTGGGCGTAAACACCGGCGCGCTCGCCTGGGGCGCGGGCGCGGCGGTGGGCGTATCGGCGCTGCTGGAGGCCTCGACGGTCGCCTACACGGCGGTGCGGATCGCCGGCGCCGCCTACATGCTGTGGCTTGGGTCGCGGATGCTGGCCAGCGCGCTGCGCCCGCGCTCGGGCGGCGGCAAGCCCGGCGGCGTGCCCGGCGACGACCCCAGCGACGAGGCCAGCGACGACGCCAGCGACGACCCGAGCGACGACCCCGGCGCCGCCCGCCCGGCGCCGGCGGCCGGATCGCTGCAGAGCTGGCGCCGCGGCCTGATGACCAATCTCCTGAACCCGAAGATCGGCGCCTTCTACGTGGCGGTGATGCCGCAGTTCATCCCCGCCCACGCGCCGCATCTGGCGGTCGGGCTGCTGCTGGCCCTGGTGCACGACGCCGAAGCGATGGTGTGGTTCACCGCGATCATCCTCGGCGCCCACGCGGCGCGCGCGTTGCTGCGCCGGCGCTCCACCCAGCGCGTCACCGACGGGGTCACCGGCGTGGCGCTGATCGGGTTCGGGCTCAAGCTCGGCCTGTCTGCCAGGTAGCGGCAGCGTGCCGGCCTCCAGCGCCCGCGACGCGATCCTCGCGGCCACCGAGCGGCTCCTGCGCGAGCGGCGCCTAAGCGAGCTGAGCGTCTCGGAGATCATCGCCGCGGCAGGGATCTCGCGCACGAGCTTCTACGCCTACTTCTCCTCCAAGACTGCGGTGGTCGCTGAAGCCCTGCGGCGGGTCACCGACCAGGTGATCGTTGCCGTCGAGCCGTTTCTGTCTGACTCGGCCGATGACCCGGAACAGGCGATCCGCGTGAGCCTCGAGCGCTGGGTCGAGGTCTGCACGGTGCACGGCGCGCTGATGCGCACGGTCAGTGAGGAGTGGCCGCATGACGAGCAGCTGCGAGCGCTGTGGTCAGAGATCCTCGCCACCTACGCGGCCGGCACCGCGCGGGTGATCCGGGCCGCGCGCGCGAGCGGGCAGGCCCCCCCGGGAGCCGATTCCGACACGCTGGCGGCCTGCCTGATGTGGGGCTATGAGCGTGTGCTGCACCTCGCGCTGGTCGGCGACGCGCGGGGCCTGGCCGAGCCGGCGAAGATCGTCGAGCCGCTGGCGCAGCTGATGATCGGCAGCGTGTTCGGGCGCCCGCCCCGTACGGATCGCCCGCCCCGCGCGGATCGCGTCAGCCCTTCACCGAGCCCGCGGCGGTAACCGCCCGCCACGTCCCGCCGAACTGCATCGCGCCGACGTAATCTGTCTGGCCCGGGCCACTGTCGGCCGAGTAGGTGTACAGCGGATGGCCTGCGTAGGTGACCTGATGGCGGCCGCCCGCGATCGTGATCGTCGACAGCTGCGAGCCCTTCACGCCCGCGCCGGCGTGGGGCTTGCCGCTCGTGGCCAGCATCGGCCAGATGTCAATGCAGCCCGCGATAGCGACGCACCGGTCCCGGTTAGGGCTGTCCTTGCTGAACGCATACAGCGTGTGGCCGCGGGAGTTGACGAGGATCTTGCCCAGCGCGGTGCTGCGCAGTCCGACGCTGGCGCCGGCAGCGGCGGTGCGAGCGTGCGGTGGGCTAACGGCACCGGCCGATGCGGGTAGGGCGACGACGGCCAGCGAGGCGGCGCTCACGGCGGCGAGCCCACCGAAAGATCTGCGGGACATGAACCATCTCCTTGGTTGCGAGTAGCGGACCTACGGGGGTACAGACGCCGGCCGCGGCATTTCCTTCCCGAGCCCGCGTAGGATTTGCACACGGTGCGCCGCCTGGATCCGAAGTCGCTCGGTCAGCACCTGGACGTGCTCTACCGCGCCGCCTGGGCGCTGTGCGGCTCGCGCGAGGACGCCGAGGATCTCGTCCAGGAGACCTATGCGAAGGTGCTGGCCCGCCCGCGGATGATCCGCGAGGACGACCGCGCGTATCTGCTGCGGGCGCTGCGCAACACCTTCTACACGCGACTGCGCACCGCAGCCCGGCGCCCACTGCAGGCCGCGACCCTGGACGAGATCGAGGCCGCGGACCCGCGCGCAGTGAGGCGGCCCGACCAGGCCGCCGAGTTCGGTGAGATCCTCGACGCGATCGCCCAGCTGCCCGAGGACTTCCGGCTGGCGATCGTGGCCGTCGACGTAATCGGGCTGTCCTACGGCGAGGCCGCGCAGGCGCTGGACACGCGCGAGGCGACGATCACCACCCGGCTGTACCGTGCCCGCCAGCGGATCGCGCGCCAGTTCGCGGATCCCCCAGGCGAAATCCGGGAAGGATCTGATCCGAGCGGAGTCTCTCCGTGGGAGAGCCGATGACAGACGAGTCGAAGTTGCCCGAGGCCGAGCTGGCGGCGCTGGCTGACGGCTCCCTGCCCGCAGACCGGCGGGAGCAGCTGCGGGCGGCAATCCAGGCCTCTCCGGAGTTACAGGCCGCGCTCGCCGAGCAGGAACGCGCCGTCACGATGCTACGCGCGCTGGACCAGCCGGCGCCGGCGTCGCTGCGGGCGAGCGTCGGCGCCATCACCGGCCGGCCCTCGATCTCGGGCGGATCGCGCTGGCGCCGCACGCTGGTGATGCCCGCCGCCGCCGCGCTGGCGATCGTGCTCGCTGCGCTGGTCGTCGCCCTCGGCGACGGCTCGACGGTTCCCACCGTGCCGCAGACCGCTCGGCTCGCGCTCGCCGCCGCCACGGCACCGGCGCCGGCGCAGGACGCGGCCCACCCCGGCCTGCTGCGCCTGCGCGTCGATGGCCTGGCGTTCCCCTATTACGGGCGCAGCGCGGGCTGGGAGGCGACCGGGACGCGCACCGACAAGCTCGGCGGCCGACAGATCGTGACCGTCTCCTATACCGCTCCGGGGGCCGACCGCGTCGGCTACGCGATCGTTTCGGGCAGGGCGCTGCCGGTCAGCGGCGGGACAAGCGTAAGCCCGGACGGCGTGCGCTACACGCTCCAGAACGTCGGCGGTGCGCGTCTGGTCACCTGGCAACGAGACGGTCACACGTGCGTGATCGCCGGGCGCACCGCGAGCGACCCCACCCTCCTGGCGCTGGCGGTGGCCGAGGAGCGCGGGCCGGCTAGCTGACGAGCGCGTCGCGCAGGTCGGCCACGAGATCCTCCGGGTCCTCGATCCCGCAGCTCAGACGCACCAGGTCAGCCGGCACGGCGGCGTCGGAGCCCTCGACCGACTGATGGGTCATCGCCTGGGGCACTTCGATCAGCGACTCGACCCCACCCAGCGACTCAGCCAGCGTGAACAGCCGCGTGCGCGCGGCAATCTGCGTCGCGTCGACATGCCGGAAGCTGACCATCCCGCTGAACCCAGGCCAGCGCACGTCCTCGACGCCCGGCGCGGAGCGCAGCATCTCCACCACCGCGGCGGCGCTGCGCGCGTGGGCGGCCATCCGCAGGTGCAGCGTGCGCAGGCCGCGGTGCACGAGGAAGCAGTCAAACGGACCGGGCACGGCGCCGACGGCGTTCTGGACGAAGCGCAGCTGCTCGTAGGCCTCCGGGTCGCGGGTGACCACCACGCCGCCGACGACGTCGGAATGGCCACCGAGGTACTTGGTAGTCGAATGCACGACGAAGTCCGCGCCGAGCTCGAGCGGACGCTGGTTGACGGGGGTCGCGAACGTGTTGTCGACGGCCACAAGCGCCCCGCCGCGCCGAGCCACGACGCCCTCGATGTCGACCACGTTGAGCAGCGGGTTGGTCGGCGTCTCGACCCAGACCAACCGGGTGGCATCGCCGACCGCGCGCTGCACCGCCGCCAGATCGGTCTGGCCCACGAGGTCATAGGCCAGCCCCCAGCGGCTGAGCACCTTGTCCACGAGCCGGTAGGTCCCGCCATAGAGGTCGTCGGGGAGCACGATGTGCGCGCCCGCCGAACAGGTGACGGTGATCAGCGCGTGCTCGGCGGCCCGCCCGGAGGAGAAGGCGACCGCCTGGCCACCCTCCAGCTCGCCGAGGGCCTGCTCCAATGCGGCGCGGGTCGGATTGGCCGAGCGCGAGTAGTCGTAGTCCTTCACGAACTCGCCCGGGGCACGCTGAGCGTAGGTCGAGGTCTGGTGGATCGCCGGGATCACCGACCCAAACGAGGGGTCGGGCGTCAGCCCGGCGTGGACCGCCCGAGTGCCAAAGCCGTCGCTCACGAGGCCAGCGCCTCCAGCAGGTCGGTGCGCGTCACCAGACCCTCGGCCCGACCGTCCTGGGTGACCATCAACGCCTGCTGATCGCCGGCCAGCAGCGCCACCGCCTCGCGGACGGGGTCGTCGGTCGACACGGCCGAGAACGGCGGCTCCATCACCTGGACGACCTCGGCATCCAGCAGCGCCGGATCCTCGGCGGCGCGGCGCAGCAATCCGCGCTCGCCGATCGCCCCGACGACCGTGGCCGCATCGTGAGCCGAGACCACCGGGAGCTGGGAGACACGGTGCTGGTGCAGGAGCGCAACCGCCTGGCGCACCAGGACGTGCGGCTGCACCGTCACCAGCTCCGGCAGCTCGCCGGCGGCTCGCTTACGACGCAGCACGTCGCCGACGGTCAGATCGGGTGGGCGCTCGAGGAAGCCGTATTGGCGCATCCAGGCATCGGAGTACACCTTCGACAAATAGGAGCGCCCGCCGTCAGGGATCACGGCGACGATCATCGCGTCGGGATCGTTGACCTCGGCCGCGATATGCAGCGCGGCGTGGAGCGCCAGGCCGCCCGACCCCCCGGCGAGGATGCCCTCGAGTGCCGCCAGCCGTCGTGTGGTCAAGAACGCGTCGCGGTCGGAGACCATCACCCAGCGGCTGACCGTCGCGGGATCAAACGTCTCGGGCCAGAAGTCCTCACCGACGCCCTCGACCAGATACGGCCGCACGTTCCCCGCGCCCCCGGAGTAGATCGAGCCCTCGGGGTCGGCGCCGACGGTGACCAGATCCGGGCAGCGCTCGCGCAGGTAGCGAACGGTGCCGGTGATCGTGCCGCCCGTGCCCACGCCCGCGACCAGGTGCGTGATGCGCCCCCCGGTCTGCTCCCACAGCTCCGGGCCGGTGGAGTCATAGTGGGCCTGGGGGTTGGCCGGATTGCGGTACTGGTTGGGCTGAAACGCGCCCGGGATCTCCGCGGTCAGGCGGTCGGCGACGCGGTAATAGGAGCGTGGAGAATCGGGCGGCACGTCGGTCGGCGCCAGCACCACCTCGGCCCCGTAGGCGCGCAGCAGGTCGATCTTCTCCCGCGACATCTTGTCGGGCATCACCGCCACCACCCGGTAGCCCTTCAGCCGCGCGGCGATCGCCAGTCCCGTTCCGGTGTTGCCGGAGGTCGGCTCGACAATCGTGCCGCCCGGGCGCAGCCGGCCGTCACGCTCGGCCGCGTCGATCATCGCGACGGCCACCCGGTCCTTGATCGACCCGCCGGGGTTGAAGACCTCGAGCTTGGCGATCAGCTGCGGCGTCAGCCCGGCACCGATCCGCGAGAGCCGAACGAGCGGGGTGCCGCCGATCGTGTCGAGGATCGAGGCCGCAATCTGGGGGTTGCTTACTGCGGTCAGAACCTGATTGTGATGAATCCGGCCGCGAGTGGCCAGCCGGGTGAGTGTCGCCTATGCATTGCCTATGAATCCCTTATACTGCGCGTTGTGCGATCTCCGCGTTTGAGTAACCGTCGCCGGCGGCTGCAGCCGCTACTGGCCGTCGGTGCCGCGATCCTCGCGGCCGGCTGCGGCAGCAGCGCAGACACCCATTCAGCGAGCTCACCGTCCTCAACCGCCGCGCCGGCAGCGGCATCCTCGACCAGCGCGACCAGCGGCGGTTCGCAGTCGACCGTGTTCGCCGCCGCATCGTTGACCAAGGTGTTTCCGAGCATCGATCCGAGCTCGAAATACACGTTCGGCGGCTCGGGAGCGCTCGAGACCGAGATCGAACAGGGAGCCCCCGCCGACGTGTTCGCCGCGGCGAGCCCGAAGCAACCGGCGGAGCTGCTGGCGAAGGGCCTGATCGACAAGCCCGCCGAGTTCGCGACCAACACGCTGGTGCTGATCGTCCCCAGGAGCAACCCGGCGCACATCCACTCGGTGCATGACATCACCAAGCCCGGGGTCAAGCTGGTGATCTGCAACGAGACCGTGCCGTGCGGCGATTACGCACGCACCGCGTTCACGAATCTCGGGATCACCACGGCCGCGATGAAGAACGTGGTCAGCCAGACCACCGACGTCACCCAGACGGTCGCCGAGGTGGCGCTTGGGCAGGCGGACGCCGGCTTTGTGTACATCACGGACGCCCAGGCCGCGAACGGCAAGGTCACCGTCGTCCGGCTGCCGCCTGCGGCCAAGCCAGAGGCCCAGGACCTGATCGCGGTCGTCAAGGCGGGCCATGATCGGGCCGCCGCGACAGCGTTCGTGGCCCGTGTGATGTCGCCGGCCGGGCAGGCGAAGCTCAGAGCTGCCGGCTTCGGCAGGCCGTGAGCGACGCACCGAGCCGGAGCGCATCGTCACTGGCTCAGGACTCGGCGCGATTCTCATCGGCCGGCCTCAGACGGATCTCGATCGCGATCCTCAGCGCGGTCCTGCTCGCCGTGGTGCTGGGCTTCGTACTGATCCCGATCGTGGCGCTGATCACATATCAGCCGCTGCACACGCTGATCGACGGGTTCGGATCGCGAGTTGCGCTTGACGCGATCGAGGTCTCGTTGAAGACCAACGCGATCGCGTTCGCGATCATGATCGCATTGGGCACCCCGTTCGCATATCTGCTGGCGCGGTGGCATTTCCGCGGCCGCAGCATCCTGCTGACGCTCGTCGAGGTGCCGCTGGTGATGCCGCCCGCCGTCGCCGGACTGGCACTGCTGGTGGCGTTTGGGCGACTCGGCCTACTCGGGCATGTGCTGCAGACGCTCGGGCTCAATCTCGCGTTCACGCAGGCGGCGGTCGTGATCGCGATCCTGTTTGTCGCCAGCCCGTTCTATCTGCGAGGGGCGATCGCCGCCTTTGAAGGAATCGACACGACGATGCTCGATGTGGCGGCGACGCTCGGGGCGAGTCCTACGCGCCGGATGCTCCGGATCGCGATTCCGCTCGCCGGAGGCGGTCTCGGAGCCGCCGCCGCGGTGGCATTTGCGCGCGGACTCGGCGAGTTCGGCGCCACGATCCTGTTCGCCGGCAGCTTCCAGGGCAGCACGCAGACGCTGCCGCTCGCGGTCTACTCGCTGTTCGACGCCAATCTCGACCAGGCGGTGGCGGTCGGAGTGCTGCTGATCGTCGTGAGCGCTGCGATCCTGCTGTGCGCAAAGTTCCTTCTCGGATCATGGACCCCCTTGAAATCAATATCTCCCTCGCCCGGAGGACGTTCGATCTTCGCCTCGGACTGACGGTCGGTCGCGAGACGATCGCGATCATCGGCCCGTCCGGTGCCGGCAAGACCTCGCTGCTGCGATGCGTCGCCGGACTGGAGCGTCCCCAGGCAGGCAGAATCGCCTTCGGCCGTGACGTTTGGCTCGACGCCGGTCGCGGGCTGCACCTCCCCCCGGAGCGCCGGCGCGTCGGATATCAACCTCAGGACTACGGGCTGTTCCCGCATCTCTCGGTGGCGGCGAATGTGCGCTTTGCCGGCAGCCGGGACCGTCCGGACCTACTGCAGCGGTTTGGCATCGCCCATCTCTCGCAGGCCCGCCCCGCTCAGCTGTCGGGCGGTGAGCGTCAACGGGTCGCGCTGGCACGGGCGCTGGCCCGCGAACCTCGCGTGCTGTTACTCGACGAGCCGCTGAGTGCGCTCGATGAGATCACCCGTCGCCAGGTGCGCACCGAACTGGGTGACCTGCTGGCGCAGCTGGAGCTGCCGACGCTGCTGGTTACGCACACGTTCGAGGATGCGACCGCGCTGGCAGGACGGATCGGAGTGATCGACGACGGCCGGCTGTTACAGCTGGGGGAGCCAGGGTGTCTGATCGCGTCACCCGCCGACGAGGTGGTCGCGGCGCATACGGGAGCCAACGTGCTCGACGGAGTCGCCCGCAGCACGCCGCGGGGCTCGATCATCAGCATCAAGGGCGGCGGTGAGCTGGCGAGTGCAACCTCGGCCACCGGCCCGGTCCGGGTGGCGGTGCACCCCTGGGAGCTCCAGCTCTGCGATGCGGTCACCAACGATCTCGTCGACACCGTCGTCGACGTGCGGCACGATCGCGGGAATATCGTGATCCGCCTGAGCCGCCTCACCGTTCACGCGAGGCCCGGCGACGATTTCACGGCGAGTCTGGCGCCCGGTGTGGCGATCGGGATCCGAGCTGCGCCGGACAAGGTTCACGTGCTGCCGCTCGCCGGTTCTGGCCCGATTCCCGCCCACCCGCGGGAATCGGATCGATCCGCTTGACGACTTTGCGATCCTGAACAGATGAGCGACCGGGAACCCACCTGTACCCACCTGAACACGATCGAAGTGACGCAGCTGCCGGTATCGGTCGACGGCTGCGAGGACTGCCTGCGCGAGGCCGGCGTGTGGATGCACCTGCGGATCTGCCTGCACTGCGGACACGTCGGCTGCTGCGATGACTCGCCGGGGCGGCATGCCACCGCTCATGCCAGCTCGGCCGAGCACCCGATCATCCGCTCGCTGGAGCCGGGCGAGGACTGGTGCTGGTGCTTTGTCGACGAGCTGCCGATGCTGATCCCCCAGATCACCGGCACGACGCGGATCCCGCCGTCGCCGATGCTGTCGCGGTGAGCACCCCCAGCGGCGACCCGGCTCGCCGTCCGGCGATCCTGACCGTCGACGACGAGCCGACCGTGCTGGGCGCCGTCTCCCGCGACCTGCGCCGCGGCTTCGGCGAGCGCTACCGCGTGATGCGCGCCGGCTCGGGCCCCGAGGCGCTGGAGCTGCTCTCAGAGCTGCGGCGCCGCGGTAACGCGGTCGCGCTGCTGATCGCCGATCAGCGCATGCCGGGCATGGAGGGCACCGAGTTCCTGACGCGGGCGCGCGAGATCTTCCCCGACGCCAAGCGCGCGCTGCTGACCGCCTACGCCGACACCCAGGCGGCGATCGCGGCGATCAACGAGGTGGCGCTGGACTACTACCTGCTCAAGCCGTGGGACCCGCCAGAGGAGGCGCTGTACCCGGTCGTGGAGGATCTGCTGCAGACCTGGGAGGGCGGCGCCGCGCTGTCGGCCGGCGGCGTGCGGGTGATCGGCCATCGCTTCTCCAAGGACACCCACGAGCTGCGCGACTTCATGGCCCGCAACCGCGTCCCGGGTCGCTGGCTGGACGTCGAGCGCGACGGCGAGGCGCGCGAGCTGCTCAAGGTCGCCGGCGTGCCCGAGGAGCGGTTGCCGATGGTGCTGCTGGAGGACGGCTCGGTGCTGGAGCGCCCCACGGTGCTGGAGCTGGCCGAGCGCCTGGGCGTTGCCGCGCGGCCGGAATCAGACCACTACGACCTGGTGATCGTCGGCGGCGGCCCGGCGGGACTGGCGGCGGCCGTCTACGGCGCATCGGAGGGTCTGCGCACGGTGATGGTCGAGTCCGAGGCGCCCGGCGGGCAGGCCGGTCAGTCCAGCCGGATCGAGAACTACCTCGGTTTCCCCAGCGGCCTGTCGGGCTCAGACCTCGCGCGCCGCGCCACCACCCAGGCACGCCGGCTCGGGGCGGAGCTTTTGACCGTGTCCAACGCGGTGGCCCTGCACGTCGAAGGGGCGGGGCGGATCGTCGAGCTGACCGGCGGCACCCAGCTGAGCGCCAACAGCGTGCTGGTCTCCTCGGGCGTCTCGTATCGGCGGATGCCCGCGCACGGGTTCGAGGATTTCACCGGCGCGGGCGTCTACTACGGCGCCGCGCTGATCGAGGCGCGGTCCTGTGCCGAGCAGCACGTGGCGGTGATCGGCGCCGCGAACTCGGCCGGCCAGGCGGCGGTCTACTTCTCGGGGTACGCGCACCGGGTGACGATGCTCGTCCGCTCGGAATCGCTGACCAAGTCAATGTCTCATTACCTGGTCGAGCAGATCGCGGCACTGGACAACGTCGAGGTCCTCACGCGAACCGAGGCGGTTGCCGCCGAGGGGGAGGACGGGCGGCTGAAGCGACTCGTCCTGCGCGGGCCCGATGGCGAGCGGACCGAGGAATTCGACGCCTGCTTCGCGTTCATCGGCGCG
The DNA here is from genome assembly GCA_050999585.1 of Solirubrobacteraceae bacterium. Lineage (GTDB taxonomy): Bacteria > Actinomycetota > Thermoleophilia > Solirubrobacterales > Solirubrobacteraceae > Palsa-465. The sequence continues at coordinate 377 of JBPCPC010000216.1, read as the reverse complement.
CTGCCGCGGACCGACTGGCTGGACGGCGTCGTCGCGCGTGACGAGCGCGGCTTCATCCTCGCCGGCCCCGACGCCCGCGAGCACGGCTGGCCGCTGCAGCGCGAACCACACGCGCTGGAGACCAGCGTCCCCGGGGTGTTCGTGGCCGGCGACGTCCGGGCGCGCTCGATCAAGCGCGCGGCCTCCGCCGTCGGCGAGGGTTTGATGGCGGTCTCCCTGATCCATCAGTACCTGGCCGAGGGATGAGCGTGACCAGCCGGCCAGCGATCGCGGAGCTTCGCGAGGTCGATCTGTTCACCGACCTCGACGACGCTGCGCTGGCCGCCTGGGCCGACGCCGCGGTGCTGCACGAGGCCGCTGCCGGGCAGCGGATCGCC
>JBPCPC010000181.1:0-3553 GCA_050999585.1 Solirubrobacteraceae bacterium | reverse complement strand
GGTGCGGTCCGGCGAGCGCGGCGGTGTTGATCTGAGCCTGGCCACCGGAGAACAGCTCGGTTCCGGTGTTCACCGTGCCGAGACCGCGCAACGACGTGAACACGAACCCGGCGACGGCCGCGCGGCGACGCGCGGATCGCGACAGGATCAATCGTGTCACCAGCTCGTCTCCGTCATTCGTCGCCACCCCATCGTCGGTGTCATTGCCCTGAAGCTGCACAAACAGCTCCCACAAAGAGAACCAAGCGGTCCTCAAGTGAATCGCCGGTCGCGGGCAAGGCTACCGCGGCCGATGCGATCAGGGCAAGGGACCCAGGTCCCCCGTCTGCACCGGTGACCTGGGTCCATTAGCGCAGACGGTGACCTCTGGAGGCGTCTCTGCCGTGGACCGTGACCGCGGGCCGTCGGCCGGTGTGTGCGCTCGTTGTAATGGGCGCTGTCCCGTCCGACAGGCCGACACCAAGGGCTGTCAGATCTACGACCTCAGCGGGATAGTCGGCGTTCTTGAAAACGAACTCGTCGATCGCCTAGGAATGGCACTCGATCCGGTTCAAAGAGCTGCGTAGGTCGGGGCGAATACCAGCTCGCCGTTGTCCTCAGCCCATTGGCGGATGTCGAAGGTCTTATGCGCGAAGGTTGGCGGCGATCAGGTGGATCCGGATCTTGGGCCTGTACCGCGTCCGGATCTGGCGGTAGAGGCCGAGGGCTTCCTCGCCGCTCCTGAGGGGGCGAACTCGGCCATGCAGGCAGCCGGCATGCACGTCGTAGGCGCCGAACAGGGAGCGCCCACCGCCGTTCTTGCTGTAGGTCGCGCGCAGCCGCTCAGGCCGCTTCTGTGGCGCCCAGCCCGGATCCTGGGTGGGGTGGGGATCAGCTGGACCGGTCCCATCTCGTCGGAGCAGCCCACCCACCCCGTCAGGCGGGCACTGGCGATAGAAGCCGAGCACGAGCTCGGACTTGACCTGGAAGTTGGGGTCCAGGCTCCACTTCCACGAGGGTGCGCTGGTGCGAGAGCCCGGCGCCGATCCGCGTTTGGCGCAACGCCTCCTCGCAGAGCACGATCCCCATCCCGGCCAGGTGCACTCGCAGCTTGGCAGCGACCAGCGCGTCAAGGTCAAGCCTTGAGTGTCGGGACGTGCGCTCGCGACCACACGATCCGGTTGCGCTCAACAGACGTGGTCCTCCTCGGACGCCCGCCCCGATAGTCAGGGTCAAACGACCCGAACCCCCGGACGTTGAACGCGCGAAGGCAGATTCAATCGGTCGTCGCAACGCTCGATCGAGGAGAGGTTGCGATGGGCAGGAAGGTTCAGGCTTGGGAGCGTGCTGGTCGGCCGGTGATGCGATCGCCGGGGCGTCCGCCGGCGGGGCGGCAGGAGCATCGGCAGAAGTTCTGGGGGGGGTGATCGCGCGTGGACTGTCGAGCGACGCCGCGGCCGCGGTGGTGGGCGTGTCACCCGCAGTGGGTGCCGATGGTTCCGGGAGGGTTGCGGGATGCCATCAATCACCATGATCCCGCTCTCGGGCGGTATCTGTCGTTCGTGGAACGGGAGGAGATCGCGCTGCTGCGTGCGGGTGGGGTGCGGCGTGCGGGAGATCGCCCGCCGGGTCGGTCGCTCACCGTCGACGATCTCTCGCGAGTTGCGTCGCAACGCCGCGACCCGCGGCGGCGGATTTGAGTATCGGGCCAGCGCTGTGCAGTGGCATGCCGACCGGCGTGGGCGGCGTTCGAGGCCGGCGAAGCTGGCCGTGAACGTGGAGCTGCGGCGGTATGTGCAGGACCGTCTGTCCGGTGTTGTGCGGCGTCCTGACGGAGTCACGGTGCACGGTCCCACGGTCGCGTGGATCGGCGGTCGTCACAGCCCGCGAAAGGACCAGCGGTGGGCGACGGCGTGGAGCCCTGAGCAGATCTCCCATCGGCTGCGTGACGAGTTCCCCGATGATGGGTCGATGCGTGTCTCGCACGAAGCGATCTACCAGTCGCTGTATGTGCAGGGCCGAGGCGCGCTGCAGCGCGAGCTGACCGCGTGCCTGCGGACGGGCCGTGTGCTGCGCGTCCCCAGAGCCCGCGCCAAGCGTGGGAAGAACTTCGTGACTGACGAGGTTCTGATCAGCGAGCGGCCCGCGGAGGCTGAGGACCGGGCGGTGCCCGGGCACTGGGAAGGGGACCTCATCCTCGGGCTCGATAGCTCTGCGATCGGCACCATGGTCGAGCTCAGCAGCCGCTTCACGATGCTGCTGCACCTCCCGCCGATGCCCTCGACGAGTACCTCCACTCGAGCGCTTCCTTACCGCCTTCACCGAGCTGACCGGCGGTCCTGGTCCGCGGCACAGACGCACGCGGGTCGGGCTCGCGAGTGTCACGTCGCCCGGCGTAGTGCAACGCCCGGAAACCGAGCGACACGGGCGCTCGGCTCCGCGGCGGGTAACAACCGAACGCGTGTGAACGCTGGACGTCTGTTGACCCTGAAACGCTGCTGGGAAGTACGACCCCTCCGGGGTCGTCTCGGATCTGCGGTTCAGGACAAGCACGCTCACATGAGAGAGAATGTCCCTGAAATACTGAACAACACTGTTGCGAGGACCGGTTGAACCTGGGGCAAATTCACCTCCTGGGCGTTCAGCCCCAACGTCCCGCGAGGCCGGGATCGCACCGTCGATGGGAACCGTCGGCTCCGCGTTCGAAAACGCGATGATGGAAAGCTTCTGGGGCCGGATCCAGGTCGAGCTGTTCAACCGCCGCAAATGGAAGACCCGCATCGAGCTCGCCTCCGCGATCCACGACTACATCGAGCTGTTTCACAACACCCGACGCCGGCGCTCCGCGCTCGGGATGCTGACGCCCTCAGAAGTCGAAGCTGCATGGGCCGCCCAGAAGAACGGCGTGGTTGTCCAACCGGGTCTTGCTAGCCCCGCGCCGACAGTGCTGGCTGACGAACGCGCTGACGCTGGTCTCTCCGAGGCCCCCAGACTGAACCACTCGAACAAGGTCATCAACATCTCCTGAACAAACAACAACACGGCCGCCTGATTCCAGAAACCCGACTCCACCGAAACAGGGTCAGATCACTCCGTCCCGGCCTGGCTCAGAAGCGCGCGATGCGCCCGACAGAGCACTAAGGTCGTTCCATACCAGCACAGCAGCGGGCGATGGCGGCCACTTTTGTTCTTAGCGCCGCGTGCTTGCTGGCCGCCAGCGTTGCAAGCACCGAAATGCTTGCCAGATCGACTCGAGTCGGCAAATCGGGCGCCGCCGCTCGCCCTACAAAGAGCGCGAAGCAGGGAAGCTGCGGAGCACGCCAAAACGCCTGATCCGTCGTTGAAAGCGGGTGCGGCCGCAGCCGCCGCCGGCGGTCGTGCTCACGTCATCCAGCTGTGAGAGGACCGAACTGGCCCTCGGTGGGCTCTGCTCAGCAGAACCACGGTTCGGTGAGGCGTGGCCTCCCTTCGGTCGATCCCATATCGATGGCCTCGGGCTCGGGTCCGTGGGACTCGCCGGTCGCCTCGCGCGCCGCTGCGCGGATGCGCGCGAACGTCAGGCCCGTCGCCTCCT
>JBPCPC010000175.1:0-51644 GCA_050999585.1 Solirubrobacteraceae bacterium | reverse complement strand
TCCGGTCCTCGGCCTCCGCGTCCCACGTAGGGGGGAGCTCGGTCCACGCTTCGGCTACCGCACCGACCTTTCGCTCCCCCTCCTCCCAGGGAGTCAGCAGCGGCAGAAACACATCATCGCGACGGCGCGGGAGATCACGCCAGCGAGTCGGACGCTTCTCGTACATCGTCATCGCATAGCGGTTGCCCCAAACCAGGTTCATCGCGACGTCGCGCAGCAACTCGTAACGAGACCGATAGACGTTCGAATCGACTCGCTCCAGAATCTCAGTGCCCGTCGGCGCCTTGGCCTCGAAGTCGCGCCTGATCACCGCCTCCAACTGCTCCAACGTCTCGAGCACCGAGAAGTCCAGGTCGGCGCTGAAATTGGAGGGAAAGACGAGACGACCGTGGCCGTTGACAACAAACGGCCTCATGGCTCTCTCCCCCACGCGCCCTCCGCCACCAGGGCCTGCCGATGCTCCTCCTCGGTGAGGCTCCGGAGCGTCGGGATCATTGGTTCGTTGCCATCCATACAGGCATCCTGCGGGGGGCGATCGTCTCATGGGACTTGCCATCAGCGCAACCCCGGCCGTGGATCCGCTGACCGCCGCGTGAAAGTCGGGCATCGGGTCAACGAACTGCTCGGCCAGCTCTTCGACCACGCCGAACGCTATCGACGGTTGCACATCGGGCACGGGCCCAGTGACTGGGCGACTGCCGGCCACGGCGAGATCCTTGATGCGGGCAAGGCCGGCGATCGGGATCTCAGCGCCGGCCTGCTGGCCAGCCACCTCGCTCGCACCGGGATCGAGGTCTCCGAGCAACTCACGACACCACCGCGAACGGCTCACCCGAAATGTCACCGCGCAGCCGCAGGCCGAGGACGGGAAAGAACAGCGTCGACAGCACCGCTCCACCGACCAGGGCTGCGGCTGTCGAGGCTCGCATGTGTCCGCTGGCGGTGGCCAGCGCGGTTATCGCCAGGACGAGCGGCAGCTGTGTCGAACTCATCAGCGCAAGCGCGAGGCGGTCGCGGCGCACCATCACCCTGCGGTACAGCAACAGTGCCGGCAGGCCCCGGACAACCAAGAACAGGACGAAGAACAACAGCATCTTGGCGACACTGCCGATGCTGGCAAACAGGGCAGGGAGGTCAAGCCTCATGCCGCTGACGACGAAGAAGAAGGGGACAAACGCGCCGAACGCGATCGCCGTGAGCTTGGAGTCAAACACGCGTGCGTCACGGCTGCCGAGGGCGTGGCGGGCGATCACGCCGGCGGCAAATCCGCCGAGCAGGAGATCCAGCCCGAGGTGGAAGGCCAGGACGACGAGCGCGAAGATCAACACCAGGATCCACCGCACGGCCAGCTGTGAGCTGCTCTCCAGGGTCCGCTCGAACAAGGGCATCGTCCAGGTCGCCGAGCGTGCCGTCGCCACCGCGATCAGCACCGCGACCGCGACGAACGCGAGCAAGATCAGCGCGTTGTGAAGCGTGCCCTGGGCCGAGAGGATCAGCGTGATCACCAGGACCGGGCCAAACTCGACGACCGCTCCCGCCGCCAGCATGAAGGCGCCAAAACGCGAGCGCAGCTCGCCGCTGTCGGAGAGGATTGGAATCAGCGTTCCGATCGCGGTCGTCGTCAACGCCGAGCCCGTGTAGAGCGCTGAGACCACCACCCCGACCAGGGCGAGCACCCCCGCGAACGCGTAGGCGAGGACCAGCGACAGCAGCCAGCCGATGAGCGCGAGCCGCAGCGGCTGCCCGCGGATCTGGCTGGGGTCGATCTCATAGCCGGCAAAGAAGAACAGCAGCGCCAGGCCGAGATCGGAGAAGAACGAGATGAACTGGTCCACGTGCCCCCGAGCACATGCGGGCCGATCACCACCCCCAGGAGCAACTCCACCACCACGACCGGGATCACGATTCCGCGCCCGCTGGCCGCCGCCACCGCGGTCGCGGCGACCGCCGCCGCGACGATGATTGTCAAAAATGGCCCGGGCCGGACGACGATCGCAGCCGGCGCCAGGCCGATCACCAAACCTTCGCCGCGTCAATGGCACGCGTCCAGAATGGAATGCCAGACGGACGGCCCACACCGCACTTATACCGCTCCTCGGCCAGCAGGTCACGCTCCTGCCTGTCCGCTCAGCGGTTCAGGACGCCGACGAGCCGGACGCGCTGACGAGCTGCGGACGCTCGTGCTCGTCGTGCTCGAGCATCCGCCGCGAGATGCGGTCCATCGCCTGGCCGATCTCGGCTTCGTCGGGTCCCTGCTCCCAGTCGGCCAACTGCTCGGCCAGCCAATGGCGAAAGGCCGCGATTACCCGGTCGACCTCGGCCTGCCCCTGCGCCGTGAGGCTCAGTGAGCCGCCTGGGGAAGCTGCTCGCGCCCGCGCGATCGCATGACGCCGGCGATGGCTCGCTCCGGGCGCTGCTCTGAGGTCTCCTGGGAGGGCATCGCAAACCCGTCGCCCATGTCGCCGGCGCTCGCCTGGGCGGTTCCCCGCAGCGGGACCTGCTTGAGGAACAGCGCGACCCCGAAGCCAATCACCGCGACCGGGACCGCCCACAGTACACGCGTTCGAGCGCCTGGGCGTAGGCATGGACGAGCGGCGCGATCCTGGCCGCCGGCAGCGCGTGCAGGGCCTCCGGGGCGCTGGTCACCCGTGCGCTCACCCCGGAGCTGTGCAGAGCGGGAGGCAGGCGGGTGGAGAGGAAGTTGGCGTACAGCGAACCGAACACCGAGGCCCCGAATGACCCGCCGAGGGTCCGGAAGAAGGTGACGCCGGAGGTGGCGACACCCAGGTCCTCGTAGCTGGAGGTGTTCTGAACGATCAGGGTGAGCACCTGCATGCACAGGCCGATGCCCGCGCCCAGGGCGAGCATGAACAGGCTGGAGACGAACACCGAGGTGTGCTCGGTCATGCGCGAGAGCAGGAACAGGCCAACGCCGACCACGAAGGTCCCGGTGACGGGGAAGATTTTGTATCGGCCGGTCCTGCCGACCAGCGTGCCGGCGGCGATCGAGGTGATCAGCAATCCGACCACCAGCGGCAGCAGGCGCAGCCCCGAGACCGTCGCCGACACCCCGTTGACGTACTGCTGAAAGGTCGGCAGGAAGGTGATCGAGCCGAGCATCGCAAAGCCGACGACAAAGCTCAGCGCGCAGCAGACCGAGAACACCCGGCTGCGGAACAGGCGCAACGGCAGCACCGGCTCCGCGGCTCGGCCCTCGATCACGACGAACAGCACCAGCGACAGCACCGACAGTCCGGCCAGCCCCAGGATCTGGACCGAGAGCCACGGATACGTGGTCCCGCCCCAGCTGGTGGCCAGGGATCGGCACGCTGACATAGAACGCCCAGCGCCAGGACAGATTGTCGGTGAAGAATCCGCCCAGCAGCGGCCCCAGAACGGTCGTGACCCCGAACACCGCCCCGAGCGCACCCTGGTACTTGCCGCGCTCGCGCAACGGGATCACATCCCCGATCAGAGCGGTGGCGGTCACCATCAGCCCGCCGGCTCCCAGGCCCTGAATCGCTCGCGCGGCGATCAGCCATTCCATGTTCTGAGCCGCGCCGCTCAGCGCGGACCCGATCACGAACACGACCACGCTGATCTGGAAGACGATCTTGCGGCCGAACAGGTCCCCGAACTTTCCCCCCACCGCGGTCACGACCGTCTCGGCCAGCAGGTAGGACGTCACCACCCAGGACTGGTCCCCTGCCTGCCCGAGGTCACCAACGATCGTCGGCAGCGCCGTCGAGACAATCGTGTGGTCCAGCGCCGCCAACAGCAGCCCCAGCACCACCGTTGCGAATACCAGGTTCTGCGTCCGGCTGGTCCACGCGCGGGCGACCTGACTCGGCAACGGCGCTCATATCACGGAACTATGGCTGAACTGAGCCCCGGACCGCGGCCGGGGATCAGAGGTCGCGCAGCTCCTCGATCGCCGGCCGGTGCAGCGCGCGCAACGTGATCCACCCCGCCCCGAGCACGGTGACGATGACCGCGACGGTCACCGCCAGCAGGTAGGTCCAGGGGATCGTCAGGACGTCGGGCGGCGGATCGAAAACGCCGGTGAGGACGTCGACGAGCGTGATCGAGAGCGCGGTCGCGATCCCGGCGCCGAGCACCAGCCCCCCAGCGGTGACGAAGATCGACTCGCCCCAAACAAAGCCGCCGAGCTGCCGGCGGCGCGCGCCGAGGGCGCTGGCAATCGCAAACGTGCGGCGACGTTCCTGGAACCCGAGCCCGAGCGCGAGTCCAGTCGCCGCGGCGGCGAGCACGAGCGCGAACCCGAGTTCGATCCGGGTCAGGCCCGACAGCTCGACGGCGGTCAGGTTGGACCCAACCACCTGGCGCTGGTTGACGATGTCGGTCACCTGCGCACTGGAGCCGACCAGCCTCGAGATTCGCCGTGAGACGGTCGCCGGACTGGTGCCGTCGGTCTGCACGAGGAACGTCCCGACCGCGTCAGAGCCGGTGCGAGCGGCAACGTAGGCCTGGTTGGCGACGAAGAACGAGTCCTTCGGAGCGGTCGGAAATTCCTTGGCGACGCCCTGATAGCGAAACGGGACCGTGGTCAGCTTCTTCGTGGCGCCGTTCTGCAGCCGCAGGTTGATGCGGTCACCGGGGTGCAGCTGGTAATCGTGCACGGTCTCCTGGCTGACGAGGATCGCGTCGGGCTGTCGGGCGAGGACCTGCATCAGACCCGCAGCCGTCCCTCCGGCGAACCATCCGTCCTGGAGCTTGCCCTGGTGGGTGATCGTCTGGGGCCGGACGCCGTAGAGGTCCTGGAGGTCGGCGCCGATGTAGGCAAAGCGGTGCTGCAGCGGCTCGACCGACGCGACGCCCGGGATCCGCCTGAACTGGGCGATGCCGTGCGTGGCACCGACCGAAACGCCGGGTGACTCGGTCACGGTCACGTCGGCGCCGTTGGACAGACGCGCGTCGACCTGCGCCTGTGCCTGGTAGGTCGAGTTGAACACCGAGGTCGAACCGGCAAACGCCGCCGTCAGTGCCACCAGCGCAACGGCGCGGGCGAGCAGTCGCCGTTGGCGGCTCATCGTCGCCGCCACGGTGGGAGCGAGCTCGCCGGCCAGCGGGCGCAGCGCTCCGGTCAGCGCGGCGAGCCCGCGGATCAGGACCAGATCGGCGATCCGGTAGGCCAGCAGTCCGAGTCCGATCCAGCCGAACACCGGCGCGAGCAGCGCGTACCAGTTGACCGATACCTGTGTGATGCCCTCGGGCGCCAGCACCAGCTGGTAACCGTTCTGCGAAGCCTGCCAGTAGACGAACGCGGCGATCGCCAGCGTGATGAAATCGAGCCCGAACCGGGCCCAACGGGGGCCATCGTGGGTGCGCCCGACCTCCCGGCGCTGCCCCGCCACCGTCAGTGATCGAGCATCGCGAAGCGCGGGGAGCGCGATCGACAGGGCAGCGATCGCGAGGCCGACGAGCCCGGCACCGACTGCCCAGGCCACCGCCGACACGATGCCGGCACCAAACGACGCCGTGCCGAAGCTGCTTGAACCGATGAGCAGCGCGGCAGCCAGCCCGATGGCCACGCCGAGCGTCCCGGCGAGCCCGGTCTCGGCCAGCGCGATCCGTACCAGGGTTCGGGTCGACGCCCCGCGCGTGCGCAGCAGCGCCGCATCGCGACGGCGCCGATCGGCGCCGGAGGACGCGATCAGCGCGGTCACCAGGCCGGCCAGGACCGCGCCGGGAACGCCCAGGAACAGGAACAGGATCTGGGCGTACAACGCGTCCTGGCGGGCAGTGTCAAGCGTCGCGCCGAGGTTGTCGCCGACCAGTCCGGCGCCGACCAGCCGGCTCTCGAGGTGGTGCGCTCGCGCGCTGACGCTGTCATAGGCGGCGCTCGGGCTGTGCGCGAGCGCATGGGAGAGCGTCGTGTGAACCTGCGTGGTGATCAGCTCCGGATGGGCGGCGATCGTCGGAGCCTCCACCTGCGCGAACGTCGGCGCGGGGAGCAGGATGACGTTGTCGGGCGGGGCCGACAGCTGCGCGCCGGGCGCAGCGCCAACCGTCTGAAACAGCGAATCGGCGGCGGGAAGGTCCACGACTCCGCCAACGGTCACCGGGCTCGGCTCCGAACCGGAGCGGGCGATCATCACGGTGTCGCCGGGCACGACGTGCAGGTTCGAGGCCGTCTGCTGGGCGACGAGCACCCCGCCGAGACTTCCGGTCAGCAGCCGCAGCTCGCCGGGAAACGCGGCGGCATAGCCAGCCGGCAAGCCCAGCACCCGTGCTGCACTGGTGGTCTGGGTGAAGCCGTGCGTCGTCGCGGTGAGGCCCGGGGAGGCGGCGAACTGCACCGGCAGCGCTCGCCGCACGCCCGGTTCGGCGCGGACGCTGGTGAGCAGGGCCGCGGGGTTGGCGCCCGGTCTTGCCTGAACCTGCCAGTCGATCGCGACACGGGCAATCGCGCGCTGGGTCATCTTGGCGGTGGTCGAGGAGAGGAAGGCGCCGATCGACGCGATCAACGCGACCCCGATCGCGACGCCCAACGCGGTGGCGACAAGTCGTGTCGGGCGCTGCGTGATCAGGCCGCGAAGCCAGGTCAGTGCGACCATGTCGGCTCCCGCATCCGGGTGTCGAGCTCGCCGCTGTGCATCTCCCAGCGTTCGGGGAGGCGGTTGGCTACCGACAGGTCGTGGGTCGAGATCATCAGCGCCGAGCCGGCATGCTCACTGGCCGCGAGCAGCACGTCGACGACGGCGGCACCGTTGGCGCGGTCGAGCTGGCCGGTCGGCTCGTCGGCAAGGATCAGGGTCGGCTCGCCGGCCAGCGCGCGGGCGACAGCGACCCGCTGCGCCTGACCGCCGGAGATCTCCTCGGGCAACTTGTCGCAAAGCTCTTCCAGGCCGAGCGTTTGCAGCGCGCCGCGCGCCACGATCCGGGCCGCACCGTCAGTCTGGCCGCCGATGATCAACGGCAGCGAGACGTTCTCGAGGATCGTCAGCGGCGGCAGCAGACTCGGGCCCTGGAAGACGACCGCGACGCGGCCGGGCCGGAGCTGGTCGCGCGAGCCGATCGCGGGCCAGCTGACGATGCCGACGGTGGGGTCATCGAGCCCGGCGATCAGATGCAGGAGCGTGGACTTGCCCGATCCCGACGGGCCGACGAGCGCGACTCGCTGCCCCGCGAACAGCTCGCAGTCGGTGACCTGCAGCGCGACGGTCGCGGTGGAGCCGTGCCCGTAGGTGCGCGCGACACCCTCGCACCGCACCAGCGGCGGTTGGCGGCTCATCCAGCGACCCTGCCGTCGAGCAGCCGGATCTCGCGGTCGGCGACGGCGGCGACCTCGCGACTGTGGGTGACGATCATGACGCCGGCGCCGGCCCCGGCACGCGCGCGCAGCAGACCGAGCACGCGCGCGGCCGTCACCGAGTCCAGCTCGCCGGTGGGCTCGTCGGCGAGGATCACCCGCGGGTCGTTGGCAATCGCCACCGCCAGCCCGGCGCGGGCAAGCTCCCCGCCGGAGACCTGAGACGGGCGAGCGTGCGCCCGGTGCGCGATCCCGCAGCGGTCCAGCGCTTCAGCTTGCGACCGTGCCGAGCGCGGACCGTCGCCGATCCGCTGGGCCACGGCGATGTTGTCGGCCAGCGACAGATGCCCGACGAGGTTCGCCTGCTGAAACAGCATCCCGATCCGGGCCCCCCGGATGCGGGCGCGGTCCTCCTCGGAGCGGCGCGAGATGCGAGTCCCGTCGACGCTCACGCTCCCCCCGTCGGGCTCGTCGAGCCCGGCCAGGCAGGCGAGCAGCGTCGACTTTCCCGAGCCGGACGGGCCGGTGACGGCGATCAGCTCACCCGCCTGCAACAAGAGCGAGACGCCCTGCAGCGCCAGCGTCTCGTCGTCACCGGCGTGGAAGAACCGGTACAGGCTGCGAGCCTCCAGCACGGCGCTCATCGCGTGAACCGCAGCGAGCTGGTGACCGTGTGCCATGGATCGACGTTGTCCGAGCCGCGAGGGGAGGACAGGAGCAGGACCACCTCCCTACCATGGTGAAAGAAGTCGTAGCGCTCAAAGGCCAGGGTCCCGACCTTCCCGGTGACCGGATTCGGCCGGGAGTCGCCGAGATAGGAGATGCGGATCGCCGGGCCGGCCGGCCGCGACAGGCGGCTGATCGACTGCAGCTTGAAGGTCCTGACCGAGGCGGCGAGCTTTGGAACCTCGATCCGTCTGGCCGCGGCGGCGGTCACCGGGTGGCCGTAACGGTGCACGAACAGCTGGATCTCGTTCAGCTTGTCGGTGAACGTGACGGTGCCGCCGGCGCTCGAGCGTGACCATCCCTCCGGCGTGCTCACGCTGATGCCGGCGCCCGGCACCGCATAGGGAACGTAGGCGATCGTGTCCGGGATGTCTCCCGGCGGAAGTGTCTCGCGCTGGTTCGGGCTGACGCCTGACGTGGAAGCGGACGTGGACGTGGCGGAAGGGGAGGACGAGGAGGAAGCGGGAGAGCTCGTCGTCGCCGACGAGCCACATCCGGCCTGTGCCACCGCGATCGACACTGCGATCAGAGCCAGGAATCTGTTGTGCATCGGGCCTCCGGACATGGTTGAGCGGATCGCGAACCGACCGTAGGACCGCGGGGGTCAGGGGCGCGTTCGTTCAGGTCAACGTCAGGTCAAAACCCTGGTCCCGCGCTACGGTCCGCGCATGGGCGAGCCGACGATCCTGGTCGTCGAGGACGACGAGGCGATCGCCGCGGGACTCGCGCGCGTCCTCGACGGACAGGGCTACACCACCCGGCGACTGGGGCACGGTTCAGGGGCGGTCCGCGCGGCCGGACCACACGTCGAGCTGGTCATCCTGGACCTCGGACTGCCGGATGTCGACGGACTGGATGTCTGCCGCCGGCTACGGGCGGCGCGGCCCGAGCTCTCGATCCTGATCCTCACCGCCCGAGACCATGAGCTCGACATCGTCGCCGGCCTCGACGCCGGCGCCGATGACTATCTCGTCAAGCCGTTTCGGCTGTCCGAGCTACTGGCCCGGATCCGCTCTCACCTTAGGCGCACGCTGCCGTCCGACCCCGACGCGATGGCCGTGCTGGAGGTCGGTGACATCCGCCTCGACCGCGCGGCCCGGCGCGCCTGGCTCGGCGAGACGGAGCTCTCGATGCGCCCGAAGGAGTTCGACCTGCTGACCCTGTTCGTCACCCACGCGGGGGTGGCCCTGTCCCGAGCCCGGATCATGGACGCCGTCTGGGAGACGGCCTGGCTGGGCTCGACCAAGACCCTGGACACGCATGTCCTCGCCCTGCGTCACAAGCTCGGCGCTGACGCGATCGCGACGCTGCGCGGCATCGGGTACCGCTTCGAGCTGCGATGAGGCACCGGCTCGTGCTCGCGATCGCGGGCGTGGCGGGCGTCGCGGTGCTGCTGTTCGCGCTGCCGCTCGCCGTCACGCTGCAGCGCAGCTACCGAGACGAGGAGCTCCTGCGACTGCAGCGCGACACCGACGCGGCGACGCGTGGGATCGACCTCAGCCGGGGCACGACGGATCAGATCGAGCTGCCGCCGTTCGCCGGCCAGATCGGCGTGTACGCCCTGGGCGCCCGGCGGATCGCCGGCAGCGGTCCACCGGTCGCTGACCGGCCAACGCGCGACGCGCTGCGGTCCGGGGCCCCGCGAGGCACCGCCCCTAACGGTGAGCTCGTCGTCGCGGTCCCGCTGCGCACCGGCGAGATCGTCACCGGTGCCGTGCGCGCGCAGCGTGACCAGGCAGCCGTCGCCCGCCGGGCTCACCGGGCCTGGCTGGCGCTCGCCGGACTCGCCGCCGCTGTGGTGGCCCTGGCCGTGCTCGCCGCGCTGGCGCTGGGCCGACGGCTGTCCGGGCCGCTTGACACGCTGGCCGTCGCGGCGCGACGGGTCGGCGAGGGCGATTTCACGGCGCGCGCTGCGCCCACCGGGATCACCGAGATCGACGACGTCGGCGCGGCCCTGAACGGCAGCTCCGCGCGCGTCGGGGAGCTGATCGACCGCGAGCGCACGTTCAGCGCCGACGCCTCACACCAACTGCGCACCCCGCTGGCGGCGCTCCGGCTCGAGCTTGAATCGGCCGAGCTTGAGGCGGCCGGAGGTCAACCCGGGCTGACCGAGGCGGTGGCCCAGGTCGACCGTCTGCAGGCCACGATCGAGACGCTGCTCGCGGTCGCGCGCGGCGGACCGACCGGAGAGCGAACGGCCGATCTGACCGCGGCGGTGAGAACGCTGGAGGCGCGCTGGCACGGCCCCCTCGCCGCCGACGGACGTCCGTTGCGCACCAGCATTGAACCCGAGCGGCCGGTCGGCGCGATCTCGCCCGCGGTGCTCGACGAGATCCTCGAGGTCCTGATGCAGAACGCTCAGACACACGGCACCGGTGCCGTGAATGTCGCGGTGCGGTCGCTCAGTCACGCGTTCACGATCGAGATCAGCGACCAGGGTCCCGGGTTCGGGCTCGATGCCGAGCAGGCGTTGGATCGGGGCAGCGGCACCGGCCATGGAATCGGGCTGGCCCTGGCCCACTCCCTCGCCCACGCCGAGGGTGCGCGCCTGCAAATCACCCGGTCGCGGCCGGGTCCAATCGTCTCACTGCTCGTGAGCGCCGCTTAGCGGCTGGCCGCCCCCGCCGTGCGGCCGCTGATGCGCGGCGCGCTGCAGACGTCGAGGAGCCGGCGGGGCGAGGCGCTGGCGGGGGGCTTGGGGCATTAGTGTCCACCTGACCTCATGGATCTCGCGACCGCGCTGGCGGACGTGGTCGGACCACAGCACGTGCTCACCGACCCAGAGCTGACGGCCCGGTATGAGGCCGACTGGACCGGTCGCTTCCACGGCCGCGCGGCCGTTGTCGTGCGGCCCGGTGACGTTCAGCAGGTCGTCGGCGTGATGCGCGCGTGCGCCGGGCGAAACGCCGCGGTCGTGCCGCAGGGCGGTAACACCGGTCTGGTCGGCGGAGGGGTGCCGCGCGCGGGCGAGGTCGTGGTCTCACTTGCCCGGCTGACGACGATCGGAGCGGTCGATCGCGCGCTCGGGCAGGTCACCGTCGGCGCCGGAGTGACCCTCGCGGGGTTACAGGAGACAGCGGCCGCGGCGCAGCAGGACGCGGCGATGGACTTCGCCGCCCGCGACTCGTGCACGATCGGCGGGCTCGTCGCCTGCGACGCCGGCGGCTCGCGGGCGTTGCGCTACGGCACGGCCCGCTCGCGGGTTGTCGGACTCGAGGCAGTGCTGGCCGACGGCACCCGGCTGTCGCGCCTGGGAGGTCTGGCCAAGGACAACGCGGGGCTGGACGTGTCCCGGCTGCTGGTCGGATCGGAAGGCACGCTCGGGATCGTCACGGCGGTCCGCTGGAAGCTCGAGCCGCGCCTCCCCGCGCGCGTCGCCGTCCTGTTCGGAGTGCCCGGCGCTGACGCCGGCGCCCGCGCGCTGGCGGCGCTGCGCACGGCGGTCAGCTCGCTGGAGGCCTGCGACTTCTTCACCGATCTCGGCCTCGACCTCGTCCTCGCTCATCAACGGCGCGAGCACCCGCTGGCTCGCCGCTGGCCGATTTACCTGCTGGTCGAAGGCGCCGGGAGGGCCGGAGCCGATGGGCGCATCCTGGAGGAGTTGGCCGGGGCGCTGCACGCCGCCGATTGCAAGGACGCCGTCGTCGCCGACGACACGGCCTCGCGCTCGAGCCTGTGGGCGCTGCGCGAGGGCCTCCCCGATGCGGTCGGCGCCGAAGGAATCCCGCACAAGCTCGACGTCGGCGTGCCGCTGGCCGCGCTCGGCTCGTTCCTCGACACGGTGCAGGGCGTCGTTGGCGAAGCGGTGAGCGGCGCGCGCACTGTGCTGTGGGGGCATCTCGCCGACGGAAATGTGCACGTCAATGTGCTCGGACCGTCCCCCGGTGACGAGCGTGCCGATGACGCCGTGCTCGAGCTCGCACTCGCCTGCGGAGGCACGATCAGCGCCGAGCACGGCGTCGGCGTCGCGAAGGCCCGCTGGCTCACGCGCGCCCGCGGAGCGCCGGAGGTCGCGGTCATGCGCGCCGTCAAGGCCGCCCTGGATCCCGACGGCCGGATGAACCCGGGCGTCGTGCTTGAGACGCCCCGAGGCAGCTCCTAGGTGGATTTGACCCGGCAGGCCCCCTTTGCAGGACCAATAGGACCATCGGTCCGCTTATGTTATAGTTGAGTCCACAACGTAAGCGGGTGCCGACGCGGCGACCCGTACAACCTCGTCAAAGGAGCAAGCTCTTGTCAGTCAACACCATCCAGGACCGGCTCGCCGGAAGCTGGCAGTTCGTCGGCACCCACTCCTCGGCCGATTTCGCGGTCAAGTATCTCGTCGCCAAGTTCCGCGGCAACTTCGAGGAGCTCGACGCCAAGCTGCAGGACGGCGTCCTCACCGGCTCGGCGAAGGTCGCCTCGATCAACGTCAAGGACCCCAACCTCATCGGCCACCTCCAGGCGCCAGACTTCTTCGACGCCGAGAACTATCCCGAGATCAGTTTCAAGTCCACGATTCTGGGCATCGACGGCGACACGCTGACCCTCGACGGCGAGCTGACGATCAAGGACGTGACCAAGCCCGTGCACGCCACCGGCACGGTCCAGGGCCCGACCGAGGACTTCATGGGCAACTCACGTCTCGGCTTCACGCTGGAGACGAAGATCAACCGCACCGATTTCGGCGTGAGCTGGAACGCCGACCTCCCCAAGGGCGGCAAGGCGCTCTCCGACGAGGTCACGCTGACGGTCGAGCTCGAGTTCGCCATCGCCAAGGGCTAAGGCGATGCGCATCCTGGCCATCTCGGGCTCGTTGCGCCGGGACTCTCACAACTCGGCTCTTCTCCGGGCGGCAGTGCAGTTGCTGCCGCCCGGCGTGGAGATGACGATCTACGACGGTCTCGAAGCGATCCCCGCGTTCAACGAAGACCGGCTCGACGCGCTCCCCGCCCCCGTACAGCACCTGCGGGACGCGCTGGAGGCGACCGACGGTGTCCTGATCTCCACCCCGGAATACAACAGCTCGATCCCGGGCGTGCTCAAGAACGCGCTTGACTGGCTCTCGCGACCGCTGATCGAGAGCCCGTTGCGTAATTTGCCGGCCGCGGTCATCGGTGCCTCCACCGGCATGTTCGGGGCCGTCTGGTCCCAGGCCGAGACCCGCAAGGTGCTGGGCGCGATCGGCGCGCGCGTCCTTGACCTCGAGCTGCCGGTGCCCACCGCGCACGAGCAGTTCACCGAGGTGGGGCGGCTGTCTGACGAGGACCTCGAGCGCGAGCTCGTCAACGCGCTGACGGCGCTGATCGACGCAGTCAACGCGCGCGCCACCGCGATCGCCGGCCGGTCCTGACCGCCTGCGACCAGAGCGCTGGTCCGGCTCTCCCGCGCGACCGGACCCGATTGGGGGTTACCTTCACATCGTGGCGATGATCTCAGAGCAGAGCTCCAGCGAGCTGCCGATCGCCGGCCGGCCGCCAGAGCGCAGTGATGCCGCGGCCAACCGCGATCGCATTCTCTGCGCGGCGCGTCGGATCCTCGCCGAGCATGGCGCGGTGGGACTGTCCATGAACTCCGTCGCCGCGGCCGCAGGGGTCGGCAAGGGGACCATCTTCCGCCGCTTCGGGGATCGCGACGGGCTGCTGCGAGCGCTGCTGGACGAGCATACGATCGAGCTGCAGAACGCCTGGCTGTCCGGGCCGCCGCCGCTGGGCCCGGGCGCTCCGCCACAGCAGCGCCTGGAGGCCTTCATCGTCGGGCTGCTGCAGCTCGAGGATCAGAACCTCGAACTGATGCTGGCGGCCGACAGGTACTCGCACCTGGCCGCGCCCACCGCCTACGCCACGTTTCGGATCCATGTGGCGATGCTCGTGGAGCAGATCGATCCCACCCTGGACTCGGCGGTGATCGCCGCGCTGGTGCTGAACTCCATCGCCCCCCCGGTGATGGGGCGGCTGCGCCACGAGCTGGGCACCGGCGTGGCGGATCTCGAGGTGGCGGCGATCCAGTTGCTGCGCGGTCTGACCGGCGCGCGCTGAGCTCCCGGCCGGCGAACGCCCAGCCCAGCCCAGCTCGACTCAGCTGAGAACCGTGTGGACCACGTCGCGGTGCTCGCGCATCGTCTCCATGCCGTCACGGCCGGGCTGGCGACCGAATCCGCAGTACATCGCGACCCCGAAGTCGTTCAGGTACTTCGACGCGGTGGCACGCCGGCGCCGCAGGCCCGAGACACCGTCGAGCGGCAGCACGATCCCGAGGAAGACCCGAGCCGGCCCGGACGCGAGGTCAGCCAACGGCGCGAAGAAGCTCTCGTCCTCGCTGCGCAGGTACCGCGGGCCGGCGAGGTGCAGCCAGTCGACGGCGCGTCCGGACTCAGCGACCGCGAAGTTGGCCATCCGCACGAGCACGCCCATGTCGCGGGCCTCGTACATCGGCCACTCCGGGAACGTGCCGTAACACAGGTGGTAGCCGACCAGCACCTCCTCGGGGATCAGCCGCGTCAGGCGCGTCACCGGACCGGTGAAACGCGCCCAGGCGTCACCGGCGGTCCAGGCGAGCACGCCCTCGATGTCCTGGGTCTCGTAGGCCATGTCCCACTGGATCGCCAGGTCCTGCGCCGGGATCTCGGCGAGCAGGCGCTGCAGCTCACGCGCCACCAAATCCTCATAGGCCCGCTCGGCCACCGGGTAATCGTGGGCGAAGTCAGCCTTGAACGCGTTCAGCGCGCTGGCCGGGAACGGCAGTCCGATCTGAAAGCGCAGCCCGGCGGGAATCACCCCCTGCTTGCGCAGGTCGCGGAACTGGCGATAGGACTCGATCGCGTCGTCGATCCGCGGCCAGGTCTCCCAATGCAGCTCAGAGGCTCCCTCGCGGACCGCGAAGATCGGCGTCTCATAGGCGTGGCGCGGGATCCCGGTCGGGGACTCGGTCTCCTCGACGACGACCACGTCGGGGTTGGGCCGGCACAGCTGCTCGCGCTCGTAGCCCACCCAGGCTCTCCGCGGACCGGTCTCGCCGTCGGGTAGCGCGAACACCATGCCGTCAAACAGCTCGGCACCGGCGCGGAAGGCCGCCTCGGTGGATTGCGCGGGCAGGCTTCCGACCAGCAGCAGATCACTCGTGACTCGCGACCTCATCAGGCTTCTCCGTTCGTCGGGTTGATCGGCGCGGGCTCCCCGGCCAGCCAGCGCGCACCGCGCTGATACAAGGCTTGTACCTCGGGGCCGGTCAGGCCCGGCATGTCGCGTTTGACCTCAAAGCCCAACTGGGTCTGCACGTAGCCGAGGTGGCGGTAGCCGACGGGGAACGAGCCCAGCAGCTGGAGGTCGAGTTCCACCGCGGTTCCCGGAGCGACCGGGTCAAGCCGGTCCTGCTCGTAGATCGGCTGGCGCAGCACGATGCGGTGGCTGGGCTCGACGTCGTCGCGACGCTCGAGCAGATCGTAGAAGCGACCGGTGCAGACGACGTCGCATTCGATGCCGTGTACGGTCGCACGCTGCGTGATCGTCATCTTGGTCTGAGCGACCGCGCGCTCGCCGGCTACGTCGACCGACGTTCCGCCGAGGAAGTGCAGGATCCGCACCCCGTGCTCAAAGCCGTCGCGGCTGGCGCGGATGAACTCACGCGCCGGACCTTGAAACCAGGTCGCCATCATCACGCCGTCGTCGTGCCAGACCGTGGCGAAGCGCTCCCAGGCGCCGGCGTCGCGCCACACCGCCCAGTCCTGTACGAGCTCGCGGATCGCGTTGCGGTCCGCGGTGCTCACCGGACCGTCGTCTCGGGAATCTGGCTGGTGGGCGGGATCGGCGGGCCGGGCGCGCGGCCACTGACGTCCGGCGTGCCGTAGGTGTGAAAGGTCTCGATCGTCTTGACGCCCCAGGCCTGGCCGCGGGCGCGTTCGGCCTCTGACCACACGACCGGTTCGTAGGCAGGGTCATAGATGGCGTGGGTGCCGGTGGTGATCTCCACGCGGTTGCCACCCGGCTCATAGACATACAGAAACATCCCCTGGGCGACGGCGTGCTTGGACGGCGCGGCCTCGATCGGCACGTCGGCGTCGAGCATCAGGTCGGCGGCGCGCAGGCACTCCTCGCGCGTGTCGACGAAGAACGCCAGGTGGTGCAGGCGCCCCGAGGCGCCGGCGGGATCGGCGACGTAGATCAGCTCGTGGGCGGCGACCGTCAGGCTCATCCAGGCGCCTGACTCGGTGCCGTCGTCGAGCACCACCTGCTCGTAGACGCGAAAGCCGAGCAGCGCTGAGGCGAAACGGCGGTTGGCCGCCACATCAGCGGCCAGCACGTTGATGTGGTCCAGGCGCTTGACCGCCGCCCCTCGCCCGACATAGCGCTGGGGCACGTTCTTCAGGCGCGGGCGCAACTGCTCCGGCGGCCGGTAGCGATCGGACTCATACAGGAGCTCCATCCGGTGGCCGTCGGGATCGCGAAACCGGTAGGCCGGCCCATGCCCGTGATCACCCTCGATCCAGCCGTCTCCAAGCCCGGTCGCCTCGATTGCGGCGGCGCGGCGCTCCAGCCCCGCCTGATCCCACGCCCGCAGCGCCGTGTGGCCGAGCCCGGGCAGCCGTGACTCGGTCAGCTTGAGCCCGTAGGGCTGATATTCCCCCCAGCCGCGCAGAAACACCGACTGGCCCTCGTCGTGCTCCACCTGCATCCCGAACAGCTCGGTGAAGAAACGCAGGCTCTCGTTCGGGAACGGCGTCAGCAGCTCGGCGTGGTGGATGTGTGCCACGTCGCGCGTGAGCTCGTTGTTCGCGATCACGGCCGCTCGACGCGTTCGCGCAGATCGTCGAGGTCATAGGACAGCGCGCCGGTCTGCAGCCTGGCCCGCTTGACCCGCTCGCGCTCCTCTCGCTGACGCGACGCGGCCAGCACCTCGTCCACGCGCTCGTGCTCGACCACCGCGGCGCCGTCAGCGTCCAGCACCACGACGTCGCCCTGGCGGATCGTCGCCCCGCCGACCGTGATCGGTTCACCGATCGTCCCGACTATGTCCTTGGTCGCGCCCTTGACCCTCACCCAGCGGGCCCAGATCGGTAGCCCAAGCTCGGCCAGCTCCTCGACGTCGCGTACCGACGCATCGACGAGCACGCCGGCCACTCCCTGAGCCAGCGCCTGCGTGGCGAGCAGATCGCCGACCAGCGCCACCGGGCGCGGGTCGGGCATCGTCAGCACGATCACCTCGCCGGGCTGGACGGCGGCCATCACCGCGTGGACCATCAGGTTGTCGTCCTGGCCGCAGCTGACGGTTCGTGCCGGACCGGCCACGCGCGAGCCCGGCACGACCTGGATCAGATCGGCATCGACGTAGCCGCACCGCCCGCCGGCCTCGTACACGGTCGCTGACCCGAGCCGGGCGAGCTCGACGAGCGCAGCGGCGCTCACAGCGCGCTCACCACCTGCGGGGTGACGCGCTGAAACGCCTCGGCCTGACGGATCTCCGCGTTGGCCGACGAGCGGCGGGCGTGATTACCGCGGTGGTCGGCGCGCTCGCGGTAATAGGTCTGCAGATACGCCTGGGCCTTCATCTCGCTCATCGCCGCGAGCTTTGCCCCCATCACCACAGTGATATCCACGAACGTCGTCGGGGTGAAGTTGCACAGCTCGGGTTGATGGGGCTCGAACAGAAACAGCTCGGGCGGCGTGACGGTCGCAAAGGCGCTCTGCACTCCCGCGCCGGCGGCCAGACTGCGAGCGCGGGTGACGGCGGTGCCGGCGACGGGGTGGTCGGGGTTGAACGGATCGGTGTCGGTGTGGGTGATCAGCACGTCGGGTGCGAACTCGCGGATCACGTCGGAGATCTGCTCCAGCGCCGCGGCGTCGATCTGCAGCGGGTAGTCGCCGAGGTCCAGGCAATGAAAGTCGGCCCCCAACGCCTCCGCCGCCCGCTCGGCCTCGCCGTGCCGGATCCGCTTCACGTTCTCAACTGTCCGGGTTGGCTCCGCCTTCCACAGCTCGCCCGACTCGCCCCGCTCCCCGTAGGACAGCGCGATCACCCGTCCGGAGCCGCCGTTCGCGGTGCAGACCGCCAGCGCGCCACCGGCCCGCCACACGAAGTCGGCCGAGTGCGCACCGATCACCAGCATCCGCCGCCCGCTCAAAGCGGCGACGCTCCCGCCACCCGACGGCTGTTGACGACGGCCATCACATGCACCTCCTGCTCGCTGAAGCCGGCCTCCAGCAGGCGGTCGACCATGATCGCCATCCCGTCCTGCACCGGCGGGTTGAACACCTGGCCGAGGTCGGTGGACAACACCGAGTGCTCGGGGCCGGCCGCGCGGATGTTCTCGATCCAGCGCTCCCACGCGATCTTGCCGGTGTGGGGGGTGGTGAAGCAGCGCTCCAGCAGCGCGCCCCGTGCCGCCAGCGCGACCTGATCGGAGACCGACAGGTTCTGCGCGGGGAACTCGGGATGGGTGATCACGATCTCGGTCACGCCCTGCTCCAGCGCCGCGTCGAGCACGGCGAAGATCTCATCGCGCGCCAGGTGGCCTGTCGCCAGGAGCATCCCGTGCCGGGCGACCCGCCGCAGCACCGCGACCGTCTCGGGCAGCACGCCGCCGTCCTGCGCCACGACCGGGACCGGGGGGATCTCGATCCTCTCGGCTCGCAGATCGCGCTGCAGGGCCACCCACACCGGCACACGGGCGGACCCGGTCTGACCCACCCGGTCACGCTCGTGGGACTCGTTGACCGAATCGACGGTCGGCAGCCACACGGTGCGGGCCCCCTCGCGCGCAGCCACCTCCACCGCCAGCGGGTTCAGGCCACCGACGGCGCGGTTGAGCACGATCGCGCCCAGTGCCTGGATCCCGGGCACCGCCGCCCGCACGACGGCGGCCCGCTCGGCGGTTGACGTGTAATGCGATTTGAGCACGAAGCCGGCCATCCCCAACTCGGCGAAACGCCGCGCCAGGGTGAGGTCGTCGACGATCCGCCCGACCACGTCGGGGGCGACGTGGATATGGGTGTCAAATGCTCCGCGCAGCAGTGCTCGGGCACGCGGGGACGGTGATGTGATCGTCTCGGTCACGCACCCGCCTCCTCGGCGCCGCGCGCGGCCGCGCGCTCGGCGCCCTCGTGCAGCGCCCGGGCGACGTTAAAAAGATGCAGGCGCATCGCGCGCTCGGCCACCTCGGGGTCGCGGGCGGCGATCGCGTTGACGATCGCCGCGTGCTCGGCCAGCGAGTAGCTCGCCCGGCCCGTGACCAGGATCGTCCGGTACTGGAAGCGCACCATCTGCGACTTCAGGCCGGCCGCGATCCGCTGCACGGTCGCGTGCCGGGAGGCCTGCAGGATCAGCCGATGCAGCTGGGCGTTGGCCTCCGACATCGCCAGGAGATCACCGCGGCCGTGCAGCGCCACCATCTCGTCGGCGATCCGCAGCAGCTGGGCGATCTCGTCGTCGGTCGCCCGCCGGGCGGCGTGACCCGCCGCGACGCCCTCCAGCGCGGCCCGCGTCTCCAGGATCTCAACCGCCTCGGCCTCGGTGACCCGCCGCACCCGGGCGCCACGGTTGGGCTCGCGGACGACGACCCGATCCTGCTCGAGGCGGACCAGGGCCATCCGTACCGCCGCGCGGCTGAGTCCGTAGCGGTCCACCAGGTCGTACTCGACGAGCCGCTCGTTCGGCGACAGGCGGCCACCCATGATCTCCGCGCGCAACATGTCATAGGCGTCAGCCCGGGGTTGCCGGGTCGTGCTCGCCATTAGGCGCCGGCGTTCTGGCGGCGGCGGTTGACGATCCGGGAGATCACGACCGCGAGCACCAGGACGACCCCGTAGAACAGCTCCTGCACGTAGTCCTGCGCGCCGAGCAGCTCCAGGCCGGCGACGCCGCTGGCCAGGAAGAACACCGAGATCCCCGATCCCCACGCGTTGAACCGTCCCGGCTGAATCGTCGTCAGCCCCAGGAACGCGGCCGCATAGGCGGGCAGCAGCAGCGTCGTGCCCGAACCCGGGCTGGCCGATCCGGTGGTGCCGACGAACAGGATCCCGGAGATCGCGCTCACGAACCCGGCGATCACAAAGCCCTGCAGGCGCATCTTCGAGACCCTGAAGCCGCTCAGGCGTGCCACCTCGCGCGACTGGCCGACGAACAGCGCCCGCTGCCCGAACGGCGTGAACTGCAGCACGTACCAGATCACCACCATGATCACCAGGCCGTAGTAGAACTCGATCGGGATCCCGAGCCACTCCTTGACGAACGTCCATTCGCTGAGCTTCTGCGCCCCCGGTGCAAGCCTATACCGATATTCGCCGCACCGCGACCATTAGTGCGTATCGCGAACTCGTCGACAAGATTGTCAACAATTTTGTCAGCAAACCCAATCACAAGCGCGCTGCGGACGCAAGGGACATCGGGTAAGCCGTCTCCGCGTGCGGCACGGTCGACCGGCTAGAGCACGAGACGCATCAGGATCTCGTCGCGATCGTCTCCGGGCGCGATCCGGATCGCGGCCGGGTGGCGACCGAACACGGTGTAGCCAAAGCGCTCGTAGAAACGTTCGGTGCCGGTTCCGCCGCGCACGCTGAGCGCGAGCTGCTCGAGCCCGAGGTCCCGGGCCATGGCGTGCAGGCCCTCGAGCAGCAGCCCGCCGGCGCCGGTGCCCTGAAGGTCGGGACGCACCATCAGGCGCAGGACCTTGCGCCAGTGCCGGCGCAGGGCGTGGCTCTCGCGGACGAGGAGCCCCATGCCGACGGCCTCGTCGGCGCGCCGGAGCACTCCGAGCGCGTCGCGCCCATCGCGCACGCGCTCCAGCGCGCGGTCCAGCGTCTCGCCGATCGCGACCGCGTCCGACGGCGCGACGAAGCCGACCGCGCCCCCGGCATCGGTGACTTCGACCCAGGTGCGCAGGAGGTCGCGGCGCAGGGTCGGGTCGGCCGCCTCGGGGCTGGACACGGGCGTGAACTTCACCGGCAGGGCTGACGCGGATGGCGTCACCGTCAGGTGTACAGCTCAACGCGGCCGCGGCCGGCGGCCTTGGCCCGGTAGGCGGCGGTGTCGGCGTTGTTGAGCAGCGAGGTGCGGTTGGCCGGCGGAGCGCAGCTGGCCCGCGCCGGGTCCGCTGCGAAGCCCGGTCTGCGGCTTGGCATCGGCACCGGCGACGCCTTGCTGATCGCCCCGGAGCGCGAGCTGTCAGACGACCAGGTCAGCCTTGTGCGCGCGGTCGCCAACACGCTGGCGACTGCGCTCGAACGCTTACGTGGCGACGAACGGGCGCGCCACGAGGCGGTCCATGATCCGCTGACCGGGCTCGCCAATCGGACCCTGCTGCACGACCGCCTCGAGCATGCGCTGGCCAAGGCGAAGCGGATGGAGGGCACGACCGCCGTGCTGTTCGTCGACATCGACGACTTCAAGCAGGTCAACGACCGCCATGGCCACGCCACGGGGGATGCCGTATTGGTCGAGTTCGGTCGTCGGCTGCGGATGGCGGTGCGGCCGGGCGACACGATCGCGCGATTCGGCGGCGACGAGTTCGTTGGCGTCTGTGAGGACGTCGACGAGAGGGCGGCGCTGGCCGTCGGGGTGCGCATCCTGGAGGCGATCGAGCGGCCGATCAGGGCCGGCGCGGTCGAGCTGGCGATGTCGGCGAGCTTCGGCGTCGCGCTCGGACCGATCGAGTCCGACTCGGCGCCGCCAACCGGCAGCGTGCGGTGGATCAGGTTGACGGCCTCGGCGGCCAGGCTGGGAGCGTCGGCTCCCGCCAGCGCGCGCTCGCTCAGCTCGGCGACCGCACCCTGGCGCCGCTCGGCATCGCGGCGCTCGGTGATGTCGCGTCCGATCGCCAGTAACAGCGGCCCGGCGTTGGTCGCCACGATCCACCAGCTCATCTCGCCGACGAACTCCGAGCCGTCCCGTCGTAGGCCCCACGCCTCGATCGGGGAGCGCAGCGGGTCCTCGGTGGCGAAGTACAGCCGCACGTTGCGCATGTACCGCTGGCGCAGGCGCTCGGGCCACAGCGTCTGCACCGGCCGCCCGAGCAACTCGAGACGCGAGTAACCGAACAGCGCCTCGGCCAGCGCGTTGACGAACACGATCTTCTCGTCGCGTGCCGTCGCCACGACCGCGTCGGGCAGGCCCTCGAGGACCGCGGACGGCGCCAGCAGCAGATCGCCGACCGGCGCCACACCGGTTTCAGGCGCGCTGCGCTTCTCGTCTGCCTCGGTATCTGCGGGGCCCAGGCTCACTGAGCCGAGCGTACAAAAACCACGTATTACCTCATGAGTGGCGACGTCGTCTGGCTCGCCCGGCTCAGCGCGTGCCCGGCTCAGAAGTCAAGATTCTGGTAGGAGTGGCGCGCGACGGGCAGACCCAGAGGCGAGCCCGATGGGGCCAGTGCCAGACCACCCCGTAACCCATGCGCCGTCCTCTGAACCGGGAAGCCGACTGCCTGCCGGGGGGCCACGGGTGCGTGCCGACATCATCGAGGCCGCGACGCGTGTCTTCAGCCGCCGCGGCTACCACGCCGCCTCGATGGTCGAGATCGCCGAGGAGGCCGGGATGCGCAAGCCCAGCCTCTATCACCATGTCCGCAAGAAGGAAGATCTGCTGTTCGCAATCCACGAGCAGCTGATCGACGAGCTGATCGACGAGACGATGTCGGTGCTGTCGACCTCGCAGACCCCGGCGGAGAAGGTCCGGGGAGTGCTCAAGGTCAGCATGGCGTTCGTCGCTCGCCACCGGGACGGCGTCACCGTGTTCCTGCGGGAGCGCCGCGCGGTCAGCGGAGATCGGTGGTCGGCGCTGGTGGTCAAGCGGGACTTCTACGAGAAGATGGTCAGCCGGGTGATCGCCGAGGGGGTGTCCTCGGAGCGGTTCATCGACGTGCCCCCGCAGATCGCGGCTCGAGCGGTGCTGGGGATGGCCAGCTGGGGCTCAACGTGGTTCGATCCGCACGGCGAGCTGAGCGCCGAGGCGGTGTCAGACATCTTCGCCGACATCGTGCTGCGCGGCCTCGAGAGCCGCTGACGGTCATCGCGCGGCCGCGACCGGACGCATAAGCTCCCGGCACGATGCCCCGCGACTTTCAGCGTCCATTCGTACTCCCGCTGGGGGCGACCGAGGTTGTGCTGATCCGTCATGGCTCGGCCCGCCATTCCACGCCGGAGGCGCCGCTGGACCTGGTCGACGGTCACAGCGATCCCGAGCTCACCGAGCTCGGCCAGCGCC
This sequence comes from Solirubrobacteraceae bacterium, assembly GCA_050999585.1. Classification (GTDB taxonomy): domain Bacteria; phylum Actinomycetota; class Thermoleophilia; order Solirubrobacterales; family Solirubrobacteraceae; genus Palsa-465. Next base: position 28,471 of record JBPCPC010000175.1, on the reverse strand, counting down.
AGGCGGTCGCCGTGGCTCAGCGGCTGGCGGAGTCCCCGATCGCAGCCGTGTTCGTGACCCCCCTGCGGCGCACGCAGCAGACGGCGGCGCCGCTGGCGCGGCGCCTCGCTCGTGACCCGGTGGTGATGCCGCAGCTGCGCGAGGTGTATCTCGGCGACTGGGAGGGTCAGCTCAACCAGCGGGTCGCGCGCGACGATTCGCTCACCCACCGGATCTTTGCCGCCGAGCGCTGGGACGTGATTCCCAACGCCGAGCCGATGGAGCAGTTCTCGAAGCGGATCAGCGTGGGGATGGAGCGCCTCAGCGACGCCGGCGGGCCCGATGCGACGGTGCTGGCGATCGTGCACGGGGGCGTGATCGCGGAAGCGTGTCGCCAGGTGACCGGCAGCCGGGCGTTCGCGTTCCTGTATGCGGAGAACGGCTCGCTGACGCGGCTGATGCGGCTGTCCAGCGGCCGCTGGGCACTGATCAGCTTCAACGACACCTCGCATCTGCGCGAGCGCGACTAGCTTCCTCGCCGCTGATGCCGACGCTTCTGCTGGTCAGGCACGCCCAAGCGTCGTTCGGCACCACTGACTACGACGTCCTCTCGGCCTTGGGGGAGCGCCAGGCGCGCGCGCTGGATGCCGAACTGCGCCGCCGCGGCAGTTCCCCGGACGTGCTGGTCTGCGGGACGCTGCGTCGCCAGCGTGACACGGTCGCCGCGATCGCCGACGGCCGGGAGCCGTCACTCGATCCGGGTTTGAACGAATACGACTCCGATCAGATTCTCGCCGCTCACACCAGCTCGTCGCTGCGCCAGGCTTTCACGACGTCGCCGCCACCTGCGGCCGACATTGACGCGGCCTCGCGCGAATTCCAGCATGTGCTCGACGACGGCCTGCGCGCCTGGATCGGCGCCGGCGAGTCCAGCTCCGCGGCGGAGACCTTCCCCGCGTTCGCGACCCGGGTCAGGCGCAGCGTCGAGGCCAGCGCGGCCACGCTTCAATCCCGCCAGACCGCGCTGCTGTGCCCGTCCGGCGGGGTGATACGCGCTGCCTGCGTCGCGCTGATGGGTCTCCCCGACGAGGCGTTCATCGTCTTTAACCGCGTGACCGTCAACACCGGGATCACCACGATCGCCGTCGGTCGCCGCGGCGCGACGCTGGTGTCGTTCAACGAGCACGGCCACCTGCAGACCAGCGGCGAGTCGTTGGTCAGCTATCGGTGAGTCTGCTGATGCACGCGGCGAACGTCTGCGTGAACATCAGGCGGCCGTCGATCTCCGTCGGCGCAAACCCGGTCGGCTCGCCGCCGGCCAGCTCTGAGCGCAGCGTCCTGCGGATCTCCGCGGCGGCGTCGTCGCCGGTGGCAGCCTGGTCGAGCCACGGCTCGAGCGGGCGGCGGAGCGCGCGGGTGCTGACGTCGACCGGCTGCAGGCCGGCGGCGCCCAGCAGCTCGACCAGCTCGCCGCGAGCCAGCATCCGCGCATGTGACTCGTCGCGCAGGCGCTCGAGCCGGTTCTGCTGCGCGGCAAGGCCGGCGTCGTCAGCGGCGATCAGGTCGACGAGCGCGACGTGACCTCCGGTCCGCGTGCACCGTGCCAGTTCGGCCACCACCGCCTCCGGGCGCTCGAAGTGATGCGCGGCGAACCGACACACCGCGATGTCAAACGAGCCGTCAAGGAACGGCAGCGCCGCCGCGTCGCCCTGCATGAAGACGACGTTGAGGATCTGCTCCCGTCGGGCCTGCTCGCGGCCGCGGGCAAGCATCGCCGCGGTGGCGTCGAGCGCCACCACAGCGCGGACCGAGGGCGCCAGCTGCCGAGCCGCATGACCGGTTCCCGCCGCCACGTCGATCGCCAGCTCGTCGCCAGCGCGTGGCAGGTGATCGAACACCCAGCTCGCATCCGAGGTGAACACGCGGTTGCGTGCGCGATCCTCGAACGCGTCCGCCTGCCCGGTGAACGCGCGCTCGATGCGTTGCCGATGGGCGCTGTGCTCCATGTCCTGAAACCGTAGCCGAGCGCCCTGCGCCCGCTTGTTGGTTTGGATCAGCACCCGCCGCGGGAATGCTGACGGCGGATGATCGTTACCGGAGGGAGCGGAGCATGAGTACTCGCGCGCGTTGGGCAGCAGGTGTGGTTCTCGGGTTGATCGGACTGGTCGGCTCGCCCGCGACGGCGGCCGCGGCCGCCAACTCCGGCTCGTTCGTGCTCACGGCGACGAACACCGGCTCGCGCTACGCGCCGACGTTCACCGGCAACGGGTTGCTCGGGGTCCGGGTCGGACCCGCCGGTCAGGGCTACGCCGGCGGCACCGTCCCGGCGCAGTCCGAGCTGGCCGGCTTCTACGCCAAGCCGTCTCAGGGCAAGGCGCCCGAGCTCGTCCAGCAGCGCGCCAACATCCCGTCCTGGTCGGCGCTCAGCTTCGCCGACGGCGGGAGCACCTTCGCGCCGTTTCAGAAGGGAAAGACATCGGGCTGGCGCCAGTCGATCGATCTGCGCACCGGCGTGATCTCGACCACCGCACGCTGGACCGCCCCCGACGGCCACGTCACCGACATCAGCTACCAGGTGTTCACCGATCGCGCCCGTGAGCACGTCGGCGTCGTGGCGCTGACCCTGCGCCCGCACTGGACCGGCACGGCCACCGTCACCGACGCGATCGACGGCACGGCGGACCGCGTCACCGGCCCCCAGCTGCCGCCGGTGCTCACCAGCCAGACCGGCAAGGCCTGGAACCTGGCCGGCCGCAGCCAGTGGCTGAGCGTCCAGACCCTCCGTACCGGGATCACCGCGACGCTCGCCGATCAGCTGGTCCCGAGCTCGAACATCACGGCGCCGAGCACCGAGACCGACCAGGCGGTCAGCCAGAGCGTGGGCCAGCAGGTCAGCTTCCCGGTGACCGCCGGGCAGACCTACATGTTGACCAAGTACGCGGGCGTCGAGGATTCGCAGACCGCGACCGATCCGGTCACGTCCGCCCAGCTGGACGCGACCGGCGCCGTGACGGCGGGGGCCACCGCCCTGCGCGCCGAGAACGATGCGGCCTGGGCAAAGCTGTGGCAGGGCCGAATCGACGTGGCCGGCAATCACACCGTCGCCACCGACGTCAACGCTTCGGAGTTCTATCTGTGGTCGAGCACCCGCGACGACCAGGACTGGAGCGTGTCCCCGGCCGGGCTTTCCTCCAACGGCTACGACGGCCACATCTTCTGGGACGCCGAGACCTGGATGTATCCGTCGCTGCTGGCCCAGCACCCGGACCTGGCGAGCGCGATGGAGACTTATCGCTACAACCGGCTGCAGGCGGCCGAGCAGCACGCCGCCGCCACCGGATCGAGCGGCGCCCGCTTCCCCTGGGAGAGCGCCCTGGACGGGACCGAGCAGATCCCGCCGCCGGTGTCGGTCAACAGCGAGGGCCTGTATGAGCAGCACATCACCGCTGACATCGCGCTGGCGCAGTGGCAGTACTTCCTGACCACGGGGGACACGCAGTGGCTGCGGACGCGGGGCTGGCCGGTGATCTCCGGCGCGGCCACGTTCTGGGCGTCGCGGGCGGTGCGTGGCGCCGGCAGCAGCTATCACCTGCGCCACGTGACCGGCCCCGACGAGGAGAACCCGAACGTCACCGACGAGGCGTTCACCAACGTCGGCGCCAAGACGACGCTGCGCGACGCGCTCGCGGCGGCCAAGGTGCTCGGCCAGCCGGTCCCGGCGAACTGGTCGACGATTGCCGCCGGCCTGGTGGTACCGGTGAAGGCGGGCGTGCATCCCGAGTTCGCCGGTTACCGCTCGCAGCTGGTCAAGCAGGGCGACGTGACCCTACTGCAGTACCCGTGGCGGTTCCCGATGTCGGCCCGAGTGGCGCAGGCCGATCTGAACTTCTACGTCCCCCGGACCGATCCTGGCGGCCCGTCGATGAGCGACGCGGTCAACTCGATCGACAGCTCACAACTCGGATCGCCCGGCTGCTCGAGCTTCGCCTACACCCAGCGCAGCTACGAGCCGTTCATCCGCGACGTGTTTCACCAGTTCTCCGAGACCAAGACGGGCGGAGCGTTCACGTTCATGACCGGGATCGGCGGCTTCCTGCAGGAATTCCTGTACGGCTACTCGGGCCTGCGCTGGAACGCCGGAGACGTGCGGATCGCGCCCAGCCTGACCGCGCAGCAGAGCGGCGTGACGCTGCGCAACCTGCAGTGGCACGGCGCAACGTTCACGATCTCAGTGGGGCTACGCACGACCACGGTGACGCTTGACAGCGGCGCTCCGCTCCCGGTCAGCACGCCGGGCGGTCGCCACACGGTGACCGCCGGGCACCCGTTGGCAATCCGCACCGCCCGGCCGGACCTGAAGCCGACGACCGACATCGTCCGCTGCCAGAACGCGAGCTCGACCAGCGCCGAGCCCGGGCAGCCCGCCCTGGCGGCCGTCGACGGCAGCCCGGCAACCGATTGGCAAGCGACGACGCTGCCGGCGACGCTCACCGTCGCGACCCATGCCGGCCGGCGGATGATCAACCGGGCGGTGATCCAGTGGGGTCACCTGTGGCCGGTGGCGCCCAAGCCCAACGTGCACCCTGCGCCCACCCCGGTGCGGACGGTGCGGGCCAGCAGCTACGTGCTCCAGGCCTCGACCGACGGTTACTTCTGGCACACCGTGGCCACGGTCAGCGGGATCCACGGCCGCAGCACTGACGTGCTGCATTTCCCCGCCGTCCACGCGCGCTATGTGCGGATCCGGATGACCAAGGGGATCACCGACGACAAGACCTCGACCGGAACTGTGAAGCTGGCGCCGATGCTGCAGGAGCTGGACGTCAGCTGATCGCCCCGGCTTTGTAGACCAACCCCGGAAGCTCGCGGCCCAGGACCGCGGCGAGCCAGTGTGCGGCGTCGATCAGCCCGTCGAGCGACACGCCGGACTGCACCCCCTCGCCCTCGAGCAGATACACGAGATCCTCGGTGGCGATGTTGCCGGTCGCGCGCGGAGCGAACGGGCAGCCGCCGAGCCCGCCGAGCGACGCGTCGAAGCTCGTCGCGCCATGCTCAAGCCCGGCCAGCGCATTGGCATACCCGGTGTTGCGGGTGTTGTGCAGGTGCAGTCCGACCGGACGCTCACCCATCGCGCTCCGCGCACCGGGCAGCAGCCGTCTGACCTGGGCGGGCACGCCGACCCCGATCGTGTCGGCCAGCATCAGCTCATCGGCACCCGCAGCAGCCATCCGCTCGGCGTGGGCGAGCACCACTCCGGGGTCGACCCGACCCTCGAACGGGCAGCCGAACGAGGCGGCCAGCGTGGCGGTGACCCGCACCCCTGCCTCGTGTCCGGCGACGATCATCTGCTCGGCCACGCCGGCGGCCTGCGACACGGTCATCCCCTGGTTGCGCTGGGCGAAGCTGTCGGTCAGCGGATAGGCGAGGTGGATCTCGTCCGCGCCGGCGGCAACGGCCCGCTGCGCTCCTGGCAGGTTCAGCGCGAGCGCCGCGTAGACCGTGTCGCCGCCGCGCTCGGCGGCCAGCGCAGCGAACACCTCCTCGGCGCCGGCCATCTGCGGCACGCGCTCGGGATTGACGAAGCTCGCCGCCTCGACCCGAACCAGTCCGGCGCCGGCCAGCCGGACGCACAGCTGCGCACGGAGGTCCGGCGCCAGCGTCGCCGCGTCGTTCTGTAGCCCATCGCGGGGCGCGACATCGCACAGGCTGACGCGCATCGTGCTCAGGCGGGCGCCGACGAGGAGTCGGCGCGGCTCTCGGCGGCCATCCAGGCGTCGAACTCGCGTCGCTCGTCGGCGATCCGCTGGGCCAGTTCCGCCCGCTCGGGCACCGGGCCGAAGTCGAACTCGTCGCTGTGGTCGACGCCGTCCCGGGCACGTTCGCGGGCGGCCGTGGTGGCGTCCGCGTCGATCTCGCCGCGGGCGCTGACCACGACCCCGTAGTCGTCAGTGGCCGCGGCGACGCTGACCAGCCGGGCCTTGACGTCGGTGGCGACCCGCTCGGGCTCGCGGGTCAGCGGGTCCCCGAGGCCGCCGGCCCCGGCGGTGCAGAACGTCAGCCGGTCGCCGCGGCGCACGGGCACGTTCTCGACCTTGGATGGGAGTCTGAGCTCCGAGCCGTCGACGGCCCGGCGCAGCGTCTTCGCTGAGGGCGCGCCGTGGCGGCCGCCCTGCAGCCCCCACGGGTAGGTCTGCGCGCGGTCATCCTGATAGGAGACGAAGCCGTCGGCCAGGAACTCATAGACCTTGGCGACCCCGTGGCCGCCGCGGTGATAGCCGGCGCCGCCGGAGTCGATCCGCGCCTCATAGCGCTGGATCCGCAGCGGGTAGTACTTCTCCAGGTACTCGGTCGGAACGGCCTTGAACAGCGGCCACCAGGAGTGGCCGTCGAGTCCGTCGGCGAACGGCCGTGCGGGGATTCCCCCGTAGAGGATCTCGAGGATCTGGTAGGCGTTGCCGTCCTCGTCGGTGCCCGAGTAGACGAAGTTAGGGCTCGTCCCGTAGCCGCCGGTGACCGCGAAACCGTCCAGCGCCTTGGAGAAGATCGCGTCGACGACGTCAAACTGGCGCGCCATCAGGCTCAGCCGGTTGCCCAGCGGCGCCGGGAACTCCGGGCGCAGCACCGACCCCTCGGGGATCGTCACCTCGATCAGGTCGTAGTAACCGTCGTTGAACACCAGATCGGGCGCGAACGCCATGATCAGGAACACCCCGGCGAACATCTTGAACATCTCGATGTTGAGCAGGAAGTTGACCGAACCGGGGACCTGGCCGTCGGTGCCCGTCCAGTCCAGGTGCAGGCGGTCGCCGTCGCGCCACATCGCCAGCTCGAGCTTGATCGGTCCGTTGCCAAGCCCATCGTCGTCGGCGAGGTCTGAGAACGAGAACCGCTCCCCGTCGGGCAGGTGGGTGCGGATCAGGTCGATCAGCCCACCCCGGGTGCGGTCCAGGATCGCGTCGCAGGCCTCCAGGTAGGTGTCGCGGCCAAACCGCTCGCACAGCTCGATCACCCGGGCGGCGCCGGCCGCGGTGCCCGCCGCGATCGCCTTGATGTCGGCCTCGACCATCTTGGGCACGCGCGTGTTGTGGCAGAACAGAGCCAGCAGCTCCTGGTTGAGCTTGCCGCCGTCATACAGCTTCAGTGGCGGCATCCGCATGCCCTCGTAGAAGATGCTGCGCGCGGTGATCGGCATCGACCCGGCCGCCGTCCCCCCCACATCCATCAGGTTGCCCCACTGCGACGCGTAGCCGACCAGCTGCCGTTCGTGGAAGATCGGGCGCAGGATCAGGAAATCCGGCGTGTGTGAGATCGAGCCCTCGCACATGTACGGATCGTTGAGCGCGATCACATCGCCCTCGCGCAGCTCTCCCGCGGCATAGGGCGAGTGCTCGAGGATCGTGTTGATCGCCGAGCCGAACTGGCCGATCACCATCCGACCGTGACGGTCCGCGATCAGCGGGAACTGGTCTGACTGCTCGCGGATCACCGGGCTGACCGCGGTCGTCTCGAGCACGCGGTCCATCTCATAACGGGCGTTGGAGAGCGTGTTTTCGATGATGTCCAGGGTGATCGGATCGATCTTGTGCTCGCGCACGAAGTCGGGAAGCTGGTGGTCGGTGACGCCCATCTCAGTCGCCCTCCTGCTTGCGGATGATGATGTTCCCGTAGCCGTCGACGGTGCCCGCGTAGCCGGGCTCGATCACGGTCGTGGTGTCCTGCTGCTCGATTACCGCGGGACCGGCGATCCGGTGTCCGGGCACCAGCCGGTCGCGCTGGTGGATCGCGCTCGGCCGCCAGCCGCCGTCAAAGAACACGTCCTCGGTCCGGTCGGGATCGGGGAAGCTGTCGGGGGGCGTCCCGTTCTGAGCCCCCGCCGCGATCGCATCGCCGCCCGAGCCGACGGCGCGAACGGTCGCGACCTCGATCGGAGCGTCCAGGTCAAAGCCGAAGCGGCGGCGGTGCTCGGCCTCAAAGCGCCCGCGCAGCAGTTCGGCGTAGCCGTCGTCGACCTCGGCGAGCTGCAGCGAGCACGGCAGCTGGATGTCCTGCATGTAGTAGCGGCAATCCGCGTAGAAGCTGAACTCGTGATCGGCCGCGGCCACGCCCTCGCGCTCCAGCCACTGTGCGGCCTCGTCGCGCAGCTCGATCAGCGTCTCGCGCAGGCTCGCCGCCGGCGTGTCCGGGGCCACCTTCAGGTAGGTGCGGGCAAACTCGTTCTGCACGTCGGCGACGAGGAAACCGAACGCGCTCAGCACGCCGGGCGTCGCCGGGATCACCACCGGCTCGGCACCGATCAGCCGCCCCAGCGCGTTGGCGTGCATCGGGCCGGCGCCGCCGAACGCGAGCAGGCCGAACTCCCGCGGGTCAAACCCGCGTTCGATCGAGACCACGCGCAGCGCGGCATGCATGTTCTCGTTGGCGATCTCAACGATCGCCTGCGCGGCGCTGGTGACGTCGACGCCGAGCCCGTCGGCGACCTTCTGCACCGCCTCGCGAGCGGCCTGCTCGTCGATCTCCAGCGAGCCGGCGAGCTTGATCGCCGGCGGGATCCGGTGCAGGACGACGTTGGCATCGGTGACCGTCGGCTCGGTGCCGCCCCGGCCGTAGGCCGCCGGACCCGGCTCGGCACCCGCCGATTGCGGGCCGACCCGGAGCGCCCCGACCGGGGTCAGGTAGGCGATCGAGCCGCCGCCGGCGCCGACGCTGTGCACGTCCACCCCGCGCGACTGAAATTGGTAGTAGCCCAGCTGGGCGTCGCGGCGGATCGTGACCGCGCCGTCGACGCACATCGAGACGTCCGTCGACGTGCCGCCAACGTCGAGCGTGAGCACGTTGGGCGCGCCGATCCGGCGGGCCAGCCAGGCGGCGCCGACGACGCCGCCCGACGGTCCCGAGAACGCCGTGTCGACGGGTCGCTCCTTGGTCGCCAGGGTGCTCATCGTGCCCCCGTCGGAGCGGACCACGTTGAGGCGGCCCGCGAACCCCTCCTCTTGCAGCCGCCGCTCGAGACCGTCGACGTAGCGGATCACCTGTGGCTGGACGTAGGCGTTGAGCACGGCGGTCAACGTGCGCTCGTACTCGCGATACTCCGACACCAGGTCTGAGGAGATCGAGACCGGCAGCTCGGGATGCGCGGAGGCGGCGATCTCCCGCGCGCGGCGCTCGTGCGCCGGGTTGACGTAGGAGTTGAGCAAGCCGATCGTGACCGACTGCACGCCGTCGGCGACGAGCTCGTCGATCGCGGCGGCGACGGCGTCCTCGTCGAGCGGCTCCACCTCGGAGCCGTCAGCGGCCATCCGGCCGCCGATGCCACGGGTGTGCCACAGCGGGGCGAGCGGCTCGGGCTTGATCATGCCCATCCAGCCGTACAGCGGGCCGGGCGTCCAGGCCCGCGCCAGGTGCAGGATCTGCTCGTTCCCGCGCGTGGTCAGCAGCCCGCAGGACGCGCCCTTGCTCTCGAGGATCAGGTTGGTGACGACGGTCGAACCGTGCAGGATCAGCTCGAGATCACCGGGCGAGGCGCCCGTGCGACGGCAGGCCTCCCGCACGCCCTCCAGCACGCCCACCGACTGGTCAGACGGCGTCGACAGCACCTTCACCAGCGTGACGTCACCGGTCTCGGTGTCCTGCATCTGGACGTCGGTGAAGGTGCCGCCAACGTCTACTCCCAGCCGGTGTCCCATATCCGTCTCCTTTAGACGATCTCGTCTTCGTGCAGTTGGCGCAGCTCGTCCTGCCCGTAGCCCAGCCCGCGCAGGACGTCGTCGGTGTCTGCCCCGACCGTCCAGCGCGCCGCCTGGCGCACTCGGCCCGGGGTGCCCAAAAGTTTCGGGACGATCCCCATTCCCGAGACCGTTCCGTGCACCTCGTCCTCATACTCGATCAGCAGCTCGCGCTCGCGAAAGTACGGGTCGGCGTATACGTCAGAGGCGTCATAGACCGGCGCGCACACGACGCCGGCGTCGTTGACGAGCCGGTCGAGCTCGGCCGCGGTGTACCCAACCGCCCAATCCCCGATCAGCTCGTCGAGCAGGTCCTCGTTCTCGCCCCGCGCGTGGTGGTCGACGAAACGCGGATCGCCGGCCAGCTCGGGCTGCCCGATCAGCTTCGCCAGCCGCCGCCACAGCGTGTCGTGGTTGGCGGCGATCACCACCCACTTGCCGTCCTTGGACCGGTACACGTTGCTGGGCGCGATCCGCGGCAGCCGGGTGCCGGTGGGGTTACGCACGGCGCCGGTCTTCTCGTACTCCAGCACCGCTGACTCGGTGATCGCCAGGCAGGCGTCGGTGATCGAGGCGTCGATCACCTGCCCCTGGGCACCGCGCACGTCGCGCGCGTACAACGCCAGCAGGACCCCCTGGAACGCCGATTGGGCCGCCAGCGAGTCCCCCAGCGAGATCCCGAACCGCGGCGGCGCCTGATCGGGATGGCCGTTGATGTGACGCAGGCCGGAAAGCGCCTCGCTGGCCGAGGCAAACCCGGGGCGGTCACGGTAGCGACCGGTCTGGCCATAGCCGGTCACGCGCGCGTAGATCACCCGCGGGTTGGCCGCATGCACGTCCTGGGGCCCCAGTCCCCAGCGCTCCATCGTTCCCGGACGGAAGTTCTCCAGCACCACATCGGCCTGGCCGGCCAGCGCAAGCGCGATCCGCTGGCCCTCGGGCTCGCGCAGGTTGAGCGCCACTGAACGCTTGTTGCGGGCCAGGATTGACCACCACAACGAGTGATCGCGATGGCGCAGCCGGCCCCAGTCACGCATCGCGTCGCCGTTGGGCGGCGGCTCGACCTTGATCACCTCGGCGCCGAAGTCGCCTAGCAGCGTCCCCACATAGGGTCCGGCGAGCAGCTGGCCGAGTTCCAGCACCTTGATCCCCTGCAGCGGCCCGTCGGTGAGCGCGACGGCGGTCCCGGTCCCCGGTGTCTCAGCGCTCACCGGCCCTCACCTCCGCCAGAAACGCTCCCGCACCCTGAATGTGCATCCGCATCACCGTTTCGGCCAGTTCGGGCCGACGACGCCGGAGCGCGCTGAGCAGCTCGCGGTGACAGGTCAGCGACTGGGCGCGCTGCCCGCCATCGCGCCAGAACGAGGCGCGGAACGCCCGCGGAATGCCGGACACGGCGCTCATCGCCGCGGTCAGGCGAGGCGAGCACGCCGCCTCCAGGATCAGGCGATGAAACGCCTCGTTGAGCTGCAACTGCTCGGCCACGCAGTCCGGCGCCGGCGAGTCACAGCGCAGCGAGCGCTCATGGATCTCGGCCAGACGCGACAGCTCGGCCTGCCCGATCCGCACGGCGGCGAGCGCTGCGGCGTGGGGCTCGATCAGCCCGCGGACCTCGTACAGATCGGACACGTCGGCGGCGTCAAAGGCGCGGACCGACGCCCCGCGCCGAGGCTCGATCTCCACCAGCCCCTCGCGCGCGAGCAGCAGCAGCGCCTCCCGGACGGGCGTGCGCGACGAGCGCAGGCTCTCGGCCAGCGTCTCGGCCCGCAGCCGTGACCCCGGCTCCAGCGTGCCCGCGAGGATCGCCTCGCGCAGCTCGTCCTGGACTCGCGTGGCGTGCGTCTGCGCGACATCGGCGGTGCTCATTTTGCATACGTTATCTGAGTCAGTAGCCTCATTCGAGCGTCGTTTCTCTCAAATTGCATGCATTCTGCTTTCGAGTCATATGCCGCCAGTGGCCTGGGGGGACGCCAGGGAGCGGGTCGCCGGCCGGCGCTGGTGATCGTCGACCTCAACTACGGCTTCACCGACCCGGAGTCGCCGCTGCACTGCTCGGCCGACGCGGCGGTGGCAGCGACCGCGCGGCTGCTGGGCGCGGCGCGGTCGGCCGGCTGCCCGGTGGCGTTTACGACGCTCGAGTACGACGAGGCCGGACGGGCCACGGCAGCGGCCTTCCTGGCCAAGGCACCGGCGCTGGCGGCCCTCGCCCCGGGGACCCGCTGGCCGCAGATCAACGCGCGGGTCGCCCCCCGCGAGGGCGAGCCCGTACTGCACAAGCTGTTCGCGTCGGCCTTCTTCGGCACTCCGTTGAGCGCGCTGTTGGTCGCCCGGGGATGCGACACCGTGGTCGTGTGTGGCGCCTCGACCTCAGGCTGCGTGCGCGCGACGGTGGTCGACGCCCTACAGCACGGCTTCCACGTCGTGGTGCCGCGTCAGGCGGTCTGCGATCGCGCCCCCGGTCCCCACGAGGCGAGCCTGTTCGACATCGACGCCAAGTACGGAGACGTCGTCGAGCTCGCCGTCGCCGAGTCGCTGCTGCGGGGGGTTGGGGCCATCGACTGATCGCCTGTTTGCCTGCGCGCCGGCTCTCGCCCGGCCGTCCTACCTCCATCGTGCACAAATCGGAGACGCCCCGGCGATATATGCCGCGCGCGTCGGGCTGCGCGTGCTTCCCGGTGCCGAATCAGAGACGGCTCGGGTGATTTGTCGCGTCGAGCATGCCCCGGTCAGTAGACGAGCGTGAGCGGGGACTCCAGGCCGCGACGGATGTCTGACAGGAACTCCGCGGCGTCGGCGCCGTACAGGATCCGGTGGTCGCAGCTGAGCGTCAACGTCATCAGCTGACGTTCGGTCAGCTCACCATCGCGCAGCGCGGGGACGGCACGGGCGGCCCCGACGCCGAGGATCGCCGCCTGCGGCGGGTTGATCACCGGCGTGATTGCGGTCATCCCGTACATCCCGAGGTTAGACACGGTGAAGGTCGCGCCCGACAGTTCGGGGGGAGTGATCGAGCCGTCGCGCACGCGGCCGGTCAGGCGGCGCGATTCGTGCGCGATCACGCGCAGCGAGCGCTGATCGGCATCGGTCACCGTGGGGACCACCAGCGCGTCGGGGACGGCGACCGCGATCCCCACGTTGACGCGCTCGTGCAGCTCGAAGCGGCCGTCGCGATAGGAGCCGTTGGCCCGCGGGTGGCGGCCCAGCGCGAGCCCGCACGCCCGCACGATGAAGTCATTCAAGGACGGCAGCGGATCGGGCGGTTCGGGCGCCGCCTTCAGCTGGCCGCGGAGCTCGAGCAGCGCGCCGAGATCGACCTCGGTCTGAACCTGGAACTCGGGGATCGTCGCCTTGGCCTCCGACATCCGTCGCGCGATCAGCTGCTGAGTGCGCGTCAGCTCCTGGGTGCCGGTGGCAGACGCACGCGCGGATCGCTTCGATGGCGGCGGGGCCAGGCCGGCCGTCGGCGTTATCGGCGCCTCGAGCTCAACGCCCGCGCGGGCGGCGACGTCAGAGCGGGTGATTCGTCCCCGCGGCCCGGTGCCCTCGACGGTCGCCAGGTCGACCCGGTGGATGCCGGCCATCCGCCGGGCCAGAGGCGTTGCTCGCACGTCATCAGAAAGAGAACCATTCCCATGCTCATTCGCGGCAGGCCGGGTGGGCCGGGCGGGCTCGGGGGGCGTCTCGGGGGTGCGCCCTTGGGCGGGCTCGGGGGGGGATGGCGAGGCTGGCTCCAGGGCGGCCTCGGTGGCGGACTGCTCGGCCCCCGCGGACAGCGCGGCGCCGAGCGTGGCGATCGGCGCTCCCACCGCCAACGTCTCCCCGATGGCGGCCACGATCGTCAGCGTCCCCTCCGCCGGCGACTCATAAGTCATCGTCGCCTTGTCGGTCTCGATCTCCACCAGCTCGTCGCCGACCGCGACCGCGTCGCCGGTCTGCTTGAGCCAGCTCAGGATCGTCCCCTCCTGCATCGAATCCGACAGGCTCGGCATCGTGATCTCGGTCATGGCATCAGGTCCAGAGCGGCGCCGACGATCGTCTCGGAGTCGATGCCGAAGGAGCGGTAGAGGTCCTCGACGTCGCCTGACTGGCCGAAGTCGTCCACGCCCAGGCAGGCGATCGGCACGTTGCGCACCGAGCCCAGGAAGCTGAGCGTGTGGGGGTGCCCGTCGAGCACGGTGACCAGCGGCGCGGCGCGCTGCGCGGGCAGCAGCGTGTCGAGGATCGAGTCATCGTCGGAGGCGAGGCCGCGACGCCCGCGGACCGCCCGGAACACCAGGTCGGCCGAAGTCAGGCAGACGACATCAACGGCATGCCCGGCGTCGGCGAGCTCATCGGCGGCGGCGAGCACCTCGGGCAGCACCGCCCCGGTGCCGGCCAGCGTGATCTCGGGGGCGCCCTCGCGATCGGCCTGCCGCAGCACATAACCGCCGGCCAGCGCCTGCTCACGTCGCGTCGCGCGGGCCGCCTCGTCGCTCGGCAGCGCGGCCAGCGACTGGTCGATCGGAAGCGTGGTCAGGCGGAAGTACGCAGAGGCGCCATCGGGCCGGGCGATGTCGGCGAGCGCCGCCAGCAGCGCCCATTCCAGGTCCTGGCCGAACGCCGGCTCCCACGCAGTGCAGCGCGGCTGCTCGAGGCCGACCGACGGCGTGATGATCGACTGATGGGCGCCGCCCTCGGGCGCCAGCGTGACCCCCGATGGCGTGCCGACGAGAATCGAGTGCGCGCCCGTGTACAGGCCGAACGACCACGGCTCGAGTGCGCGGTTGACGAACGGGTCATACAGCGTGCCGATCGGCAGCAGCGGCTCGCCGTCGCGCGCCCAGGTGAGACCGAGCTCGGCCAGCAGCCCGACGAGATTGCCCTCGGCGATCCCCAATTCGATGTGCTGGCCATGGGCGGACTCGCGCCAGCGCACGAGCGTGTCGGTGTCGTCGGCGAACCAGTCAATTCGCTCCCCAAGGTGCCAGATGCCAACGTGGTTGATCCAGCCTCCGAGGTTGGTCGACGAGGCGACGTCAGGGCTGACGGTGACGACGCGCTGTGCGACCGCAGGCGCCGCTCGCGCGAGGTCGACGAAGAAGCGTCCGAACGCCTGCTGGGTCGACGCCCGGCCGATGTGATCGCGCCCCAGCGTCCGCGGGACCTCCGCGACCGCGGCGGCGCTCACGGGCGGGCGGACGAGCCGCTCGGCGGTCTCGCGGCAGAGCTCAGCCTCGCGCGAGCCCGCGGAGAACCGCGCCCACGGAGCTTCGGCGTCGGCGTGCAGCTCCCCCGCCAGCGCGCGCCACTGCCCGTCATCGATCAGCGCCGAGTGGTTGGCCGGATGGCCCTGGGTCGGCAACCGCCATGCCTTGATCGTGAACGCGAAGATCACCGTCGGGCGGTCCTTGACCGCATCGGCCTGGGCGAACGCGTCGAGCAGCAGCCCTAGGTCGTGGCCGCCGAGATCGCGCACGGCCGCCGTCAGGCTGTCGTCGTCGACGTCGGCAATCGCGGCCCGCAGACCATCGCGGCCGCGGCCCTCCAGGAGCCGCTCGCGGATCTCGTGGTTGGGCGAGCGCAGCATCCGCTGGTACTCCTCGTTGGTCATCGCGTCGATCCGCCGCGCCAGCACGTCGCCGCCCTCCAGCCCGGTCAAGCGCCGCCCGTACTTCACCGTGATCACGTGCCAGCCGGCCGCCTCGAACATCGCCGCCAGCCGCGCGGCGGCGATGTCGGGGACGACGCGGTCCAGTGACTGGCGGTTGACATCGACGATCCACAGCACCTCACCCAGCTGCGAGACCAGCGGATCGACGATCGCCTCCCAGCACGCGCCCTCGTCGAGCTCGGCGTCGCCCACCAGCGAGACCTGGCGGCCGCCGCGCGGTACCTCGAAGTGTCCGGCCACGTACCGGTGCGCCAGCGCGCTCCAGATCGGGGCCGTCGCTCCGATGCCGACCGAACCGGTCGAGAAGTCCGCCGCGACCGGATCCTTGAGCCGGCTGGGATAGCTCTGCAGACCGCCGAACTCGCGCAGCGTCGTCAGATAGCTCGCGTCGAGCTGGCCGAGCAGGTACTCGATCGCGTGCAGCACCGGCGAGGCGTGCGGCTTGACCGAGACCCGGTCCGCCGCGCGCAGATGCGCGAACCACAGCGCGGTCATGATCGACACCATCGACGCCGACGACGCCTGGTGGCCGCCGACCTTGACGCCCGACTGGGTCTGGCGGACGTGGTTGGCGTGGTGGATGATCGAGGTAGCCAGCCACAGCACCCGCTCCTGGACCGCCTCGAGCGTCGCCAGCTGCTGCGGTTCGTGCGTCTCGACGACCATGGCGGGGAAGTTTCGCTGCCCCGCCCGTCCGGGTCCAGCGATCTCGTCCGTCTTCGCTCTCAAAGCGGAAAGACTTTGCGTGATTTGGCGGTTTGACGTTACGATCTGGACGTGCCGCGCGCCGACCTGGACACCATCGACCGCAGCATCATCGAGCTGCTGGTCGCCGACGCCCGCCGCTCGGCCAGCGAGATCGGGCGCTCCGTCGGACTCTCGCCGGCGGCGGCCAAGCGCCGCATCGACCGGCTCGAGGAGCTCGGCTTCATCCGCGGCTACACCGCGCTGCTCGACCATCAGCTGCTCGGCGCCCATCTCGAGGCGTTCTCCGAGCTGCGCTTCGCGCCGGGCACGCTCGTCGAGGAGATCGACCAGGCGGTCGCCGACCTGCCCGAGCTGGTCGAGTCGTTCACGCTGGCCGGAGACCCCGACGCGCTCCTGCGCCTACGCGTCCGTGACGTCGAGCACCTCAAGCGAGTTATCGACCGCGTTCGCCGCGGTCAGCGCGGGAGCGCCAAGATCATCAACACCAAGACGCTGATCGTGCTCGGCAGCCGCGGCGGCTCATCGCGCTGACCCTGGGTCAGTCAGGAGCCGGTCGCGACGACCCAGGCATGCTCGTCAGACCACGTCAGCCCCACCTCCTGGCCGCGCCGCAGCGGCCGCGAGAACGCCGACGTCGTGGCCACCAGATCACCCAGCACCGGTGAGCTCAGACGCATCGTCCGTTGCGCCCCGAGGAAGGCGACGTCGGAGACGACCGCCGACAGCGACCCGGACGCGTCTGACTCGGGGTGAAGCGTCAGCTCCTCGGGCCGGACGACCACGACGACCGATGCGCCGGCGGCGATGCCCTCCGGCCCCGATGCCGGACGCTCGGCGACCCCCTCGATCGAGACGACGTAGCGACCCGGCTCTGGTTCCCGCGCGATCCGCGCCGGGAGTCGGTTCGACGCGCCCACGAAGTCGGCGACGAACACCGTCTGCGGCCGTCGGTAGACGTCCTCGGGCGCGCCCACCTGCTCGAGCACTCCCTCGTTCATCACGGCCACCCGGTCAGACATCGAGAACGCCTCCCCCTGGTCGTGGGTGACGTAGCAGAACGTCACCCCCACGGCGCGATGTAGGTCCTTGAGCTGGTTTTGCAACTCGGCGCGGAGCTTGAGGTCCAGCGCGCCCAGCGGCTCGTCCAGGAGCAGCACGTCAGGCCGATTGACGAGTGCCCGCGCCAGCGCGACCCGCTGCTGCTGACCGCCCGATAGCTCTCGCGGCCGGGCGCGCTCGCGACCCTGCAGCTGTACCAGCTCGATCGCCTCGTTCACCCTGGACTGGATCTCGGCTCGCGGCCGGCGAGCCTCGCGCAGGCCGAAGGCGACGTTCTCCCACACGTCCAGGTGGGGGAAGAGCGCGTAGCTCTGGAACACGGTGTTGACCGACCGGTGGTAGGGCCGGATATCCGTGACGTCGGCGCCGCCGACCATGATTGTGCCGGCCGTCGGGTCCTCGAAGCCCGCGATCATCCGCAGCGTCGTCGTCTTGCCGCAACCCGAGGGCCCGATGATCGAGAAGAACTCGCCCTTGCGGACCTCGAGGTCGAGCTGCTGCACGGCGACCTGGTCGCCGAAGCTCTTGCGCACCCCGATCAGGGTGATCGCGCTGTCCGCCGCCGTGCTCATCCCTGATAGAGGTCCAGCATCCGGCTGCGGCGGTTGGCGCGGCCCACGCGACCGGCCGTGGCGAGCGTCGCCATGGCCAGCGTCATCAGACCGACGGTGAGGAACATCACGAACACCCCGATGGCGTTGATCTCCGGGGTGATCCGGAACCGGATCAGCCCCAGGAGCACGATCGGCAGCGGGGACTGAGAGGTGCCCTGCAGGAAATAGGAGGTCACGACGTCGTCAAGTGAGAACGTGAACGCCAGCAGGCCGGCGGCGATGATCGCCGGCATTAGCGTGATCAGGGTGACCCGTCGAAAGGTGCGCCACGGGGTCGCTCCCAGGTCGGCGGCCGCTTCCTCGAGCGCCGGGTCGAGGCCGACCATCCGCGCCTGGACGATCAGGGTCGAGTAAGCCGAGTTCAGCACGGCATGGCCGATCACGATCGCCGGCAGGCCGAGGGCGAAGTGCAGCTTCAGGAACAGGAAGAACAGCGCACTGGCGAAGACCACCTCCGGGACGACGATGCGCGCGTACACCAGCCCGTCGTAGAACGCTCGCGCCCGACGCGGCGCGTGCCGCCACCACAGGGCCCCCGAGACCGCCACCAGCAGCGACAGCAGCGCCGACAGCACCGCGATCACCAGCGTGGTCTCAAAGCCGGAGCGAACGTTGGAGTCATTCAGCGCCTTGCTGTACCAGTGCGAGGTCGCGCTGGTGAACGTGGTCAGCAGCGAGTTGTTGTCAAACGAGCCGATGATCACCACCACCAGCGGAAGCCACAGGAATGCGACCACGACCGCGCTCAGCACCGCGCTCACCGGGTGGCGGCGGACGTTCACGCCAGCTCCGACGAGGTCTGCAGCCGGCGCAGCGCGAATAAGACGATGATCAGCAGGACCATCAACGTCACCGCCAGCGCCGAGCCAAACGGGTAGTTCCCGGTGTCCTGGAACTGGTTGGCGATGATGTTGCCGATCATCAGGGTCTTGCCACCGCCGAGGATCTCGGGGATCACGTACTCGCCCATCGCCGGGACCCCGACGATGATGCTCCCGGCGATCAGCCCGGGCTTGGCCAGCGGCAGCACGATGCGGCGAAACTGCCGCCAGGGCGTGGCCCCGAGATCCGCGCCGGCGTTGTAGATCGCGGGATCGATGCGCTCCAGCGAGACGTAGATCGGCAGGATCATCAGCGGCAGGTAGGAGTAGACGATCCCGATTGCGATCGAGGTCGGCGTGTACAGCAGATCGATGTGCGAGCGGGCCCCGATCAACCCCAGCGAATGGGCGAGATTGTCGAGCGGTCCGTCGTTCTGCAGGATGTCGACCCAGGAGTAGGTCCGGACGATGAAGCTCGTCCAGAACGGCACGATCACCGCCGCCAGCAGCAGCCGCTGCGTGCGCGGGCCCTGGCGCGAGATGAAGTAGGCAAGCGTCAGACCGAGGGCCGCGCAGACTACGGTCGTGCCCACCGAGAGAGCCACGCTGCGCAGCAGCGTGTCGACGTATAGCGAGGAGCTGAAGGCGCTGTAATTGCCGGTCGTCCACCCGAAGTCGACGTTGAACGAGATGAGGTTCTCGGTACCGAACGAGTAGACGAGGATGAGGACCAGCGGCGCGAGGAAGCACCCGATCGTGACCAGACCCGTGGGCAGGGCGAGGAGGTGGCGGGCGCTGCGCCTGAGCTGCGACCGACGGCGGTGCGCCGGTGTGGTGGGCGCGACGGTGGCTACGCCGCCTTCACTTCCTGCCAAATGTTGGCCCACGCGGTGGCGCCGGCCCCGCCCAGATAGTGATCGAACTCGACCTTCTTCAGCGTGGCCGGACTCGGCACGAGGATCGGGTTGCGCGAGATCGACTTCTGGATCAGCGGAGTGGCCTTGGGGACGACGTAGGCAGTGCCCGTGGTGTTGACGAACTGCGCGTACTGCTTGGGCTCCAGCAGAAAGTTCATGAACGCCTGCACCAGGTTCAGGTGCTTGGTCTTGGTCGAGGCGGCAAAGCCCTCGAGGTAGGCGTGCATTCCCTCGGCGGGCTCCACCCACTCGATCTTGGGCTGCTTGGCCTTGTTGAGGGCGACGTCGTAGTCCCAGTCCATTGCGATCGCCGTCGAGCCGTCGACCAGGCCCTGCCCGACATTCGTGTTCAGGAAGGCCTTGAGGTGCGGCTTGATCTGGATCAGCGCCGCCCTGCAGGCTCCGAGCGCTTTGGGATCGGTGGTGTTGCTCGAGTAGCCCAGGTACTTCATCGTCGAGCCCATGGTGTCGCGCTCGATGTCGATGAAGACGACTTGTCCGGAGAGCTTCGGCGCCAGCCGCCAAACGTCGTGCCAACTGGTGATCTTCTCGCCGACGATGTCGGGCCGGTAGGCGATCCCCACCTTGCCGTAGTCGGTGGGGATGCCGTAGGGATAGGCGCTGCGGAAGCTCTGGGTGACGTTCGAGAGGTTCGGGATCTTCGAGAAGTCGAGCTGCTGGAGGACCCCGGCCTCGTGGGCCTGGCCGACGTCGCTCGTGTCGCCGAGCAGGAAGTCGTACTGCCCGCCCTTGAAGGCGAGCACGACCTCGGCGCTGGAGCTCACGGCGTTGGTCACCTGCTTAACCGTCGCGCCCGGGTGCAGCTTCTCGAACGTCGCGATCTCGTGCGGTCCGATCCAGTCCGGATAATTGTTGAGCACTATCTGCCCCGTGAGCGGACCACCCGACGCGGCGTGACTCGAGGAACCACCGGAACTGCCACCGCACGCCGCCAGCAACGCTCCGGTGCCGGGCAGCGCGATTCCGGCGGCCGCGGCGCGACGCAACAGCGACCGCCGCGAGAGGGTGGGGTCTTGCGCCAATTCGTCCACCACGAGCGCGGCAAGTTATCAGGTCACGACCGGTTAGCAACCTGTTCAGTCACGCCGCGGAACGACGGTCGTGAACCGGCGGGTGCTCAGCAGCCGGCCGCCCTCGAACGCGCGCAGCTCGGTTTCGACCACGAACTCCGCGGCGCTCGCGCGCATCCGGGCATCCGCCTCGACGCGGACCTCCCAGCCGGGGCGTCCGAGCCCGGCCCGCCGGCGGCACACCACCTCCGCCGACAGCGGGTCATGCTCGTCGATGCGGTACACGTTCTCGCCCCAGTCCTCGGCCTCCAGGCCGAGCTCGACAATCCGCCGGCGACCGGACAAAAAGTCTGCCTGACTGGCCAGCTGCACCCGGCCGTTGGTCACGTCATGCGTTGCCATCTGGCTGAATGGGCCCTGGGTCACCCACTCGATCGCGACCGGCTCGACCTCGTCGGCCGCGTCGAATCCATACCGCGCGTGGGCGCCCAGCATCGGCAGCGTCAGATGGCTGCGACCGATCTCGAAGCTGAGCGTCGCCGGTTCGGGTGACGGCCAGACCCACGGCCAGTAGCACGGCGACAGCGCCAGGCGGATCCGGTGCCCGGGGGCGAAGCGATGGCCGGCGCAGTCAAGCCTCAGCCGCACGTCCACCGGCTCGCCGGGGGTCAGGGGGACGACAGCGTCGTGACCCTCGCGATGAGTGAGGTTGAGGATCCCGCGAGTGACCAGCAGCGACTCGCCGGTCGGCGCAACGTCGCACAATCGCGCGGCCAGGATCGCTGCCGGCCGGTCGGCCTGCAGCCGCACCGCCAGCTCCGGGAAGCCGAGGATCTCGACCGCCTCGCCCAGCGGCTCGGAATCCAGGCACAGCGACAGTGAGTCGTCGCCGCGCTGATCCAGCGGCTGGCTGGGTCCACCGTACGGACACCAGTTGCCGGCCGCCAGACCGTTGGCCTGCGCCGAGCCCACCCGCTGCAGAGGAGCACCGGCGCCGGCGTCGACCGGCGCGTCGGACGCGAGCGAGCGCACGCCGAGCGCCAGCTCGAGCGGCGCCGCGGCGGACGGCGACCAGTCCGCAACCGCCACCCAGCGCCCGGAGCGCCGCTGCTGGTGGGCCGCCGGACGATCGTAGGACTGCACGTAGGCGCGCAGGGACGGCTCGTCGTCATAGCGGTTGTCGTCGTCGCGCAGATAGCGTCCGAAGAACCGCTCGCACTCGGCCAGGAACGCGATATTCGGACCGGGCGGGGTGTCGTGGGGATAACCGTGCGCCCACGGGCCGATCAGCCCGAAGCAGCGGCCGGTGAGATTGGCGACCAGGTCGAGCACGGCGTTGCGGTAGGGGTCAGACCAGCCGCCCACGGCCAACACCGGGCAGGTGATCGCGTCGTACTGAAAGCTCACCGAGCCGTGGCGCCAGTACTCGTCCTCGAGCTGGTGGGCGAGCCAGGGCTCGATCATCGGCGGAGCCACATCCAGCCGGCGCTCCCACATCTCGCGCCAGCGCTCGCCGACAACCTCAGGGTCAGGCGGCCGCGCGTCGAAGGCCAGCATCGTGGTTGCCCAGGAGAGCATGTCGTGAGCGTTGACAGCGCCACCGATGTAGTGGCAGTCGTCGGTATAGCGGCGCACGGTGGAGTTGACCGTGACCACGGCACCGAGCTGCGACGGCGCTCGGGCGGCGACCTGAAGGCCGGAGAACCCTCCCCACGAGTACCCGATCATTCCGACGCGGCCGTTGGACCAGGGCTGGTCCGCGATCCACGCCAACACCTCCAGATCGTCGTCCTGCTCTTGGCGGAGATACTCGTCGTAGAGCAGGCCGTCGGAGTCGCCGGAGCCGCGCAGGTCGACGCGCACGCCTGCGAATCCGCGCTGGGCCCACCAGCGGTAGCGGGGATCGTCGATCGTCAGCGTGCCATCGGTGCGGCGATACGGGATCGCCTCGAGGATCGTGGGGTACCGTCGCTGACCGGCGTCGTCGGGTAGCCACACCCGCGCAGCCAGGCGGCAGCCGTCGGACAGCTCGATCCACACCGGGTCAAGGACTTGCGTCATCGCCGCGGTATCTTGGCGCAGATGCGCAGTCCTCACCTTCGGCCGGTCCAGTGAGCAGCGCACCCCGGATCGTGCCGCCGGCGCGTCCGATCGCCCGTCGCGACGACTGGATCGAGCTGTCCGACGGCTGCCGGCTGTTCGCTCGCACCGTGCTGCCGGCCGACGCCGAGCGCGTGCCGGTCCCGGGCCTGCTCGAGTATCTGCCCTACCGGCTCACCGACGGAACCGCCCGCCGTGACGGGCAGCGCCACCCGTACTTCGCCGGTCATGGCTACGCCTCGATCCGGGTCGACATCCGCGGCAGCGGCAACTCGGACGGCATCCCGCTCGACGAGTACGTGCTCCAAGAGCAGCTCGACGGCGTCGAGGTGATCGAGTGGATCGCGTCCCAGCCCTGGTGCACGGGGGCCGTTGGGATGTTCGGCAAATCGTGGGGAGGGTTCAACGGCCTGCAGGTCGCCGCCCGCCACCCGCCGGCGCTCAAAGCGGTGATCAGCGCGTACTTCACTGATGACCGTTACGCCGACGACGTGCATTACATGGGCGGCTGCCTGCTCGCCCACGAGGCGCTGAGCTGGGGTACCCACATGTTCGGCCTCAACGCCCTGCCCCCCGATCCCAGCGTCGTTGGCGACCGCTGGCGGGGGATGTGGTCAGACCGGCTCGCCCGGACCCCCTTCTTCGTCCGGGAGTGGCTGGCCCATCAACGCCGGGATTCGTTCTGGGCGCAGGGCTCAATCTGCGAGGACTTCGCTGCGCTGGACGCCGCGGTGCTGCTCGTCGGCGGCTGGGCGGACGGCTACACCAATGCCGTCGACCGGACGCTGACCGGGCTCACTCGTGCGGGAGTTCCCTGCCGGGCGCTCGTGGGGCCGTGGAGCCACGGCTGGCCGGAGCTGGCCGAGCCCGGGCCGACGATCGGTTTCCTGCAGGAATGCCGGCTGTGGTGGGACCACTGGCTCAATGGCGCCGACAACGGCGCGATGGACGGTCCGCTGCTGCGCGCCTGGATGCAGGACTATGTCGAGCCGGCCAGCCATCACTCCGATCGCCCGGGTCGCTGGGTGACCGAGACGACGTGGCCGTCGCCGCGCGCGATGCCGGTGGAGCTGTTCGCGGCCGCTGACGGTCGTCTAGCGCGTGCGCCGCCGCCCGGACCCGCCGGCCTCGCCTCGATCCTCGGATCCGCGCTCGCGGGCTCCGACGCCGGGGCTTGGTGCCCGTATGGCCTGGTCACGGACTTCCCGCCCGATCAACGCAGCGAGGACGGCCTGGCGATGAGCTTCACCTCGTCGCCCCTGGACGAGCCCGTAGAGGTGCTGGGCGTGCCAGCGGTGACGCTCGAGCTATCAGTCGATCGGCCCCTCGCTTTGGTGGCCGTGCGCCTGTGCGACGTCGCGCCCGACGGAGCGTCGCTGCTGATCGCCCGCGGCCTGCTCAACCTCTGCCATCGAAGCGGCCACGCCGAGCCACGGCCGATGCCCCTCGGCGTGGCGACGAAGGTGGAGGTCCCACTTGATTTCACCAGCCACGCGTTTGCCGCAGGGCATCGCATCCGGGTGGCGATCTCCCCGACCTACTGGCCGTTTGCGTGGCCGTCGCCAGATCCCGTGCGGCTGACGCTGTCCGTGGGCGACGCCACGCGGCTGACGCTTCCGTGCCGCCCGCCGCTCGCGCCGGAGCCCGCGGTGTCGTTTGGCGCGCCCGAGCAGACCGCCGCCGCCGCCGGCACGGTGTCGGGCGAACCCTGGCGCACGTTGCGCCGCGAGCTTGCCGGCGGGCGCACCGAGCTCGATGTCGGCGAGCGCGCACACGGCCGGCTGGAGGAGGCGAGACTGGAGACACGCGAGCTGGCCAACCGCCGCTTCTCGCTCGTGGACGGCGACCCGCTGTCGGCGATGGTGGAGTGCCGCGGTGAGCAGTCGCTGTCACGTGGTCAGTGGAATGTCTCGGTGAGCGTGCGCACGACGCTGTCGGCGACCGCCGAGTCGTTCTGGCTCAGCCACGAGCTCGACGCCTACGAGGGCGGCGTCCGCGTGCACAGCGCGCGCGGCGCGATCGAGATCCCCCGGGACCACGTATGAACGAACGCCCGGTGATAGGGTCGAATTTCCGGAGGCAAGGAGAGATTCCGTGGCACTAGAGCCGGCGCAGCGCGGCCGCAACCCGTTTGACCCCGAGGGCGTGGAACGCGGCGCCGACGGCAGCGCCCGATATCAAAACCGGCCCGACTCGCTCGTGCAGATGTTGCGCGGAAGCGTCGAGCGCGGCCCCGACGCGACGGCGTTGGTGGAGGTCGGCGGGCCGTCGCTGACCTACGCGGAGCTGTGGCGCCGAGCCGCGCGCGTGGCCGGCGGCCTGAGCAATGCGGGCGTCAAGCGTGGCGACCGCGTGGCGATCCGGTTGCCCAACGGCGCGGACTGGGTGCTCGCGTTCTGGGGGGTCCAGCTCGCGGGCGCGATCGCGGTACCGGTCAACACGCGCTTCAAGGCGTCCGAGGTCGAATACGTCGTGCAGGACTCAGGCGCCGCGTACGAGTTCGAGCCGGGGACGCCGCTGCCCGACGGCGACCCACTCACTGTGGAGGACCTCGCGCCCGATGACCTGGCCGCGATCTTCTACACGAGCGGCACGACCGGCTTCCCGAAGGGCGCGATGACCTCGCACGCGAACTTCCTGGCCAACGTCGAGAACGCGATCCGATGTGTCGGTGTCGACCGCGCGGAGGGGCCGT
Organism: Solirubrobacteraceae bacterium; assembly: GCA_050999585.1. Classification (GTDB taxonomy): domain Bacteria; phylum Actinomycetota; class Thermoleophilia; order Solirubrobacterales; family Solirubrobacteraceae; genus Palsa-465. The sequence continues at coordinate 3,175 of JBPCPC010000175.1, read as the reverse complement.
CACTGGCGACGCTGATCAACGTCCCGCTGTTCCACGTGACCGGCTGCAACAGCCAGCTGCTGGTGATGAACGAGCTCGGCGGCCGGACGTTCGTGCTCGCCAACCCGCTCGATCTCGAGGGGTTCCTGCGCACCGTGAGCGAGCAGGGCGTGCAAATGCTCACCTCGGTGCCGGCGATCTACCACGCGCTCACTCGCCACCCGCTGTTTGGCCAGACCGACCTGAGCGCGGTCCGCTGGGTCTCCTACGGCGGCGCGCCGATCACGGCCGACGCGGTTCACAAGATCGCGGCGGCGTTCCCGGGCGCCCGGGTCGGCAACGGCTTCGGGCTGACCGAGACGTCGTCACTGACCTCGTTCCTTCCGCACGAGGAGGCAGTGCAGCACGCCGACAGCGTCGGCTTTGCGATGCCCGTGGTCGACATCGCGATCGACGCGCCCGACGGTGCGACGGGGGTGGGCGAGCTGCTCGTGCGGGGCGAGAATGTCGTTCGCGGCTACTGGAACAAGCCCGAACCGACCGCCGAGACGTTCGTGGACGGATGGCTGCACACGGGGGACCTGGGCCGGATCGACGCCGACGGGCTGCTCTACATCGTCGACCGCGCTAAGGACATGATCAACCGCGGCGGCGAGAACGTCTACTGCATCGAGGTCGAGAGCGCCCTGGCGGGCGCGCCGGGCGTGGGCGAGGCCGCCGTGCTCCCGGTGCCCGATGAGATGATGGGCGAGAAGGTTGGCGCGGTGATCGTGCCCGCCGGCGAAGACACCGACGTGGAGGCGATCGTCGCGCACGTGCGCGAGCGGATCGCCGACTTCAAGGTCCCGCAGTACGTCGCGCTGCGTGGCGAGCCGCTGCCGCGCAATCCCGGCGGCAAGGTACTCAAGGCGCAACTGCGGGACGAGATCGAGTGGGGAGAACCGCTGAGATGAGCACTGTCGAGACCGTGCAGGGACCGATCGACGCCTCGGAGATGGGCGTGACCCTGATTCACGAGCACGTCCGCTTCCGCGACGAGGCGGTGGCCGAGAACTGGCCGGACCGATACGACGAGCAGGCCGAGCTGGCCGCCGCGCTGGCGGCCGTCAACGCCGCCCAGCGCCACGGCGTGTCGTTCATCGTCGATCCGACCGCGATGTTCGGCGGGCGCGACGTGCGTTTCATCAAGCGCGTCTCCGATCAGACCGGCGTGAACATCGCGTTCTGCACCGGCATCTACACCTATGACTTCCTGCCGCACTACTTCGAGAACCGCGACGCCGACGCGATCGCCGAGCACTTCGTGCACGACATCCAGCAGGGCACGCAGGGGACCGAGTTCAAGGCGGCGTTTCTGAAGTGCGCCGCCGATGCCGCGGGCGTGACCGACAACGTCGAGAAGGTCCATCGCGCGTGCGCGCGCGCGAGCCTGCAGACCGGGGCGCCGATCATGGCCCACTCGATGCCGGCGGCCGGCACCGGGCCACGGCAGGTGGAGATCTTCCGCGAGGAGGGCGTGGCCCCGGAGAAGATCCAGATCGCCCACTGCGGCGACAGCCCCGACGTCGAGTACGTGCAGCAGTTGGTCGACCAGGGCGTCTACGTCGGCCTGGATCGCTATGGGCTGGACATGTACCTGCCGATGGACCAGCGCAATGCGGTCACGGCCGAACTGCTGCGCCGCGGTCACGCCGAGCGGGTGGTCATCTCCCAGGACCATTGCGCGACGATCGACTGGTTCCCGCCGGAGGCGATCGAGCAGCTGCTCGCCTCGCCCGCGATCCACAACTGGTCGTTCACGCTGGTGTTCGAGGAGGTCATCCCCTGGCTGCGCGAGCAGGGCGTGATGGACGATGCCGTGTTCGACACCGTGTTCGTCGATAATCCTGCGCGCTGGCTGGGCCGCTGAGTGCCGGCGCGCCGTTGACCACGCTGTTCCCCGCGCTCCGGGAGGGGTCGGCCCGGCGTGCACTCTCGTTCCCGGACCGCTCGCTGTCCTACGCCGAGCTGGCCGTCGCCTGCGATCGTGTGGCCTCGGCGCTGGCGGGGGCACGACGCGCCGCGGTGCTCGCGCAGCCGCGGATCGAGACCGCCGTGGCGGTGATTGCGGCGCTGCAGGCGGGCGTGCCGGCGGTTCCGCTGAACCCCCGGTCGGGCAGCCGCGAACTGGACCACATCGTCACCGACGCCGCGCCCGACGTGCTGCTGGTCGCCGGCGACACCGAGGTGCCCAGCGTGCTGTCGGGCGCACGGCAGCTGACCGTCGACGTCGACGACGTCGGCGCCCCGCCCGCCGCAACACCGACGCCGAGCGGCCGCGACGATGACCCGGCGCTGATCGTCTACACGTCGGGGACGACCGGCGCCCCCAAGGGAGCGGTCATGCCGCGCCGCGCGATCGCCGCCAACCTCGACGCGCTGGCCGACGCCTGGGATTGGAGCGAGCGTGACGTGGTCGCGCACGCGCTGCCGCTGTTCCACGTCCACGGGCTGGTCGTGGGAATCCTCGGGCCGGTCCGGCGCGGCGGCACCGCGATGCACCTGGGGCGCTTCTCACCCGAGGCGGTGCGCGACGCGCTGGCGGGCGAAGCGACGATGCTGTTCGGCGTCCCGACGATGTACCGCCGGCTGGCCGACGCGGCCGAGACCTCGGGGGAGCTGGCGGCGGCGCTGGGGGGCGCCCGGCTGCTCGTCTCGGGCTCGGCGGCGCTGCCGGCCGCCGAGCACGCGCGCCTGCGAGGAATGACCGGCCGCGCGATGGTGGAGCGCTACAGGGTGACCGAAGAGCTGATGAACCCCGCGATCCGCGCCGACGGCGAGCCGGCGCCGGGCACGGTCGGCCCACCGCTGGCCGGCGTCGAGGTTCGGCTCGTCGACGACCATGGAGCCGAGCTGGATACCCATGACGACGAGACGATCGGCGAGCTCCAGGTGCGCGGCCCGAACGTGTTTCTCGGCTACCTCAACCGTCCCGATGCGACCGCCGAGGCGCTGCGCGACGGCTGGTTTGCCACCGGTGACATGGCGACCTGGGGGCCCGACGGTTACGTCCGGCTGGTGGGCCGCCGTGCGACCGACCTGATCAAGTCCGGTGGCTACAAGATCGGCGCCGGTGAGATCGAGGGGTCCCTGCGCGAGCATCCCGCAGTCGCCGACGCGGCCGTCACCGGCGAGCCCGACGACGACCTCGGCGAGC
>JBPCPC010000164.1:0-13235 GCA_050999585.1 Solirubrobacteraceae bacterium | reverse complement strand
TGGGACGAGGCGCGCGAGCGCGGCGTGCGGGAGCTGCTGCGCGTCGCTCGCGACGCGATGGTGATCGTCACCTTCGACCCGGCGATCAGCGGCCGGATGTGGCTGATGGCCGACTACCTGCCCGAGGTCGCCCGCCTGGATGAGGCGATCTTCCCGCCCACCGACCAGATCGCGCAGTGGCTGGGCGGTACGACGACGGTCGAGACCATCAACACGCCCCGCGACACCCCGGACTGGACGCTGGCGTCGTTCTGGGCGCACCCGGAGCGCGTGCTGGACCCCGACGCGCGGCAGGCGACCTCGGGCTTCGCCCGGATGGAGCCGGCCGTCGTCGAGCGGGTCGTCGCCGCGGTTACGCGCGACCTCGACAGCGGCGCCTGGGACGAGCGCCACGGGCAGCTGCGCGAGCGTGAGTCGTTCGACGCCGGCCTGCGGCTCGTCGTCAACCGCCCCGCGTAAGGACTCAGCTCAGACGGCCTCAAGCAGGGCGCGCAGCTCGTGCGGATCGCGAGCCACGGCGTCGGCGCCGGTCAGCTCGTCGGCTCCGCACGGCCCCGTCGTGACCGCAAAGCAGCGCACCCCGTCGGCGCGAGCGCAGGCGATGTCGCGCGGGGTGTCGCCGATCACGATCGTCTGCTCGCGTGGGAACGAGACGCCCGCGTGGCCGGCACGCTGGCGGGCGATCCCCGGCAGCATCGCGCGGTCCTCGGCGTCAGAGCCAAACCCACCCTGGCCCGAGGCGAAGTGGCGCCCGATCCCCGCGCGGCCGAGCTTCAGCCGCCCGACCGGCTCGTAGTTGCCGGTCACCAGCGACAGCTGGATGTCGTCGCGGGCCTGCAACTCCTCCAGCAGCGAGGCGATCCCCGGCAGCAGCTTGTTTGACAAATCGGGCGGGCAGCGCTGCGCGAAGATCTCACAGCAGGCCGCACGTACGTCGTCGGCCCGCTCGTCGATCGCCCGCGCCGAGACCCCGCAGAGCAGCAGCAGCACCCGGGCGATCTCCCCGTCGGTGCGGCCCGCCGGCGAGATCGGCGAGCTCAGGGCGGTGATGTCGACGCCGTGCACCTGCTCCAGGGCCGCGCGCAGCGACTCGGCATGCGCTGTGGCGGCGCGGCCCAGCAGCGTGCCGTCGATATCGAACAGCAGCAGCGTCACAGCGTCGCCGGCTAGCGCTGGAACGACATGCCCGCCGCCAGCGACTGGGCGAACTTCGCGATCAGCTTTGCAGCAGCCTCGACGTCGGCCAGTGCCACCAGCTCCACCGCCGAGTGCATGTAGCGCAGCGGGACCGAGACCAGGCCGGTGGGGATGCCCGCGCGCGTGGCGTGCACGGCGTCGGCGTCGGTGCCGGTGCCCCGGCCCAGCGACTCGACCGTGAACGGCAGCTCCATCTCCTCGGCGGTCTCGTACAGCAGCTCTGAGACGCGGGGGTGAAGCGAGGTGCCGCGCGCGATCACCGGTCCCGAGCCGAGCTTATGCGCGGTGACCTGCCCGAGTTCCACTCCGGGCTGGTCGGTGGCGTGCGTGACGTCGACGACGATCGCGAGGTCGGGCGTGAGGCCGAACGCGCTGGTCCGGGCGCCGGCGAACGTCGTTTCCTCCTGGGCGACCGCCAGCGCGAGCACGTCGCCGGGCGCTCCACCCTCGGCCGCCACCAGCCGGGCCGCCTCGGCGGCGACAAAGCAGCCGATCCGGTTGTCCAGCGAGCGGGACGCGAGGCGGTTGTTGGGCAGCGTGACCGGCTCGACGTCGATCACGCCGACGTCGCCGATCCGCACGATCCCGCGCGCCTCGTCGCCGTCGGCGGCGCCGAGGTCGATGTGCAGGTCCTTTGTCTTGGGGGCGTGGTCACGCTCGTCGGGCTTGATCAGGTGGATCGGCTTACGACCGATCACGCCGACGAGGTCGCCGCCCCGGGTGGCCAGCCGCACCCGCTGGCCGACGAGCTGGATCGGATCCCAGCCGCCGACCTCGCCGAAGCGTAGGTACCCGTCGTCATCGATGTGGGTGACATGCACGCCGATCTCATCGATGTGACCGATCACGGCCAGCGTCGGACCGCCGGCGGTGCCGGGCACGCGAGCCACCGAGGACCCGACGTGGTCGCCGCGGACGTCGTCGGAGAACGCCGCGCAGCCGTCGCGCCAGACGCGTGCCGGCCCCGTCTCGTGACCGGATGGACCGGGGGCGCGCAGCAGCTTGTCGAGTAGTTCTGGAGTGGGCATCGGCGTGAATCTAGTCGAGCAGGCCGCGGAGCACGTACTGCAGGATCCCGCCGTGGCGGTAGTACTCCTGCTCCTTGGGGGTGTCGATCCGCACGGTGACCTCGAACTCCCGGTCGTCCGCCGTGACCGTCAGCGTGTGCGGCACCGTCTCGTCGTCGGCGATCCCGGCGATCGTGAACGTCTCCTGGCCGCTGAGACCGAGCGACTGCGCCGAATCGCCGTCGGCGAACTGCAGCGGCAGCACGCCCATCCCGATCAGGTTGGAGCGATGGATGCGCTCAAAGCTCTGCGCGATCACCGCGCGGACCCCCAGCAGGCGCGTGCCCTTGGCCGCCCAATCACGCGAGGAGCCCGAGCCGTACTCCTTACCGGCGAGCACGATCAGCGGGATCTCGGCCTCGATGTACTTCATCGCGGCGTCGTAGATCGACATCTCGTCGCCGTGGCCCTCGGTGCCCTGGTACAGGGTGACCCCGCCCTCGGTCCCCGGGGCAAGCTGGTTGCGCAGGCGGATGTTGGCGAACGTGCCGCGCATCATCACCTCGTGGTTGCCGCGGCGCGAGCCGAACGAGTTGAAGTCCCGGGTTTCGACGTGGTTCTCGTTGAGGTACTTCCCCGCCGGACCGTCGCGCTTGATCGAGCCGGCGGGGGAGATATGGTCGGTTGTGACGCTGTCGCCCAGCACCGCCAGCACGCGCGCGTGCTCGATGTCGGTCAGCGGCTCGGGCTCGATCGGCAGGTCGTCGAAGAACGGCGGCCGGCGGACGTAGGTCGAGCGCTGATCCCAGGCAAAGCTGTCCCCGGTGGGGACTTCGAGCGAGTTCCAGCGCTCGTCGCCGTCAAACACCTCGCCGTAGCTCTTGCGGAACATGTCGGACTGAACCGCCTCCCCGACCATCTCGGCGACCTCGGCGGCGGTGGGCCAAATGTCCTTCAGAAACACGGGGGCGCCCCCGTCGTCCTCGCCGAGCGGCTGGTCGTAGAGGTCAATGTCCATCGTGCCGGCCAGCGCATAGGCCACGCACAACGGCGGCGAGGCGAGGTAGTTCATCTTCACGTCGGGGTTGATCCGGCCCTCAAAGTTGCGGTTGCCTGACAGCACCGAGACGACCGCCAGGTCCTCGGCACCGACGACGTCGGAGATCTCCTGGGGCAGCGGGCCGCTGTTGCCGATGCAGGTCGTGCAGCCGTAGCCGACGAGGTTGAAGCCCAGCGCGTCGAGGTACTCGTCCAGCCCGGCTCGCTTGAGATACTCGGTGACCACCTTGGAGCCGGGGGCGAGCGACGTCTTGACCCACGGCTTGACCTTCAGGCCTCGCTGCACGGCGTTGCGGGCGAGGATCCCCGCGCCGAGCATCACCGACGGGTTCGACGTGTTGGTGCAGCTGGTGATCGCGGCGATCACGACGTGGCCGTGGTCAAGCTCGGTCTCGGTGCCGTCGCTCAGCGTGACCGGCACCGTGCTCGATCGGCGGTCGGCGACCTGGGCGCCGGGTGGATGGGACTGTGTCCCGTGCGGCTCGTGTCCGACGCCGTTGGGCACGTGCGTGGACACCGGGTCTGAAGCCGGGAACGAATCGGCCAGCGAATCGTCCTCCTCGCTCTCCTGGTCCTCGTCCTCGTCATCGGGCAGCAGGTCGTCAAGCGCCACCCGAAACGCGCCCTTGGACTCGGTCAGCGAGACTCGATCCTGGGGGCGCTTGGGCCCGGCGATGCTCGGCACCACATCGGACAGGTCGAGTGCGATCTGGTCGCTGTAGGTGATCGCCTCGGAATGCTCGTCGTGCCACAGGCCCTGTTCCTTGGCGTAGGCCTCGACGAGCGCGATCTGCTCCTCGGGGCGCCCCGTGAACTCCAGGTAGCGCAGCGTCTCGGCGTCGATCGGGAAGATCGCGCAGGTGGAGCCGAACTCCGGCGACATGTTGCCGATCGTCGCCCGGTCGGCCAGCGGCAGGCCGGCCAGCCCGGAGCCGTGAAACTCGACGAACTTGCCGACCACGCCGCGCCCACGCAGCATCTCGGTCACAGTCAACACCAGGTCAGTGGCGGTGGCCCCCTCCGGCAACACGCCGGTGAGCTCGAAGCCGAGCACCTGCGGGATCAGCATCGACATCGGCTGGCCGAGCATCGCCGCCTCGGCCTCGATTCCGCCGACGCCCCAGCCCAGCACGCCGAGCCCGTTGATCATCGTAGTGTGGGAGTCGGTGCCGACCAGCGTGTCTGGATAGGCGAGGGGGCGGGTGGGGTCTGACTGATTCACGAACACCACGCGCGCCAGGTACTCGAGGTTGACCTGGTGCACGATCCCGGTGTCCGGCGGAACGACGGCGAAGTTGTGGAACGCGCCCTGACCCCAGCGCAGGAACGCGTAGCGCTCCTGGTTGCGCTCGAACTCCAGTTCCGCGTTGCGCTGAAACGCGCCCGCGGTGCCGAACGCGTCGACCTGCACGGAGTGATCGATCACCAGCTCGGCCGGGACCAGCGGATTGATCTTGTTCGGGTCGCCGCCGAGCTCTGACATCGCGTCGCGCATCGCCGCCAGGTCGACCACCGCCGGCACCCCGGTGAAGTCCTGCATGACCACGCGTGCGGGCGTGAAGCCGATCTCCTTGGACGGCGCGTCCGCGGCGTTCCAGGTCGCCAGCGCCTCGATGTCCTGGGCCCGGATCGACTCGCCGTCCTCGTTGCGCAGCAGGTTCTCGAGCAGGATCTTCAGCGAGAACGGCAGACGGGCGACGTCGAACTTGGCTTGCAGCGCATCGAGTCGGTAGATCTCATACGAGCGGTCGCCGACGCTGAGCGTGGCGCGGGCATCGAAGCTGTTGGAGTCCATCGGTTCAGTGCTCCTGTGTCAAAAGGGGACGGACTTACTCTAGGGGCGCAGGCAGGTCGGGGGGCGATCGCGCAAGCGACGCTCCTACCTGCGTCTTAGCGACGTCTTCACCACGGCTTCGGCGCGCCCCCGATGCTGGCCGGGCTGCGATTGCCGACCGAAGTCAGGAGACCGACGCCATGCCGATCCACTTCCGCTCGATCTCGACGCTGGCGTTCGTGGCCGCGAGCCTGCTCGCCGCCGCGGGCGTGTACACGGAGTCCCATCACGCTCCGGATCAGCCATGAATCGGGCTCCTAGGGTGCTTTCACTTCGACCGCGCATGCTCAGCCGATGAGCTCGGGATCGACCTCGTTGCGGCTGCCGATTCCCGGCGTACGCTCGGGACGGCGGGCGATCCCGCGCCTGATCCACCAGCTGGCACGATTTCCTGTTCGCCTCGTTGGACAAGACCGGGTTGATGACGGTCGACAAGCCGCCGGCCGCCCTCTGGGTGCAGGCGCTGTCGGCGCGCATCTTCGGCTTCAATTCGCTCAGCCTCCTCGTCCCCCAGGCGCTGATGGGCATCGCCGCGGCCGGCCTCACCTATGACCTGGTCCGTCGACGGTTCGGTCGACCCGCCGGCTTTGTCGCCGGTATCGCGCTCGCGCTGACCCCGATGACGGTCGCGATCTCGCACAACCCCGACCAGTTGCTGATCCTGTGTTGCGTGGCCGCGCTGTGGTTCGCCGTTCGCGCGCTGCAGGACGGTGCCACCAAGTGGCTGGTGTGGTGCGGCGTGTGCGTCGGGCTCGGCTTTGAGACCAAGATGGCGGTGGCCCTGTTCGTCGTCCCCGGCATGTCGCTGATCTTCAACTACAACGGCGTCGGGCGGGTCACCGGCCAGACCGGCGGGCCGGGTGGGGTCGGCGGTGGCGGTGGCGTGTTCGGCGGCAACACGGGCGTGTTCCGGCTGCTCGGATCCGGCCTCGGCGACCAGGCGGGCTGGCTGCTCGGCTTCGCGATCGTCGCCGGGCTCGAGATGCTCGCGGCCACCCGCTTGCGGCGCTCGGACGCCCGCACCGGCTGGCTGATCGCCGTCGGCGGCGCGTTTCTCACCAGCGCGGTGGTGTTCAGCTACGCGTCGGGCATCTTTCACCCGTATTACGTCTCGTTCCTTGCGCCGTGGGCCGCGATGCTGGTCGGTGCCGGCGTCGGACAGGCGCTGTCGGGCGACCGCATCGGCCGGATCGCCGCTCCGCTGGCGATCATCGCCGGGGTGGTGACCGAGCTGGTCGTGCTCGGCAACCTGTCCGGCGCGTTGTCGTGGGCCGGGCCGCTGGTAATCGTCGTCGGCGCAGTGGGGGCGCTGGCGCTCGCCTTGAGGCTCTCGCCGCGGGTCCGAGTGGTGGCGTTGGCGGTGACGATCGCGGCGCTGCTGGCCGCTCCGGCCACGCGGGCGACCGAGACGATCGGGCATGCCACCAGCAGCACGTTCCCCGCTGGCGCCCCGGCGAGCGCCTCGAATGGCGGCCTCGGCGGCCCGGGCGGCCCGGGCGCAGCGGGTGCACGCCGGGGTGGCTTCGGCGGTCCCGGTTGGGGGCCACTTCGGCGCAGGCTTCGGCGGTGCCCCTCCGACTGCCGGCGGTGGCGTGCAGAGCCTGTTCAACGGCTCGAGCGGCGCCCGTCGCGCGTTCGGCGGTCGCCGGGCCGGCCTTGGCGGCGGTGGCGGTGGCGGTGGCGCGATGTTCGGCGGCGACAGCACGTCGCTGCAGGCCGCGTCGACGTACGCCAAGGTGCACGGCGGTGGCACGATCGGCGTCGAGAGCCAGAGCAGCGCCGCCGAGGCGATCATCTCCTCCGATGCCAACGTCGCCGGGCTCGGCGGCTTCTCCGGCCGCGAGAGTACGGTGAGCGCCCAGTGGCTCGCGATGGAGGTCGGCGACGGTCACCTGCGCTGGATCCTCACCGACGGCACCCAGAGCTTCGGTGGCGGGTTGGGCGGCGACAGCCGCAAGGGCAGCAAGACGGCGTTGGCGATCGCGGAGAAGGTCGGGCGCAAGGTGACGCTCAGCTCCGGCTCAACCACGGTCACGATGTATGACCTCCGGGGCCGGGCCGCGGCGATCCTGGCCGCCGCCGGCGGCTCGTGACGCTCACCCCGAGCCGGCTCGAACTCGGCGACCGTGCTGGCGGCGCCGGCGCTGCTCCCATCCGCCGTGGTCTTTACCGACCGCGGGGTCGAATTCGGGCAGCGATTCGATCGAGCTGCGGTTACAGCCCGGGCGGGTGGCGAACCACGAAGCCCGAGAATTCGCCTCCGCCGCGCGCCCAGCGGGTGCCGCTCTCGGCCAGCGCGACGGTGTCAAAGCGCCAGCCGGCGACCTCCATCCAGATGTGGCCGGCGTTGGCGTAGAGCGTGACCCACTGGCCCGGCCCGGCATCGCCCCAGTTCTCGAAGGCACCCGAGACCATCGGCGAGCTGACCAGCCCGGCCGCGGCCAGCGCGTAGCTGACCGAGCCCGAGCAGTCATAGCCGTTGGCCTGGAACGAGGCATGGCCGCCGCCGTAGATGTAGGGCAGGGTCGCGATCGCGTTTCCGGCGGCGATGATCTGCTTGACCGCTTCGGGCGCTCCGGCGGGCGCCTGGACCATGCCGCCGGTGTCGATCCTGATCCCGCCGACGTTGGCGTTGCCGGTGGCGGCCGCGCGGGTCGCCGCCTGGGCGGCCTTGCGCTCCTGCTCCTGCTCGCGCTTCTGCAGCGTGCCGAGCTGGGCCGAGACGACGTGGTAGCTGCCGCTGACGGTGTCGCGTCGCGCCAGCTCGGCGAGCTGGCGGCGCGACAGTGCCGCCTGGAGCGCGGCGACCTGGTTGCGCTGGTCGAGGACCTGGTTGGCGAGCCCGCGGTCGCGCGCCTCCAGGCCCTGCAGCCGGCCGGCCTCGCTCGAGACCTGAGCGCGCGCGGTGCGCGTCGCGCCGACGATCTGGCCGTCCTGGTTGGCGACCCGCTGCATGAATCCCATCTGATTGAGCAGATCCCCGAATCCGTTCGAGTTGAGGATCACCGAGACGAGATCGGGCTTTGCGCCCTCGTAACCGGCCACCAGGTTGGCCGACAGCGCCGTGGTGGAGGCCTGCAGCCGGTTTTCGAGCTTCACCAGGCGGTCGCGCGACTTCAGCAGCGCCGTCTGAACGCCGCGCAGCTCGCCCACGCGCCGGTCCAGCGTGCCCTGGATTGCCGACAGCCGGTTGCGCGCGGCCTGCAGCCCGTTACCGGTGGAGGCGATCTGCTGAGAGTCGGCGTTGATCTGGGCCCGGAGCGTCTGCGCGGCCGACTTCTTGGCCGTGATCTGACTTGATAGGTCGCCCCGGCTGATCGCGGTCAGCCCGCTGCCGAGCAGCGCCGCGAGCACGCCCAGCGCGACGGCCGCCAGCGCGGCGGCTCGCGGGATCCAGGGGCGGTGGGGGGCGGCTGGCATGGGCTGGTCAGGACGTGCGACAGCGCGACCGGATCGGGCGGAGGATCCGGCTCGGTGGGGGAGCGCTGGCGCGTTCCCGGCAACGCCGTTCCGGAGGGCTCTCCGGCCCGACGCAGAGCACCCTAACACGCGCCGTCGGTTCCTCGTCTGCAGATCCTGGGTCTGCAATAAATCCTGCAAAACGACCGTTTGCGAGCGGTCGTGGCCGCGCCCTCGCAAGCCTAGCGCGGTGGCCCGGCGCGGACCTGCCGGCAGCTCGCGGCGCGACCCGCTGGCGCGCTTGCCATACTCGCGCGGTGCCTCGCTCGCGTCTCGTCCTGGCTGGCTGGCTGGCGGTGTTGGCGCTGGCGCTCACCCTCCCCGCGGTGAGCCTCGCCGGCGGCGGCGGTTCGGCCGGCGACCAGCAGTACACCGACCCGTTCTCGGGCGGGGGGACCCAGCACAGCACGTCCACGCCCGCCCCCTCGACGACCCCGTCGCCCGCCTCCTCGACGACGCCGGCCCCCGCGCCCGCTCCGGCACCCAGCGCCGCGCCGACCACCTCGGCCGACCCCACCGCCACGATCGCCACCTCCGCGGGCGGCGCGGCGACCGCCTCGAGCAGCACCCTGCCCTACACCGGCTATGACCTATGGGTCGGGGTGGGCTTCGGCGTGACGATGGTCGCCGGCGGGCTCGTCCTGCGCCGGCGTGCCCAGGCCTCCTGACCAAGATGCGGCGTCCGGACTGCAGTGCCGCCGTGAAGAGCTTGCGCCCGCACGTGGCGCCGGCGGTCGCGCTGCTCGCCGCTGCGCTCGCCGTACTGGCCGCGGCGATGGTTTCCTCGTCCGCCGCGCATGCCGCCGCCCACGCGACGAGGCCGACGAAGCCGAGGCCGAGGCCGCCCCAGACGATCACCCCGATCACGCCGTCGCCGGTCCCGCAGGGGTTTGTGGGGATGGACGTCGCGCCACCGGTCTACGGCCAGGACAACTCGCCCAACTTCGACAACCAGATCGGCTCGATGGTCACCAACGGCGTGCAGAGCATCCGCATCGCGTTCAACTGGTCGACCGCGGAGCCGTACCAGCTTTGGAGCGACGTGCCGCCCGCCGACGCGAGCGAGTTCACCAACGTCGCCGGTAAGCCGTTTGACTTTCAGCAGACCGACATGTTCGTCGGGGCCGCGGCTCAGCGCGGGGTCACGGTGCTGCCAACCGTCCTGTACACGCCGCAGTGGGATGCTCAGGACAACAAGCACGGCGTCGACACGCCCAAGCTCAACGCGCCCTACGGGGCCTATCTGTCGGCGCTGATCGGGCGCTACGGCCCACAGGGGAGCTTCTGGCGCGAGAACCCTCAGATCCCCGAGCTGCCGATCCGCTCCTGGCAGATCTGGAACGAAGAGAACCTCAGCTACTACTGGCCGCAGCCGTTTGCATCTAGCTACGCCGGCCTGCTGCGCACCGCCCACGCGGCGATCCGGCGCGCGGATCCGGGCGCCAAGGTGGTGCTGGGCGCGCTCACCAACCTGGCGTGGAAGTCGATCGGGCAGCTCTACCGCGTCGGCGGGACCCGGAACCTGTTTGACGTCGCCTCGATCAACGGCTTCACCAAGCTTCCCGCCGACGTGATCCTCTATATGCGCTACATGCGCAACGCGATGAACCACTTCAACGACCGCGCCAAGCCGCTGCTGGCCACCGAGATCAGCTGGCCGTCGGCGATCGGCAAGGCCCATCAGCAGTTCGACTTCGACACCACCGAGGCTGGCCAGGCGCGCGATATCGCCGCGCTACTGCCGCTGATCGGTCAGTCCTACAAGAGTTTGGGACTGGCCGGCTTCTACTACGACACCTGGATGGGCGACGAGAACGACCAGTCGCTCGCGTTCAACTACGCCGGGCTGCTGCGCTTCCGCAAGGGCGTGGTGTCGACCAAGCCGGCACTTGCCGCGTACCGCAACGGTGTGCTGGCGCTGGAGCAGTGCCGCAGCAAGGGCCCGCTGGCCACCAGCTGCGCCCATTAGGAGCGGCCGCCCCCGACCGCTGACGCGCGCAAAAATCGCCACGCGCCGGCCGCGGACGTGGAAGACTCGGCTTCGCCGGTGTCCATTTTCACAGAGGGAGGTTCGCAATGGCAGACAGCGTGTACCGAGTCACCGAGGTTGTGGGGGTTAGTAGCGAGTCGTGGGAGGCGGCCGCGCGGGTGGCGGTCGAGACCGCGGCGAAGAGCGTCCGGGAGCTCCGCGTGGCGGAGGTCGTACGTCAGGACCTGACGATCCAGGAAGGCGGCGTGCTCAACTACCGCATCCGGCTCGGAATCTCGTTCAAGTTCACCCCGGGCGACTAGTGAACCGCTGAATCAGCTGCTGCAGGCCAGCGGCGCTGTGGCGGGCGCCGCTGCGGCCCGCAGGCCGGCGGTGAACGCGGCGCTGGAGGGCGTCGCGACCGCGTCGGGACCCTCGATGCCATACCAGTCCTGGCTGTTGGCCGGATCGCCGTCCGGCGTGACCCACGTGTAGAGCACGGTCGCGGCCAGCCCGCAATCCAGATGCCCCAACGATGCGAGCGTCCGCTCGATCCACTCCGGGCGCTGGGCGGCCGACACGTAGTCCAGCGCCGCCGGCGGGCTCGTCGTCCACCCGAACTCGGTCACGTACAGCGGTACGGCCGCCATCCCCAGCGCGGCCAGCGTCGCGCGGGCGGCGCGGACCTTGGACACGACCACCGCCGGCGAGCCGTAGGGATGGATCGCGACGCCGTCGACGTGACCGGCCAGCGCGGGCGCGGCGGCCTGCATCGCCGGCAGAAACGTGGCCGGGGCGGTGAGCCCGCCGACGATCACCCGCGCGGTCGGGTCAGTGGAGTCGATCGCGGCCCGGGAGGCGAGGTACATCTCGGCGTAGCCGGCGGCACTCGGCGACGGCGCCCAGAACTCGCCGTTGTCGGGCGCGTTCCAGACCTCGATCGTCGCCGCCGCCAGCGCCGGCAGCGCCGGGTGGGTGCGCCAGAACGTCCCGCCGGTGCCGTAGCGGCCGGCGAACGCGGCGGCGTAGGCCGCGAAGTCGGCGTCGTCGCGGGGCGGCGAGTGCGGCTGGCCGGCGATCGACTGCGCCCACGGCGGGGAGTAGTCCAGGATCGGCAGCCAGGTCAACCCGTGCACGGCCAGCGCGGTCGCGATCTGATCGTCGAAGCTCCAGACATAGCGATGGACGCCGCCCCGGGGCGGCTGTGGCTCGGAGGCCTGCCAGAGCGCGTCGCTGCGGGCCACGGTGGCGCCGGTGGCCTGGAGCGCGCGGAGCTGGGCGTCGATCTGAGCGGGGGAGTAGCTGAGATCGTTGAACAGGCGGTTGACGTTGGCTCCGAACGGCTGCTGGCCGGCGGGGGCGGCCAGGGCCGGACGCTGCGGGGGCCCCGCGGGCACGGTCGGCGAGGACCGCGTCGAGCGTCCGCGGGTCGCGGGAGCGCCGCCCCCGCTGGCCAGGACGACGATCGCGGCCGCGACCACGACCAGCAGCCCCGTCGCCGCCAGCCACATCCAGCGCCTCGGTTTCACGGGCGACCGTCGGCGCGCCGGGCCCTGAGCAGCGCGGCCAGCTGCCGGCGCTCACGCCCGGCGGGGCGGCCGAGCACCGGTTTGGCGAGCGCCCGCGTGGCGAACGTGATCGCCTGGGCGGCGTCGTCGAGCGCAGCGCGGCCCGCTCCGAGGTGCCGGCGCACGACGGCCTGGCGAGCGCGGGCGAGCCGCTGAAACGGCTCGCCCCCAAACGCCACGGTGGTCGAGTGTGCCCGGTGGTGCAGCACTCGCGCCGCCGGCCAGAACCACGTCTCGATCCCGCGGGCGCGGGCGCGCAGCCCCAGATCGAGATCCTCGCCGTAGAGAAAGATCCGCTCGTCGAACGGCCCCAGCGCCCGGAGCGTTGCCGTCCGCGCGGCGATCGCACAGCCGACCGCCCAGCCGACGCGCCGTGGTCGGCCGGCACCCCAGGGCGCGGCGGCCGTGCCCGAGACCAGCGCAGGCGGGATCACCGCCCCGACCAGGTCGGCCGGCGAGGCCGGAACCGGGTGCACGCTGTCCTCGCGGTGGCCGTCGCTCGACAGCACCCGCGGCGCGAGCAGTCGCTCGTCGCCGCGCTGCGCCTCGCGCGCCAGCGCCCGCAGCGAATCGTCGAGCAGTTCGACATCGGGGTTCAGCAGCACGGTCACGGGTTCGGTGACCGCCTCCAGCCCGCGGTTGCTGGCGGCACCCAGGCCGACGTTCTCGGCCAGCGAGATCGACGTGACCAACGGGTGCGCGCGCGCGACCGCGGCGCTGTCATCGGAGGATGCGCAGTCCACGACGATCGTGCGCACCCCCGGGAGATGGCGGGCCACCGAGCCCAGCATCGCTTCAAGCGCGGTCGCCGAGTTGTGGCTGACGGTGACGATCGCGAACCCCGGGGCGGCCGGCGAGACAGAGCGACGGGCACTTTCGTGAATCAGAGTGGCGAACCGGGTGT
The DNA here is from genome assembly GCA_050999585.1 of Solirubrobacteraceae bacterium. Taxonomy (GTDB): domain Bacteria; phylum Actinomycetota; class Thermoleophilia; order Solirubrobacterales; family Solirubrobacteraceae; genus Palsa-465. The sequence continues at coordinate 238 of JBPCPC010000164.1, read as the reverse complement.
GTGCGCGCTCGAGCTCGAACCGCGTCCGCGCCCGCTCGCGTCCGGCGCGGCCCAGCGCCGTCGCTCGCGCCGGATCGGCGATCACTCCGACCAGGGCGTCCGCCGCGGCCACTGCGTCACCCGGTGGGTAGAGCACCCTGCATCTGGCGTCAACAACCTCCGCCGGGCCGCCCTCCCCCTCGACGATCACTGGGCGCCCGTCGGCCAGCGCCTCCAGCACCGCGAGCCCGAACGGCTC
>JBPCPC010000140.1:0-6198 GCA_050999585.1 Solirubrobacteraceae bacterium | reverse complement strand
CGTGCGTACTGCCCGTGGCGCCAGCCCAGCGCGGCCAGCGCGACGAGCAGCGCCGCCACGAGCACGAGCAGCGCCGCGGTCACGGCTCCTCCGGTGCGCGCCGCTGCGTCCGGTCAGCGACGATCCGCAGGTCGATTCCCGGCAGCGCGGTGAGCAGGCGCGCCGGCAGCGGCGGGGCGGTCAGACGCCGCAGCGCGCTACGCGGCGTCGGGGCGCCCATCAGCACGTACGTGGTGCCGCGCTCACGGGCGACGCGCTGGGTGACCTGGGCGACGTCCTCGCCGCGCTCGACCAGCAGGTGCGCGCCGAGCACGCTGGTCAGCCGCCGCAGCGCGGCCAGCTGCTCGTCCTGCTCCTCGTCCGGGTCAGAGTCGGGGCTCACCCACAGCACGTCCAGCTCGGCGCCGAGTCGCTGGGCCGAACGCCAGGCCCGGCGCACCACCCGCTGTGAGCTCGGCTGAGGCGTGACCAGCGCCAGCAGGCGCTCGCCGATCGCCTGCGGCGCCGCCCCGCCGACGAGACGGTCGTCGCGCAGGCGGGCGGGGTGGTCGGGTCTCGATTCCACGATGATCCGCTTGGCCTCGATCTCCTCGGCCACCTGGCGCAGCGCCACCTCACGCAGCGCCGACAGGTTCTCGAGCTTGAAGAAGTTGTTCAGCGCTCCGGGAACGCGCTCGGCCGGGTAGACCTTGCCGGCGAGCAGCCGCTCGATCAGCGACTCCGGGGTGATGTCGATCAGCACCACGTCATCGGCCGAGGCGAGCACCGCGTCGGGCAGCGTCTCCCGTACGCGCGTCCCGGTCAGCTCAGCGACCTGGTCGTTGAGGCTCTCCAGGTGCTGGACGTTGACCGTCGAGAACACATCGATCCCGGCGGCGAGCACCTCGGTCACGTCCTGGAAGCGCTTGGCGTGCTCGGCGCCGGCGACGTTGGAGTGGGCGAGCTCGTCGATCAGACACAGCTCGGGGGCGCGGTGCAGGATCGCCGCTAGGTCCATCTCCTGCATCACCGTGTCGCGATAGGGCAGCAGGCGGCGGGGCACGGTCTCCAGTTCGGCCGCCTGGGCGACCGTCTCGGCCCGGCCGTGGGCCTCCAGGTAGCCGATCACGACGTCGCGCCCGGCCTCGGCCTCGGCGCGACCCTCCTGCAGCATCCTGAACGTCTTGCCGACGCCCGCCGCCATCCCGAGGAAGACCTTGTATCGCCCTCGGCTGACCGACATCGCCTCAGACCCTGATGACCGGCCACGACGCCATCGCCCTCATGCACCGAGCAGGTTGTGGACGACCAGATCGATGAGCTTGATCCCGATGAACGGCGCGATCAGGCCGCCGAGGCCGTAGATCCAGAGGTTGCGCCGCAGCAGCGCGCTGGCGCCGATGGGGCGGTAGCTGACGCCCTTCAATGAAATCGGGATCAGCAGCGGGATCACGATCGCGTTGAACACGATCGCCGAAATCACCGCCGAGCGCTGGGACCCGAGGTTCATCACGTTGAGCACGTGTAGGGGCCCTTGACCCTTGGTCGAGCTTCGCCATGTGAACAGGAAGATTGCGGGGAGGATCGCGAAGTATTTGGCGACGTCGTTGGCGATCGAGAACGTGGTCAGAGCGCCACGGGTGATCAGCAGCTGCTTGCCGACTTCGACGATCTCAATCAGTTTCGTTGGATTGGAGTCCAGGTCGACCATGTTCCCGGCCTCTCGAGCGGCCTGGGTGCCGCTGTTCATCGCCACGCCGACGTCGGCCTGGGCGAGCGCGGGGGCGTCGTTGGTGCCGTCACCGGTCATCGCGACCATCCGCCCCGAGCTCTGCTCCTGCTTGATCAGGGCGAGCTTGGCCTCGGGCGTGGCCTCGGCGAGGAAGTCGTCGACGCCTGATTCCTCGGCGATCTTGGCCGCCGTCAGACGGTTGTCGCCGGTGATCATGATCGTGCGGATGCCCATCGCCCGCAGCTGGTCAAAGCGCTGGCGCATGCCCTCCTTGATCGTGTCCTTGAGGTAGATCACGCCCAGCACCTGGCTGTCGCGCGCGACCGCCAGCGGCGTGCCGCCCTCGCGGGAAATCCGGTCCAGCGCGGAGCGCAGCTCGTCGGGGGCGCGGCCACCCTCGGCGGTGATGAAATCGATCACCGCGTCGCCGGCGCCCTTGCGCAACTGCTGGCCGTCGAGGTCGACGCCGCTCATCTGCGTCTGGGCGGTGAACGGCACAAACTCCGCCTGTTCGAGTTTCTCGGGCTGCCGAATCCCGTACTGCTTGGCGAGCACGACGATCGAGCGGCCCTACGGGGTCTCGTCGGCCAGCGACGACAGCTGCGCGACCTCGGCGAGCTCTGATTCCGCGACGCCGGGCATTGGGATGAACTCCGACGCCAGGCGGTTGCCGATCGTGATCGTGCCGGTCTTGTCCAGCAGCAGCACGTCGACGTCGCCGGAGGCCTCGACCGCGCGGCCAGACAGGGCGAGCACGTTGCGTCGCACCAGGCGATCCATGCCGGCGATCCCGATTGCGGACAGCAGCGCGCCAATCGTGGTCGGGATCAGCGCGACCAGCAACGAGATCAGGGTGGTCTCGGAGATCGAGGTGTGGGCGAAGAGGCCGAACGGACGCAGCGTGGCGACCACGACCATGAAGATCAGCGTCAGGCCGGCGAGCAGGATGTTGAGCGCGATCTCGTTCGGGGTCTTGCGCCGCGACGCGCCCTCCACCAGGGCGATCATGCGGTCCATGAACGACTGACCGGGCTCCTGGGTGATTTCGACGATGATCTGATCCGACAGCACCCGCGTGCCGCCGGTCACCGCCGAGCGGTCGCCGCCGAACTCGCGGATCACGGGCGCCGATTCACCGGTGATCGCCGACTCGTCGACGGACGCGATCCCCTCGATCACGGTGCCGTCGCCTGGGATCAGCTCGCCGGCGTCGACGACGACCACGTCGCCCTTGGCCAGCTCCGCGGCCGGCTTGGAGCCGCCGTCGCGCAGGTGGGCCAGGGTCTCCTGACGCATCGAGCGCAACGTCGCCGCCTGGGCGCGGCCGCGGCCCTCGGCAAACGCCTCGGCGAGGTTGGCGAACACGACCGTCAGCCACAGCCACACGGCGATCGTCAGCGTGTACCAGGCGGGCTCGTGGCCGCCGCCCAGCGGCTTGCCGCCCAGCGCCTGGATCAACCACGTGACTGTGGTGATGACGGCGCCGATCTCAACGACGAACATCACCGGGTTGCGGACCTGCACCCTGGGGTCGAGCTTCACCAGGCTGTCCAGCAGCGCCCGGCGGGCGATGTCGCCCCGGAACAGCGAGACGGCGCGTCGCTCTGACTGGGTGGTGGGAGGTGAAGCGGTGGCGGTCATGAGCGCTCCCTGTTCAGGGCGAGGTTCAGTTGCAGCACGTTGACGCCGGGCTCGCCGGAGAAGCCGAGCCCGCGGCCGTGCGTGTGGTCGGAAATCAGCGACATCACCGTGCTCAGCGGGAGCTGCCGGACGGCGGCGATCCGGTGAGCCTGGATGTCGGCGTTGGCCGGCGAGATGTCGGGGTCGATGCCCGAGGCCGACGTGTCGACGGCGTCGACCGGGATCCTGGACAGGGTCAGCCCGGGGTCATACGGGTGCTCCAGCGCGAGATAGGCCTTGGCGTTGGCTGCCAGCGCCTGCTCGGTGGCGAGGTCGTTGGGCCCGAGGTTGGCGAATGCGGTTGCCGCGGCGTTGTCGGCCGGGAGCGTCCCCGACGGGCGGGTCTGGAAGTAGCGCTTGTCCGGGGTGACCCGGACCCCGCCCGCCCCGCCATTGGCGTCCAGCTTCGGCTGGCCGTCGGCCTTGAGCACCACGTCGGTGAACTGCTGGCCGATGATCTTCGATCCGATCAGCCGGCCGTCCCGCTTGATCTGCTGGCCGTTGGCGTTGCCCGGGAACACGACCTGGCTGACCCCGGTCATGGCCAGCGGGTAGGCGACGCCCAGCAGCAGCGTGAGCACCGCGACCGAGATGACGGAGGTGATCATGGTTCGTTTCATGAGTAGAGGTGTCCGGTCAGGCCCTGGACGATCGGTCCGAGCAGCAGGGCGGGGAAGAAGGTCAGCGCTCCGACGAGCACGATCACGCCAATCAGCAGCACCACGAACGTGGGGTTGTCGGTGCGCATCGTCCCCAGGCCGGGCGGGCTGACCCGTTTGCCGGCCAGCGAGCCCGCGACGGCGAGCACGAACAGGATCGGGCCGAAGCGGGCGAACAGCATCGTGAAGCCGCCGAGCAGGTCGGCCAGCCCGACGCCGTGTGCGCCGAGATTGCCGGCGTTGGGTTGGATGTAGCCGGTGTAGCCGGCGAACGCCGAGCCGTTGTTGTTGGCCTGGCTCAGATAGGCATAGAGGGTCTCCGAGAAGCCCTGCGGGCCGGACCCGAGCGAGGAGATCGATGCCCGCCCGGCGCTGCTGGCGGTCGCCAGCGCGGTCGAGAAGAGGGCCGCGAGCGGGGTCAGCAACAGCCCCAGGACCACCAATTTGATCTCCCGCGCTTCGATCTTCTTACCCAGGTACTCGGGCGTGCGGCCGACCATCAGGCCGCCGAGGAACACCGCCAGCAGGACGTAGAGCAGGATCGAGTAGAGGCCGGTGCCGACGCCGCCGAAGATGACCTCCGAGGCCGACAGGTTGGCGAACGGCACCGCACCGCCGATCCCGGTGAACGATTCGATCGCGCTGTTGACCGCGCCACACGAGGTGACCGTGGTGACGACGTCGTACAGGGCCGAACCGGCGATCCCGAAGCGCTGCTCCTTGCCCTCGAGGTTGCCGCCGCCGGAGCCGGGGATGACGCCGGTGTGCAGCCCCGCGGCGTGCTGCGCGGGCGACCCGTGCGCCTCGGCGACGTAGGCGACGATCGCCGCGCCGAGGAACATGATCATCATCGTCGAGTAGATCGCGTAGCCCTGGCGGCGGCTGCCGGCCATCCGGCCGTAGGTGAACACCAGCGCGGCCGGGATCACGAGCACCGTCAGCATCTCCAGCAGGTTGGTGAAGCCGGTCGGGTTCTCGAACGGATGCGCCGCATTGACGTTGAAGAAGCCGCCGCCGTTGGTGCCCAGCAGCTTGATCGCCTCCTGGGACGCGACCGGTCCCACGGCGATGTGCTGCGCGCCGCCGCTGGTCAGCCCGTGGGCGACCAGGTAGGTGCCGAACGTCTGGATCGAGCCCTGGAACACGAGCACCAGGCCGATCACGATCGAGATCGGCAGCAGGATGTAGAGGATCGTGCGCACCAGGTCCTGCCAGAAGTTGCCCAGGCTCTTACCGCTGCGTCCGACGATCCCCCGGATCAGGGCGACGGCGACCGCGATGCCGACGGCGGCCGAGAGGAAGTTCTGCACCGTCAGCCCGGCCATCTGGCTGAAGTAGCTGAGCGTCGTCTCGCCGCCGTAGTACTGCCAGTTCGTGTTGGTGACGAACGAGGAGGTGGTGTTGAACGTCAGGTTCCAGCTGCCTGAGTGGTAGTGCAGCGGGTTCAGGCCGGTGAAGTCCCACAGCGTCTGCGTGCGCAGGATGAAGTACAGGACCAGCCAGCCGACGAGCGAGAACAGGATCACGCCGCGGGCGTAGGCCTTCCAGTCCTGGCCGCTGTCGGGCGCGACCCGGAAGCACCGGTACAGCAGCCGCTCGGGGCCGCGGAGCACCGGGTCAAGCCAGGTGCGCCCGCCGGTGTAGACGGCGGCCATGTACCGCCCCAACAGCAGCGCCAGGGCGGTGAGGATCAGGCAGAACCCAAGGATCGTCACCCAGCCGGCGACGGTCATGGCTAAAAACGCTCCCCGCGCAGCAGCGCGTACATGAGGTAGAGGCAGACCAGCGCCGAGGCGATCAGCCCGAACAGGTCTCCGGCGCTCATATCCGGTCGATCCCGGCGATCAGCGCGAACAGAACGGCGAAGGAGATGACTCCAAGAAGTACGGCCACGATGTCCATGGCCGAGACTCTGGACCCCGCTGCGTCAAGGGCCCGTGCAGAAACTCCCTGCGGTCATACAGATGTTGTGAAGACGACCTCCGCAGGCGGGGCGGGGACCGGCACCGGGACCGGTTCGGTGGGCAGCATCCGGCCCAGCAGCTCGATCGCGGAGTCGGCCAGCCGCGCCAGGGTCGGCGCCAGCACGGCCCGCGCGTGCGCGCGGGCGACGCTGCGCGGGGAATCGTCCGCCGGGCGGCTCTGGTG
>JBPCPC010000117.1:0-5777 GCA_050999585.1 Solirubrobacteraceae bacterium | reverse complement strand
GCCCCATCCGGGCCCGTGCCGTTGCGGTCCTCGCCGGCCAGCCGGCCGGCGGTCTGGATGATGTCGTCATCCAGCCGGCTGCCGAAGACCGGCACCAGGATCGAGCCGAAGTCAGGCTCGAGCGCCTCGTGGCGCAGCGCGCGCTCGGGGATCGTGACCCGCTTGAGCAGCGGCTTTGATTCGGTCTTGCGGTAGGTCACGTAGAGCACCAGCCCGGCCAGCAGCCAGCCCAATCCCACGTAGCGCGCATCCTGGTGAAGGATCAACACCGCCAGCCAGCCGGCAAATGACAGCAGTGCGCCCAGCACCGCCGGGAGCGGCACGCTCGCGCCGGCGACGGTGACCGACAACGGGACTCTGTAGCCCCGCGCGCGGTGCGGGTCGCGGAAGCGCAGCGCGATCACCGACACGTGCGCGATCGTGAATGACAGCAGCGCGCCGAACGCGTAGATCCCGATCAGCAGCTCCAGGTCGGTCGGCAGCACGAGCGCCGCGGCCGCCAGCGCGGCCGCGCCCATAACCACGTACGGCGTCCCCCAGCGCGGGTGCAGCCGCCCGACGGCGCTCGGGATCTGGCGGTTGGTGGCCAGCGAATAGCCGACCCGGGAGACGCCGAGCATGCCGGATCCTGCCGCGGCGATCAGGCCCAGGGCGCCGCCGATCGCGACCGCATACTTGAGCACATCGGCGACCCCTTGCGGCCGGAAGGACTCCACCACCCCCAGGACCGGCGCCTTGAGATGCGCCTGACCGAGCGTCGTCACGCCGTGGTGGACGGGCAGCGCCCCGACGCCGACCAAGGAGATTCCGACATACACGAGCAGGATCAGGGTCGAGCCGGGAATCACCAACCGCTTGAGCGAGGTCCGGTTGCCGGCCACTTCACCGGACAGGCTGGCGGCCGCCTCCAGGCCGGTGAAGGCGACGATCGCGATCGGCAGCGCGAACGCCAGGTCACGGATCGACGCGCCGCTGCCGAGGTGGATCGTCTCGATCAGTCGGTGCGGGTGCAGTGCCAGCGCCAGCCCGAGCACGATCACGACCGCCTGCAGCACCAGATCGGCGATCGTGATGACGATTCGCCGCCGGATCCGCCGCGCGCTGATGCCGATGACGTTGTCGGCCAGCACCCACAGGATCACCGCCAGGGCGACGACGATCTCCAACACGCCGCGATCGATCGGGCCCCAGAACGCCGCCAGGTAGGCGGGGACCGCCAGCGCCGTGACCGCGATCAGGATCGTGTAGTCCAGGACGATCGCCCAGCCGGCGATGAAGCTGACCAGCTCGTTGAAGGCATAGCGGGCGAACACCGCCGAGCCGCCGCGCTCCCGGAACAGCGCGCCGCCCTCGCTGAACGTCATCGCGGTCAGCGCAAAGAAGATGCCCGCGGCCAGGAACACCGCCGGCGTCAGGCCGTTGGCGTGATGCGCGACGACCCCAAGCGCGAAGTAGACCGAGCTGACCGACGTCGTGTAGACGACGGCGAACAGCGCGCGGTAACTGAGCGGGCGCTGCTCCACGTTGGCTAACGTCCCCGCGCCTGCAGATACAGACGCCCGATACCGGCCGCGATGAACAGCACGCCGAGCAGCACGCCGGTGGCCGCGGGTCCGCCGCCGCCGGCGAACGTGCGCACGAGGATGGCCACGCCGACGAGGACCATCAGGATCGACATTACGCGTGTGTAGGTCTGGCGATACGGCCGGGGCTCGGGCATTTCTCGGCGAAGCTTAGGCCCGTCCGTGGCGGCGGGAAGCGACTTACGCTAGAACCGTGCACGTGTCCGTCCGTCGGTACCCGATCGCCGCCGCCGCCGGAGATGTGATCGGTCGGGAGATGCCGCCGGGGGGGTCGCTGGCATGCCGCGCGGGCGGGTGAGGGTATCCCGCCATGGGCGCGCCCCCGAGGTCGGGTCGGTCGGCTCTGAGCCGGACGCCGCCGCCGCCAAACCGGGACGCACACGGCATTTCAACGAGGCCGCCCACAAGCTCGGCTACTGGCCGATGCGCCCGGTTGCCCGCGCCCCCATCGGCACCTCGGCGGCGCTCGAGGCCGCCGCCGACGAGGACCGCGACGTGGTGGCCCATGCCGGCCGTCTCGTGCTCGCCCTGGGCGCTCTGGGGATCGTCTTCGGCGACCTCGGCACCAGCCCGCTGTACACGATGCAGGTCATCTTCAGCCAGCACGGCAACGCCGCGCATCCGACGCCGGCCGGCGTGTACGGGATTGCGTCGCTGATCTTCTGGACGCTGATGATCGTCGTCTCGCTGAAGTACGCGGTGGTGATCATGCGCGCCCACAATCGCGGTGACGGCGGGATCATGGCCCTGACCGCGCTGATCCAGCGCCGCAAGGTGCCGCGCGCGGTGACGCTGGCCACGCTGGGGCTGGTCGGCGCCGGACTGTTCTTCGGCGACGGGATGATCACCCCGGCGATCTCGGTCACCTCGGCGGTGGGTGGCCTGAAGCTGGTCGACCCCGGCCTCTCGCACCTGGTGGTGCCGATCTCCCTGGCGATCCTGGTCGCTCTGTTCGCGGTGCAGCGCTTCGGCACCGGCACCGTGGGCTGGATGTTCGGTCCGGTGATCCTGGTCTTCTTCGTGGTGGTCGGGCTGTTCGGCCTGCTCAAGGTCATCCCCCACCCGGAGGTCCTCCAGGCCCTGTCGCCGACCTGGGGGGCGCGATTCATGATCGACCACGGCGTCGACGCGTGGCTTACGCTCGGCGGCGTCGTCCTGTGCGCCACGGGCGCCGAGGCCCTGTACGCCGACCGCGGCCACTTCGGCGCAGCGCCGATCCGCATGACGTGGTTCGGGATCGTTTTCCCCGCCGTGATGCTCTCCTATCTGGGTCAGGCGGGGCAGATCCTGGCCCACCCGGACTCGGTGTCCAAGCGGTCGTTCAACCCGTTCTTCCAGCTGTTCCCCCACAGCCTGCTGGTGCCGGTCGTGGTGCTGGCCACCCTGGCGACGATCATCGCCTCCCAGGCGGCGCTCACCGGCTCGTTCTCGGTGGCCAAGCAGGCCGTCCAGCTCGGCTTCCTGCCCCGGCTGAGGATCGTGCACACCTCCGAGCTGGAGGGCCAGATCTACGTGCCGGTGATCAACTGGTTCCTGGGGCTCGGAGTCGTGACGCTCGTCCTGGTGTTCCAGAGCTCCACCCGGCTGTCGGACATCTACGGCGTGGCCGTCACCGGCACGTTCATCCTGGACACCACACTGTTCATCGCCGTCGCCCGCTCGCTGTGGCATACGTCGAGATGGAAGCTGACAGGCCTGGCCGCGCTGTTCTACATCGTGGAGATCTCGTTCTTCAGCTCCAACCTCACGAAGGTGACGCATGGCGCCTGGCTGCCGCTGCTGGTCGGCGTGACCGTTGCCACCGTAATGGCCACCTGGCGCCGCGGCCGGGATCTTCTGACCCGCAACCGCACGGAGGCGGAGGGGTCGCTGTCGGAGTTCCTCGATGCGCTGTGCGACGCTCAGCCGCCGATCGTGCGGCTCCGGGGCACGGCGATCTTCTTGAACCCGAGCAAGACGACGACGCCGCTCGCCCTGCGCGCCCAGGTCGAGCACAACCACGCCTTCCACGAGAAGGTGGTGATCGTCGCGCTTGACCACGTGAGCGTTCCGCGCGTCGAGACGGCCGATCGCTTCTCCGCCGAGATGCTCGGCAAGCGCCTGTTCAAGGTCACGCACGTGACGATCCACGTCGGCTACCGCGACCGGACGGACGTGCCGGAGCTGCTCGTTCAGGCCCGCAAGCGCGGTCTGCTGGACCGCAACCTCGACCTCGAGCATGCCTCGTACTTCGTGTCGCGGATGACGATCGCGCCATCGCCTAGCGCGGGAATGGCCTGGTGGCGCAAGAAGCTGTTCATCGCGATGGCACGCAACTCAAGCAGTCCAATCGACGATTTCGGGCTGCCCACCGAACGCACCGCCCTGACCGGCTCGCAGGTCACGCTGTGATCTGCGCCTCCGGGCACGGTCGCTCGTCGGTGCGCTAGAAGTGCAGGCGTGCAGCGACGCGCGTATCGGATCGCCGCCATCCCCGGAGACGGGATCGGCCGGGAGGTGCTGCCCGAGGGGCTGCGCGTGCTACACAGCGCCGCCGAGCGCTTCGGTTTCGGGGTCGACATCGTGCCGTTGGGGTTCGCATCCTGCGACTACTACCTTCAACACGGCCAGATGATGCCTGACGACTGGCGCGATCAGGTCGACGGCTGCGACGCGATCCTGTTCGGAGCCGTTGGCTGGCCGGAGACGGTGCCAGACCACGTCTCGCTGTGGGGTTCGATCCTGCAGTTCCGGCGCGTGCTGGACCAGTACGTCGGTCTGCGCCCGGTCCGCCTGATGCCCGGCGTGAGCTCGCCCCTGGCCCGGCGCGAGCCCGGCGAGATCGACTTCGTCGTCGTGCGCGAGAACACCGAGGGCGAGTACTCCTCGGTCGGCGGGCGAATGTTCGACGGCACCGAGCGCGAAACGGTCCTGCAGGAGACGGTCATGACCCGCGTGGGTGTCGATCGCATCCTGCGCTACGCCTTCGAGCTCGCGCAGCGACGCGAGGCCCGGCATCTGACCTCGGCGACCAAGTCCAACGGGATCGCGATCTCGATGCCCTACTGGGACGAGCGGGTGCAGGCGATGGCGCTCGCCTACCCAGACGTCAGCTGGGACCAGTTCCACATCGACGCGCTCGCCGCCCGGCTGGTGCTGGCCCCCGATCACTTCGACGTGATCGTCGCCTCGAATCTGTTCGGCGACATCCTCTCCGATCTCGGCCCGGCGCTCACCGGGACGATCGGGATCGCCCCTTCGGCCAACATCAATCCCGCGCGCCTGCATCCGTCGCTGTTCGAGCCTGTCCACGGCTCGGCGCCGGACATCGCGGGCCGCGGGATCGCCAACCCCGTCGGTCAGATCTGGGCCGTGCAGATGATGCTCGAGCACCTCGGCGAGCCTGCGGCGGCCGCCGCCGTGCTGAGCGCGATCGAGGCCGCGCTGGCCCAGCCGGCGGCGCGGACAGCCGATCTCGGTGGCAGCGCCGACACGGTCACCGCCGGGCAGGCGATCGCCGCCGCCGTTGCCACCGCCGTCGGCTGAGCGCTGCGCTGTTGGCCACGCGCCTGGGCCCGGCGGGTCAGGCTGGACTCCGAGACCCCGGCGCGGGACAATGCGAGCGCAACGGCACAGCGTCAGGAGGCCCGATGAGCCCGATGAACAGCGACTACACCCTCGCCTACGGCACCCACGCCACCCCCGATGATGGCCGGTGCGCGATGGAATGGGTCAGCTTCCTGGCCGGCGAGCCGCACGGCGATGAGCCGCTGTGCGTCAGCCCGGTGCTGCGGGCGCTGTGCATCGCCCTCAACGACGGGCTCGACGACGAGCCTCGCCAGCGGCTGCGCCCCTATCTGACGCGCACGATCGGGACGGCCGGCGACGGCCTCGATGTGCCGCGCGCGTGGATGGCGATGGACTGGCTGATCCGTGTCTACGCGCCGGCGTGGCTGGCGCTGGCCGACCTACGCGGCGACGGCGATGCGCTCGCCGGGCTGGCGCCGGTCGTCGACGAGCGCAGCCTGCGCGAAGCCCTGGTGGTGCTGGACGGCGCTCGCAGCCGTGCCCGGACGGCCCGGGCGCGGGCATTGCAGCCCGCCCGCCGCTTTCTCCCCGGCCGGGCGCTTCGCCGCTTCCGTCCTCCCCGCCCGGGTCCGATGACCGCCGGGCCGGCCGGCCGCGAGGCTGCGTGGACATGCGCCGGAGCCGCGG
>JBPCPC010000083.1:0-5547 GCA_050999585.1 Solirubrobacteraceae bacterium | reverse complement strand
CCTCGAAGCGCCGTTATGGTCGCGAGGGTGACCACGCTCCGGTCGCGAGGGTGTAAATGGGTGCTGAGACGGTTGTCGGGGCCGGAGCTGGCGGGCGGGGTCATTGGCCGCTGGTGGGTCGGCGTCGGTGGCGTGCGTTTTCGGGCAGGCGGAAGCTGACCGGTGCTGCGGGGTTGGTCATCGGGTCGCGGCCGCGGGGTGCGATGCGCGCTCAGCAGAGCGCTGGGATCGCTCGCAGGCGCTTGAACGCGGCGGCGAGCGTTTCAGACCAGGGCCAATCACGGTCGAGCTTGAGTTGGGTGCGACGTCCGTGACAGACGAGCTTGGCGGCGGTGTGGAGCAGCCGCTGGCGGAGTCGTTTCGGTTCTGCTTTGGCGAGCTCGCCGTCAAGGCAGATGAGCTTGGTCCAGGTGAGGAGGTCTTGGGCGATCAGCGAGAGCCCGAGCCAGGTTTGGTTGTGCTCGAAGGCGTGGTGCGGGAGGTTGCGCATGCCGGTGTCCTTGCCGTGGCGGATGCTGTCTTCGACGCGGGCGCGGCCGCGGTGACGCAGCTCCAGGACGGCGATGTCGTTGCCGTCCTGGTCGGTGAGAAAGCACGTGTACCGGTAGCCGTGCTCGTCGAAAATCTGGAATTGCGCTCCTGGGTGCGGACGCTCGCTGCGGCAGATCAGCCGGGATCCCTCAGGCCACGCAGCCAGGTCCAGGCGGTCAGTCAGCTCAGCGACCCAGGCGCCGTCGCGGTCCTCGCCGCCGGCATCGATCGCTTGTATCCACGCGGCTTGCGGGACCTCGAGGATCGCCGCGCGGACCGTGTCGTTTAGCTCGTAGCCGACTGAGAAGCGGATCCCCGCCTCGCGACAGTCGCTGGTGAACTGGTGCGTCTGGCCGCCGATGTCGGTCCGCACAAGGATCTCGCGCTGGAGGTCTTCGGCGGGCAGCTGCGCGAGCGCGAGCCCGAGCACGGTGAAGTGATCAGCGGCGGTGTTCGACCCCGCGTTCCCGGGCCGGAGGATCGCGGCGAGCGCCTCGCCGGTCTCATCCAGCCAGCAGCCGAGCGGGTGGAACCCGTACCCGTGCTTGTAGTTACCGGCCGCGAGCTCCTTCTCCGAGTGCGCGGTCAAAAGCGTCGCGTCGATGTTCAGCGTGATCGTCTCCGGGCGAGCGCCGGCGTCCCATACCCGCGCCCGCGCTTCGGCGCGCGCCGCGCGGACTCGCCCGAGCAGCACCTCGTCGATCGCCTTGAGCACCCTATGTGTGGTCGTCTCCGACGCGCGCGCGCCGAACAGCCGCTCCTGGCCCCGATACGCATCGATATCGGTGACGCAATCGCCGCCATCAGCGAGCATCACCGCCACATCGCGCAGCACGCGCCCGGGGTCGTGCGCCGAGCGCCGCTCCCGAGTCCCAGCCAGCGCGTCAGACAGCGCGGCGGTCAACCCGACGCGATCGGCCAGCTCGACCAGCAACGCCACCCCGGCGTGCGACACCAGCCCCTCACCGTCCGCGGTCACTTCTACCGTTCCAAGACGAGCCATAGGCTTCACCATCTGGGTGTCCTCCTGGGTCGAGCATCAAGGTCTTGAGCAACCCTGATTCTCACGGCCCGGGAGGACGTTCCCACCCGCCAAGCTCAGCCCCCTATCGGCGCTTCGAGGCTAAGGCTGGTTTCTGCTTCGATCGCGCCGCAGCCCGAAGCAGCTTGCTCCGGCTATGTCCGCTCTGCTCGCGGGATGTGGCACCACGACCGGCAACGCGCGGGCTTCGACGATCAACGCTTCGGCATTCGCTTTCTGTGTCACGAGATTCTCAGATGGCGCGGCTCAGGTCAGCGCGCTCACGAGTCGCGATAGCAGGCAGCGCAAGCCGGCCGATGACCCGGGCGCGAGTGCTCGTGTGCTGCGCCTCCCTGGCCGTAGGGCATCGTTGCTCCAGCTGAGAGATCAGACGGCGCCGCCCCGCTGGCACCCTCATCGCGCACGCTGCATCCAACTCAACGAACTCCGGAAGCAAAAGGCCGTACATCGTGGCGGCCGGGCCGACGATGCCGCGCTCGCCGGACGTGGGGCATCCCGTGTCTGACCAGTCGCAATCGGGTTTAGGCGCTCTTGGCGTCAAGGCGTTGCAACAGCTCGTGGGCCGCGAGCTCCACCTCCTTATGGCGCCACTCGGCGGCCCGGTACTGACACGCGATCAAGCCCATCCGACGCACCCGGCAAAAGTCCCCGTACACGAACCCACATCTCGCCTTCGTGTGCTCCGTCGCCCCCTCGGTGAGACCCAAATGCCACTCTGCGTACTCATCCCACGAGTGGCCCTCCAAGAAAGCGTTCTCGTCGCTGGCCGAAGGCTGAACGTCCCCCCACTCGCTATCGAGACGTACTGGCGCGCATCGATCAGCTGCCGAGCGCGCGCGACGGCGCGGGCGTTAACCGAATAGGCGGCCATTCCCGCATTCTGCCCCAGACAGCTCGGCACCGGCCGACTCCTCCCGTTTGAATCGTCACGGCATCGCTGACGGGCGGATCTGAGCGCGCAGAGTTCTCGAACAGCAGGGCCGGAGCCCAGCGCAGCGTGACCGCCCCATCTCACGAACGACGGTTCACGTCGCCAGCGGGAATCGCTTAGGGTTTGTCGCCACCGGCCTTGCGCCGGGGCTGGTCAGGAACCCAGACGCGCTGGCGGCTCGAAGTCGCCTCCGCGGTATTCGGTGCCGGATTCGACGACGGCGAACGGATTGCCCCACGGGTCGCGGGCGTAGAAGGACCGCTCGCCCCAGGGCTGGCGTGCGATCGCGCCGCGGGTTTCGTCCAGGACGGCGCCGGCGTCGATCACGCGCTGACGAACAGTTTCGAGCGGCTCTCTCGTGCTCAGATAGACGTGACCGGGGTTGGGTCCAGGGAAGCGGGGTCCCCGTCCGCGATCGAATCCCAGCAGGCCAGCAGAACGCCATCGCAATCGAAGTAGTGCCGTCCGGAGGTGACCCGCTTGCCGATCGGGGCGCTTGGGACGCGCAGGCGGGTGTGGTCGTGAAAGAAGCAGATCACGAGCGTGCCGATCGCTTCGTGACGGCGATGGGGCATGATCACCCGGAAGACCAGCACGCGATGCTCATCAGCCAACAAGCCTGCTCGCCGTCCTGGCACTGACCGATATCGACCCGTCGGCTCCGTGCAGCGCTCGGTAGAACATCGCTGCAGCGTCGATGTCTTGGACGGGTGATGACGCTCCAGAAGCGCCGCTCGCGGTTGGTCGCGGGTCCCTAGCTTTCTTCGGAATTTCGGAACTGCCCGGCAGCTGGGGGGTCGACCGGAGGTCGCGGCTGGTCATCTCGGCCAGCAGCCGAGCGAACGGTCGTCGCGTGTGTGCGAGAGCGAATCTCGGCGCCGGGGTCATGGGCTGGTCCGCGAGTCAAAGAGCTTGAGCAGTAGGGCGTGCAGTCGCGCCTGCTCGTCGTCGCTGAGTCCGGCGAGCAGCTCGCGCTCGATCACGTCGCCTGCGCCCCGGAGCTGATCGACGATCGACCGTCCTTGGGCGGTGAGTGCGATCACGTGCCGGCGGCGGTCTCCTGGGTCGGTGCGGCGTTTCAGCAGCCGGCGCTGATGCAGCGCGTCGATGACCGCGACGGCGTTGCGTGGGTCGACGCCGACGATCTCGCTCAGGCGTCGTTGATGACTCTCACCTTCCTGAGCGAGCGCCATCAGCACCCCGAACTGATGCGGTGTGAGCCCACGCTCAGCAAGCATCCTCGCCCACAGACTCCGAGACTCGGAGCCCAGACGAGCAAGCAGGTAGCCGCTGCTGAGCTGCAGTTCCGCGAGCTCGACCGGGTCGGCTGCCGGCCGGGAGTTTGATGACGAACGAGTCGCATGTCTGGGTTGCGGCATCGTCACGACAATGATACACATCAGCAATGACTAACATCGTTCATGTAAAAAAGAGCGAGCCCTTGAAGGGCGAGCCTTTGGGTTGACCATTGCGCGGCGCGCATTTGTCAAGTTCTATGCTTCAACTATGGAGGCGGCAAATTACGACGGGAGTAGCGAACCGCGCCGGCTCGACCGGGTCTCCTTCGAGATCGCTGGTCTCGCCTTTGCGCTGGTCGACCAGATGAAGTCCTACTTCGCCGAAGTGGCCGCCGATTTCGAGCTTACCCCGCCCCACTCATTGATGGCACCATCCCATCTTCAGGACGCAATCGGTCCGATTTGAGGTATTAAGTGCCCATTACCTCTCCATTTCCGACCGTCTCGCGACTTGGCGCTCGTGCGACCTGAAGCTGTTCGGCGACGCGGCGGCGTTCGGAAATCGCACTGATCCGCGCCTGAGTCAGAGACCCGCTTAGCGCTGAGAGCGTGCGCTCTGAAAGAGCCGTTCTGCGGGGCGAGCCGGCAGTCGATGAGGGGGCGGGGTTTGGGGTCTGATTGACGACGCGGGCAGGGGTCGTGAGTTCGGCTGTGGGTGGCTCGTGACGTCTTGGATTGGCATAGAGTCCGTGGGGCGATGCGGGCGGTAGTGATCACCGAGCACGGAGGACCGGAGGTTCTCCAGGTCCAGGAGCGGCCTGACCCGGCGGTGGGGGCGGGTGAGGTTCGGATCGCGGTGAAGGCATCGGGGATCAACTTTGCTGACACTCTTGCCCGCACGGGGCTGTACCCCGACTCACCGGAAGTCCCTTGTGTGGTCGGCTACGAAGTTGCCGGCACCGTCGACTCGGTGGGAGCGGGGGTCGAGTCAGTAGCGCCGGGCGATCGTGTGCTCGCAGGCACGCGCTTTAACGGCCAGGCTGAGCTGGTCACAGTGCCCGAGAAGATGGTCTACCCGTTGCCCGACCAGCTGTCCTTTGAGGAGGGGGCCGCGTTTCCGGTCAACTACGCGACCGCGCAGGCCGGCCTGGTCGTCATGGGAGGGCTGCGGAAAGGCGAGCGGGTGCTGATCCACGCTGCGGCTGGTGGGGTCGGGATCTCGGCAACGCAGATCGCCAAGCGAATCGGCGCCGAGGTGTTCGGCACCGCATCGGCTTCAAAGCACGGTGCGATCCGCGAGCAGGGAGTCGATCATGCGATCGACTACCGCAGTCAGGACTTCGTTGGAGAGGTGCGGCGGATCACCGGCGGCGGGGGGATCGACGTGGCTTTTGATGCCCTTGGCCCCTCGAGCTTCCGCAAGGATTACCGGTTGCTGCGGCCCGGAGGTCGACTCGTCATGTACGGGGCCTCGGAGCTACAGACCGGCGAGAGGCGCAACATTGCGCTCGCGCTCCGGACCCTTGCCAAGAGCCCGTTCTCGTCGATGCCCTGGTGGAAGGGGCTCGGCGTGATGAATGAGAACAAGGGAGTGTTCGGCCTCAACATGCTGTCCTGGTGGGACGCCGAGGGCAGCCTTGACCGGGTGATTGAGCCGTTGCTAGCGGGGCTTCAAAACGGCTCTCCTGACGTTTCCGTGGGTCGAGTGAGGAGAGGGTAGAAGGGCGCATGCCGCGCGCTGCCTAGGGTTTCCGGCTTCTTGACGGCTGGATTCTCTTGGAGGCGATGCGACGTGCGGGGTATCA
>JBPCPC010000069.1:0-13041 GCA_050999585.1 Solirubrobacteraceae bacterium | reverse complement strand
GAGCGCCACGCGCTTTGTCGCGTATCCGATCGGCGCCCAGTACGCGGCGCTGAACGCCGGCAAGGTCAACACGATCGCCGTGTTCACCACCGACGGCCGGCTGCTGCACGGCCACTACGCCGTGCTCTCAGACCCGAAGAACATCTTCGGCTATCAGAACGCCGCCCCGGTGGTGCGCAAGAGCGTGCTGAAACGCGAGGGCCCCGCGTTCGCTCAGACGCTCAACGCGGTCAGCCTGAAGCTGAGCACCGCCGCGATCCAGCAGATGAACTCGGCCGTCGACGTCGACCACCGCAATCCGGCCCAGGTGGCGCGCAGCTTCCTGGCCTCCAACGTGCTCAGATAGCGTCTGCCGGCGGCGCCGGATCGGTGGACAGCGCTCGCCGGATTCGATACAACTCCCCCGCTGGACCTATTTGTTCATCGAGGGTGCCAGTGAGGAGAGACCCGTGCCGCGAGATCCCAAGTACGACATCCTCTTCGAGCCGATCCAGATCGGGCCGAAGACGCTGAAGAACCGCTTCTACCAGGTCCCTCACTGCATCGGCGCGGGCTCGGAGAAGCCCGGCTTCCAGGCTTACCACCGCGGTATCAAGGCCGAGGGCGGCTGGGGCGCGTGTTGCACCGAATACTGCTCGATCCACCCCGAGTCAGATGACACGTCGCGCGTCTCGGCCCGGATCTGGGACGAGGGCGACGTGCGCAACCTGGCGGCGATGTGCGACCGACTGCACGAGTACGACGCGCTGGCCGGCATCGAGCTGTGGTACGGCGGTCCGCACGCGCCGTGCATGGAGTCGCGCGCGACTCCGCGTGGCCCGTCGCAGATCGCCTCGGACTTCGAGCTCAACATCTTCCCGCGGTACATGGACAAGGACGACATCAACACCGTCCAGCAGATGTACGTCGACGCGGCGCTGCGCGCCCGGGACGCCGGCTTCGACATCATTTACGTCTACGGCGCCCATGCCTACCTGCCGTTCCAGTTCCTGTCGCCGTTCTATAACCGCCGCACCGACGAGTACGGCGGTTCGTTCGAGAACCGCGCCCGGTTCTGGCGCGAGTCGCTGGTCAAGGTCAAGGAGGCGGTCGGCGACGACTGCGCGATCGCCTCGCGGTTCGCGGTCGACCACCTGCTCGGCCCGACCTCGATCCAGGTCGGCGAGGACGGAATCCGCTTCGTGGAGTACTGCGACGACGTCGTCGATCTGTGGGACTTCACCGTCGGCGACATTGCCGAGTGGGGTCAGAACGCCGGTCCGTCGCGGTTCTTTGAGGAGAATCACGAGAAGCCGTTCACCGGCCAGGTCAAGGCCGGCAACCACACCGACAAGCCGGTCGTCGGCGTGGGCCGGATCACCAACCCCGACACGATGATCGCGATCATCAACTCGGGCCAGTTCGACATCATCGGCGCCGCCCGTCCCTCGATCTCGGATCCGTTCCTGCCCAAGAAGATCGAGGAGGGTCGGCTCGAGGACATCCGCGAGTGCATCGGTTGCAACCAGTGCATCTCGCGCTGGGAGATCGGCGGCCCGCCGATGGTCTGCACCCAGAACGCGACCGCGGGCGAGGAGTACCGCCGCGGCTGGCATCCGGAGAAGTTCCACCCGGCGACCAACCGTGACAAGGGCGTGCTCGTGATCGGCGCCGGCCCGGCGGGTATGGAGTGCGCGATGGTGCTGGGCAAGCGCGAGATGTCGGCCGTGCACCTGGTTGACGGCGCCAAGGAGATTGGCGGCAGCGTCAACTGGATCTCGAAGCTCGGACACTCCGACGGCAAGGAGAACCTGTTCCGCGGCACCGCTCGGGGCCTGGGCGAGTGGAGCCGGATCGTCAACTACCGCCAGATCCAGATCGACAAGCTCTCCAACGTGGAGATCCACACCGGCTCGCGCCTGAGCACCCAGGAGGTGCTCGAGTACGGCGCCGAGATCGTGATCGTGGCCACCGGCTGCCATTACGCGACTGACGGCCTGAACGCCGCCACCCACGAGCCGATCCCGGGCGCCGATACGTCGCTGGACTGGCAGCTGACGCCCGATCAGGTGGTCGCCGGACAGAAGCCGATCGGCAAGCGCGTGTTGGTGCTCGAGAACGAGGGTTACTTCATGGGCGCCTCGGTGGCCCAGAAGCTCGCTGGCGCGGGCCACGACGTGCAGCTGGTCACCCAGGCCAGCGACATCGCCGGTTACATGGAGTACACGCTGGAGGCCCCAATGCTCCATCGCGATCTGCACCGGCTCGGCGTCGGCATCCACACCTACACGATGCTCGAGAAGATCGAGCCCGGGGTGTGTCACGCCTATAACGTCTGGAACCCGGCCCACAAGGAGCAGTTCGAGGTCGACACGGTCGTGCTGTGCACGGCGCGGATCTCCGACGACGAGCTGTATCGCGAGCTCAAGTCAGATCCGGCCCGCCTCAAGCAGGAGGGGATCGAGGCCGTGTACGTGATCGGCGACGCGGCCGCGCCCCGGATGATCGTCGACTCGGTCTTCGACGGCCATCGCCTGGCCCGGGAGATCGACTCGCCGAATCCCGAGATGCCGCTGCCGTTCATCCGCGAGCGGCGCCTGTGGGGCGAGACCAGCAACGAGGACTATCGCTCCCAGCTGCTCAACACGGTCGATGTCGGTTAGCGGGGAGGCGTGAAGGTCGTCGTTCCCGTCAAGCAGGTCGCGGCGCTCGACGATGACTTCGAGCTGCTTGACGACGGCTCCGATGTCGACCCGGACTTCGTCCAGACCGAGCTGAACGAGTGGGACTCGTTCTCGTTGGAGGCGGCGCTGGCGCTGCGCGAGCAGTCGGGCGCCGACGGGGATGAGGTCGTGGTTCTGACCGTCGGCGACGAGGAGTCCGAGGAGACGCTGCTCGGCTGTCTGGCGATGGGCGCCGACCGCGCCCTGCGCGTCTGGAGCGAGGAGTGCCGGGGCGCCGATCCGCTGGCGGTCGCCCGCGTGCTGGCCGCCGCGGTAGCGCGCGAGTCGCCCGATCTCGTGCTGTGCGGGGTGCAGTCATCCGATGCCGTCAACGGGGCAACGGGTGTGGCGCTGGCCGGCTATCTCGAGCTGCCCCACGTGGCGGTCGTCAAGCACCTGGAATACGCCGCCGCCGAGTCGACAGCGACCGTCAAGCGGGAGCTGGAGGGGGGCCTGGTGGAGATCCTGCGGGTGCGCACGCCGGCGCTGCTGACGATTCAGACCGGGATCAACGAGCCCCGGTACGCGAACCTGCGGGCGATCAAGCAGGCGCGCGAGAAGCCGATGGAGCAGCTCACGCCCGAGCAGCTGGGTCTCGATGCCGGGGCCGTGGCCGCCGCCGCGTGCTCCCGGCGGCGCGACCTGCGACCACCCGAGCGCGGCGGGGGCGCCGAGATGCTCGAGGGCTCGCCAGAACAGGTGGCCGCTCGGATCGTCGAGATCGTGCGCGATCGGATGAGCGGATGAGTAACGTGCTGGTGATCGCCGAGGCTCGTCGCAGCGAGCTGCGCGACGTCTCGCTGGAGCTCGTGGCCGCCGGTCGGGCGATCAAGCAGGACGCCGGCGGGCGTTTGCTGGTGGCGGTGCTCGATCACGAGCCCGAGCGCTTCGCGGCGGCGCTGGCCGCCGACGGGGTCGACGAGCTGCTGCTCGTAGCCACGCCGAACGAGCACTTCGAGGCACACGTCGCCCAGCGCATCCTCGAGCAGCTGATCGCGGACGAGCGTCCCGGGCTGGTGCTGCTCGGCCACACGATCGACGCGCTCGGCTTTGCCCCCGCCGTCGCCGCCTGCGGTGGCCTGGGCTTCGCCTCAGACGTGACGGCGCTCTCCTGGGACGGAGGCCCGGTCGCGAGCCGCGGCGCCTACGGGGACAAGCTGGTCTCCGAGCTCGAGTTCCCCGGGAAGGACTGCACGCTGCTGATGCTGCGCCCCGGAACGTTCGAGCCGGCCGAGGCCGGCCCCAGCCCGCCGCCGGCTCGCGCCGTGGAGATCGCGCTCGACGGCGTGGCCGCCAGCGAGCACGTCGGCTTTGAGGAGGTACAGGAGGGCGACGTCGACATCACGACCGCGCCGTTCCTGGTCTCGATCGGCCGCGGCGTCGAGGACAAGGACGAGCTCCCGCGCTTCGAGGCGCTCGCGGAGCGCTTCGGGGCTACGCTCAGCGTGTCGCGCCCGCTGGTCGACGCGGGCTGGATGCCCAGCGCGCGCCAGGTCGGCCAGTCGGGCAAGACGGTCAAGCCGCGGGTGTACCTGGCGCTAGGGATCTCGGGCGCCGTGCAGCACCTGGCCGGGATGCGGACCGCCGAGACGATCATCGCCGTCAACACCGATCCCGAGGCGCCGATCTTCGGCGTCGCTCATTACGGCGCGGTGGCCGACCTGTTCGAGGTCGCCGACGAGCTGGAGCAGGTGCTGGAGTAGTGGCCGCAGTCGTGACGGCTCGCCGAGGCCGTCGGAGGTATAACCGGTAGCCGTGACGCTTCTACTCGCGGCCACCCAGACCCGCCCGGTGTTCTGGCACTTCACGGTTGGCCTGAAGATCCTGTGGTACGTGCTGGCGGTGGCGTCGGTGCTCGTGTTCGTCTACGGCGTGCTGCGGCCGGTCGCGAAGTACCGGCGCGGCCACGGCGGCCCGTGGCCGCCGTGCCCATGGCGTGAGCTGCCCGGTCGGCTGCGCACCGGGGGGCGACTGCTGCTCTCCCACGCCACGATCCAGCGTCGCGACCGCACCGTGGGTCTGGCTCACCGCGGGATCTTCTACGGGTTCGTGGTCCTGTTCATCGGAACGGTGGTGCTCGGCTTCGACACGGACTTCACCGATCCGGTATTCGGCTTCAACTACTTCCACGGCGCCTTCTACCTCGTCTATAAGGAGGTGCTGAACCTCCTCGGCACGGCGCTGATCGCGGGGGTGGTCGCGATGATGGTGCGCCGGGCGTTCATCCGGCCTCGCAAGCTTGACTACGCGCGGCCCGACCGCACCGCCGAGGATCCGCAATATGACCGGCGCGTGTACCGGATCGGGGACTGGTGGTTCGTGACCGCGCTGTTGGTGATCGCGCTCACCGGGTTCGTGCTGGAGGGGGTGCGGATCGCGATGGATCAGCCCGGCTACGGCGCCACCCAGTTCGGCGGCTGGGTCGTCGCCCAGGTGCTCGGCGGACTGAGCCACGGCACGCTGGCCGCCCTGCGCCACGGCCTGTGGTGGTTTCACGGGCTGCTGGCGATCTCGTTTGTAGCCAGCATCCCCTACACCAAGGCCGCGCACATGCTGTCGAGCTTCATCAGCCTGTCGCTGCGCGATCCCCTCGCCGGCCGGCGGCTGGCGCCGATCCCGCCCGAGCGCACCGCCGAGCCCGCCGGCTACGGCACGCTGGCCGACTTCAGCCCGCTGCATCTGCTGCAGCTCGACGCCTGCACGAAGTGTGGTAAGTGTCACGAGGCCTGCCCGGCCAACGCCACCGGGCGCCCGCTGTCCCCCCGCGACGTGGTCCTGGAGTTGCGCGAGCAGTCTAACCACGCCGGCGCCGGGATCGGCGGCCTGCTCGGCTCGCTCGTCGACGGGGACGCCGACGGCGACGGCTTCAAGGCGAGCGTGATCGGACCCGATGGGGTGCGCGCCGAGACCGTGTGGTCGTGCATGCAGTGCAACGCGTGCGTCGAGATCTGCCCGGTCGGGATCGAGCAGGCGCCGATCATCAACCAGCTGCGTCGTCGCCTGGTGGAGGAGGGCGAGCTTGACTCCAACCTGCAGTCCACGCTGCAGGTGATCCACAAGTCCGGCAACTCGTTCGGCGAGAACAAGCGCCGGCGCGGCCGCTGGGCCAAGGAGCTGGAGTTCGAGGTCCCCGACGCCCGTAAGACGGCGGTCGACTTGCTCTGGTTCGTGGGTGACTACGCCTCATTCGATCCGCGCTCGCAGCGGGTCACCCAATCACTGGCGCGGCTGCTGCACGCCGGCGGGGTGGACTTCGGGATCCTCTACGACGGCGAGCGCAACTCGGGCAACGACGTGCGCCGTGTCGGCGAGGAGGGGTTGTTCGAGTCGCTGGCCGAGCAGAACATCGCCGCGATCGACGGCTGCGACTTCCAGCGGATCGTGACCACCGATCCGCACTCGCTCAACACGCTGCGCAACGAGTACCCCGACCTCGGGGGCAGCTGGACGGTGATCCACCACACGGCGCTGCTGCTGGAGCTGATCCAGGCGGGCCGCCTGGACGTGCGCGACCGCCTCTCAGCTCGCGTCACCTACCACGACCCATGCCATCTAGGGCGCTTTCAAAATGAGTATGAGGCGCCCCGCAAGATCCTGGAGCTGCTCGGCTGCACGCTGGTCGAGATGGGACGAAACCGCGACAACTCGTTCTGCTGCGGGGCGGGCGGCGGACGGATCTGGATCCCCGATCAGCCCGGCCAGGAGCGGCCCTCCGAGAACCGCATCCGCGAGGCGGTGGGCCTTGACGAGGTGGAGCTGTTCGTCGTCGCCTGCCCCAAGGACGTGACGATGTACGAAGACGCGATCAAGACCTCGGGCAACGCCGAGCGGATCGAGCTGCGCGAGCTCACCGAGCTGGTCGAACAGGCGCTGGTGCAGGACGGGCAGCTCCTCTCCGCCTGACCATCCGTGCTCTCCGGCGGGCTTCCGCCATTCCCAGCCGGCGGCGCTCTCGGGCGCTCGGGCACAGGCGTATCGTGGGGACGCAATGCATTCCGCCACGGAGCTGCGCAGCGACTCGTTCTCGATCACGCTCGATGGTGCCGCCGCGTCCCTCGCCGACGTGTTCCCGAGGTTCGGCGAGGAGGACCGCGTCGGGGTCGTGATCGGCCATCCGTGCGGAGGCGTCGGGGCGAGCGGGTTGCTCCTGGCCGCGGTGACCGGTTTCTATGACGCGCAGCGGGCGAGGGGCGGCGACTTCTTCATCTATCCCGACTACTTCCTGTTTCACGTCGGGCGGCCGCTGGGAGATCACAACATGCTCGACGTGTGGCCCTCTCACAAGGAGGTGGTCGTGGCTGACGACGCCGAGCAGATCCTGCGAGCAGTCAACGACCGCGGCATCACGCGCCTGCTGGTGCAGGACGGTCCGGGCTCGACACCAGCCTTCGAGGGGGAATCGGTGGCGAGCGCGCGTCACAGGATTCGCAGCGCGCTGGCGTACTCGCCTTGGGGACGGGTGCCTGGCGCTGACGTGAGCGTTGCTGGCAACGCGGTCACCGAGTCCTACGTTGACGCGGTGCTCGACTCGTCGACGGTGCAGGACGGCCAGGCGGGGCCCGTGGATGACGCCGGGGGCGCGGTCGGCCCGGGTACGGTCGCGCGGACCGGGGCGGACCGTGCGAACCTGAGGGCGGACCGTGCGAACCTGACCGTGGATGGCCGCTCCGTCGAGACCTACCGGCGGATCGACTTCGGGCACGCGCTCGAGCTGCTGCTTCCTGAGTTCAGGGCCGAGCCGGAAACGACGGTCGCGCCGATTGCGAGGTCGGCCCGGCTGACCTCGTAACCGCAGCTATCCTGGCCCGCGGAGCAGACGCTGCGCCTGCCGGCGCGAACAGCCGGCGGCCAGGTTGGTCTCCGCCAGTGTCAGCTCGCGGCGCAGAGTGGTGGACCAAGCCGTTCCGGTCACCGAGGCGAGCGCCATGCGCGCGTCGGGCCGAACGTGCTCACGGCTCTTGAGCAGCGTGTCGACGCCCCGCGCGAGCGCGGTGCCGTCGGGGCCGGCCACGTATCCGGCCGCCACCGTTTGGCACTGGTAGACGACGTCAGAAACCGCTGTCGCTATGGCGCTGACCTCCTGTTGCGTGGGCGCATGCTTAGGCGCTGCACCGCAGCCTGTCGCCAACGCGCACAGTATCCCGGCGACCGCCGCTGCCGTCTTGCTCACGGGCATGATCTCACTTTGAACAAATTGTTGCACGTCCACTACGCGTGTGATAATTTCAGCGCGCCGACCAACGGCGGGAGAGTGGAAGACAGTGAGTGGCCGTCGCACTGCTGGCTGGTGTCACGGGCTCGCCGGTGTGTCGAGTTACCAATACGTGTCCTTGTGTCCGTGCGACATCAGGGCGGGTGGTCACGCGCCGAAGTTTCAGTGGTGAGGTAACTGCTCCTGTGAGCATGCGACGGCTCGCGTCCGAATCGACGATAGGAAGCAGGGTTAAATGGCACGACGACGGCGACTGACGACGTTTGCGGCATGTCTCGCAGCAGGCGCCGCCGCTATGACTTGGCAGGTCGGGGTGGCCGCTGCGTACAACGCGATCAGTCCGCGCGATGCGGGCCAGACGGTGACGCTCAACGGGAAGAACCTGACCCTCACCAGGCTCGTGGCGATCGCGCGCTACGGAGCGAGGGTGCAGCTCACACACGCAGCACGTCAGCGCTCCCTGAACGCCTACTACCTGCTGCTGGAGGGCTCGCGGGAGGGCATCCCGATCTACTTCTTCAACCGCGGGACTGGCGCCGGGCGCCAGGTCGTCCTGTTCAAGGGCGATCCGCTGTCCACGATGCCCGTCCACAAGGGACGGCCGGGTTACCCCGACAATCGAGCCTTTGTCGCGTCCACTCAGCTGGCGAGCTTCCGGTACGGCCAGAGCGGTGGGTTGGGGCTGCCTCCGGCGGTCAACGACGAGGAGATCGTACGGGCGATGATGGCCGTCCGGGTCAGCACGATGTCCTACGAAGCGGCGACCCCTCAGGTGACCCAGATGCTGATGGACCTCCTCAACCGCGACGTCACGCCGGTGGTGGAGTCGCATGGCTCGCCGGGCGAGGGGGACCTGCCGCAGATGGACAACGTCGAGGCCACCATGGTGGGCGTGGGCCAGGCGTACTTCCACGGTCAGCTGATGTCCGCCGCCCAAGCGCTTGCCAAGGCGGGTCTGCGGCCGTTGCAGAAGCAGCCCGGGCAGTTCGAGGCCCCGATCGCGCCGTTCGGTGCCGATGACGCGGCCCTGACCAGCACGAACGCGTACTCGACCGGCCAGGCGGCACTACTGGCCTATGACGCTGAACGGACGCTCAACTGGCAGGACCTGATCACCGCGCAGCTGCTCGACGGGATGAACTCGAGCATCACGCCTGAAAGCCTCCCGGTACAGGCGGATCGACCGTTCCCGTGGCTGAACTACGATGCGTCCAAGGTGACGAATGAGCTGACGGGCAGCTATCTGTTCAACCTGGACCAGGTCTCCTCCAGCGGCTCGCCGTACCGAATCATTCAAGATCCCGAGAGCTTGCGCGCGATCACGCAGCGCACCGGTGCGGTGTGGAAGGCATGGAACGCGCTGCGGTCAGATCTGGCGCTGGCCATGAACTCGTCCGACCACAACCCGTCGGTGACCCCCGGGTACTCGCCGAGTAGCTCCCCGGAGCTCAGGACACCGTGGTTCCGCCAGTACTACGTGAACGGTGGGCCGGATGACCGAGCGTGTGTCGGAGGCGGCGTCGGGCCTGCGACGGGTTGCCGGCACGGGTATGTCATGTCCAACGCGAACTGGGACCCGTATCCCATGGACAACGATATTGAGGCGCTGACCAACGCGTTCGCCAACGTCGCGGTCAATGACATTCAGATCCCCGACCGATTTCAGAACCAGTACCCGGCCGGAGGCGGCTTCACCGTCATCTCGGGCCCGATGGACCCAAGCCTGGGACGCTTTGCATCAAACGGAGTCGGGCTCGCGCCCCAGGCCAACGATTACGACCTGGCGTCGCTGGAGTACGAAATCCTCTCCGAGCAGAATCCCGTGCCTCCGCTCGGCGACTCGATCGTGTCCAACGTCGAGGATCTGCAGGCGGCGAGTACGGCGAAGGTGGCCCGGGCACGGCTGATGGTCGACGACATCGACCGCGTGCTGGGCGAGGACATGCTGACCGCGACGTACTGGATGAACACGCGGCAGCTGCAGGGGGAGGCGTTGGCCGTGACCCGGCGTAGCGGGGTCCGCAGGCCGCGAGCCTTTGGTGCCGCGCCCACCGCTGCATGGCAAGCGTTTCGCACGGTCGTTCCCTGGCAGGTGCTGCCGCCGAAGACAAGGGTCGACGCGACGGTGCCCGCGGATGAGTTGGCCTACGACTTCATCCAGGCCAACCCGGCGTCGATGTTCTATCCCCCGGACGCCGGCGAGCCGCATCCCGGGAGCAGCCCGCGGATGCACCTGGACTATGGAGGGCTGCGGGCCGCGGTGCAGGCTGCATCGGCCAAAACGGCGTCGGTGCAGAGAACCTCAGTGACGGCGCGAGCGCTCCACGCCTTCCTGACGGCGCAAGCGCAGGTCACAGGCCGCAAAGCGAGCCGGGCCAAATAGGGTGGGGCGTCCGCGGACGCTCCCGAGGTGAAACGGGAAGTGACCAACGTGATCGATGGCCGCGCCTACGCGGCCGAGCTGACCGAGGCGGTGCGCGGTGAACTGCAGGCGCTGTCCGGTACCCCGGCGGGCATCGCGACCGTGCTCGTGGGCGATGACTACGCCGCCGCCGTCTACCAGCAGCGGATCGATCGCAATGCCCGTGGCGTGGGGATGGCCTCCAGGCCGGTGCGGCTGCCCGCCGACGCGACGCTCGGGCAGGTGGTGGGCACGATTGCCGAGCTGGACGTCGACCCGGAGATCTCAGGGATTCTCGTGCTGCGCCCGCTGCCCGCGCAGATCGCCGAGTCGCGGGTGTTCCGTGCGCTGCCGCCCCGCAAGGACGTGGAGGCGCTGCACCCGGAGAACGCGGGGCTGCTGGCGCTCGGGACGCCCCGGTTCGTCCCCTCCACTCCGGCGGCGGCGTTTCACATGCTCGACCGTTACATGGTGTCGATGGGCCGCGACCCCGAGATCGCCTACGACGGATTGGACCTCGTCCTGGTCGGGCGCAGCAACAACGTCGGCAAACCGGCGGCGATCCTCGGGCTGGCGCGCAACGCGACCGTCGTCTCCTGCCACAAGCACACCCATGACGCCGACCGTCTGGCCGAGCACTGCCTCCGGGCCGACATCCTGATCGTGGCCGCCGGGGTACCCGGCCTGATCACCGGCGAGATGGTGCGCGACGGCGCGATCGTCGTCGACATCGGCATCAACCCCGTGGATGGACCCGACGGGAAGGTAAGGCTGGTCGGGGATGTCGACTTCGAGAGCGTGGCGGCGCGCGCCGAGGCCGTGTCCCCGGTGCCCGGCGGGGTGGGCCCGATCACCGACGTGTGGGTCCTGCGCAACGCAGTGCTCGCCGCGCACGCCTTGGCCGGGACCGAGTCCATCGGCGGGTGGGCACGACTGGGGCCCTGAGCCTCGCGTCGCGGTTTGCGCCGGGGCGTTGTGGCCATCAGCCCGATCCGCCAGATCGGTGGGGTGGTCAGACCAAGGCCGCCGCCGATCTCGATTCCGTGCTCGCGCAGCATGCACGGCTGAACGCGTTTTCCGTCCACGCCCTCGGGAACGCGCACGGCGGTCAACGGCGCGAGCTGATGATCGGGATCGGCGAACAGCTCTGAGCCAGCGGTCGCGCAGCTGGGACTGCAGGACTCCGCCGGCCTCGGCGTGGCGCTCCCAGCGCGCAGACAGCCCTTCGGTGGCCACCCGGCGCAGGGCCTCGTGGAGCGCGTAGATGTGAAGGATCGGCGCCGCCCCCGGAAGCCCCGTAGACCTCGCGCAGCAGAGCGACGACCTCGTCGAGGATCGTGTGCAGGTCGGGGTCAAGGTGCCCGAGCACCGGCGCTGCATGGCGGCCGGCGCGGCCGGCGAGACGTTGCTCGGACCGGGGCCGCACAGCAGCCGTTCCGGGGGGTTCAGGGCTGGTGGGATGGCTGTCATCGGCGCGAGGCTAACGCACCCACCAGCCGAACGGTGAGTCAAAATTTCCCGAAAAACATAGCGCGCCACCTATATATTTCAGTGGCGCCTACGTCGTGAACAAATTTGTCTATATGTGCTTGCGCTCAACGGCCCAGGGCGCTCTAATGCACTGCCATGAGCCCTACCCAAACCCGGCTGCACCGCTCAGAGCTCGCCGTTCCCGGCAGCAATGTCCGCATGCTCGAGAAGGCCCCCGAGCTCGGCGCCGACATTGTGATGCTCGACCTCGAGGACGCCGTCGCCCCCGACGACAAGGAGCAGGCGCGGATCAACATCATCGACGCGCTGCGCGAGCAGGACTGGTCCGGTTGCTCGGTGTCGCTGCGCATCAACGGCCTTGATACTCACTACTGCTACCGGGACATCGTCGATGTGGTGGAGTCGGCCGGCCAGCACCTGGACTCGATCATGATTCCCAAGGCGAGTTGCGCCGGGGACGTGCACCTCGTCGCCACGTTGCTGACGCAGATCGAAGATGCGATGCGGCTGGAGCGCCGGATCGCGATCTGCGTGCTGATCGAGACCGCGATCGGGATGGTCAAGTGCGAGGAGATCGCCGCTGCCTGCCCGGAGCGGATGGAGGCGATGGTGTTCGGCGTCGCTGACTACGCGGCCTCCCTGCAGAGCCACACGACGTCGATCGGGGGCGCCAACCCCGACTACTCGATGCTCACCGACGCCGACGATGCGGGCGACCGTGACCGCCACTGGGGCGATCAGTGGCATTACGCGCTGTCGCGGATCGCGGTCGTGTGTCGCGCCTACGGGCTGCGTCCGATCGATGGTCCGTTCGGTGATTTCACGGACCCCGAGGGATACCTGGCCTCCGCTCGCCGCGCCGCCGTGCTCGGCTATGAGGGCAAGTGGGCGATCCACCCGTCGCAGATCGCGCTCGCCAGCGAAGTCTTCACCCCCGACGAGCACCTGGTGGCGAAGACGCGGCGGATCGTCGCCGCGATGGAGGACGCCGCCACCGAGGGCAAGGGGGCGGTCTCCCTCGATGGCCGCCTGATCGACGCCGCCTCGATCGGCATGGCGCAGGGCCTGCTCGCCAAGCTCGAGCAGATCGAAGCGCGCGAGCAAGACGTCGGCGCGCGGGTCAGCGCGCTGCCCCGCCAAACCCGGGCCTGACCCGGCGGGGTCCACTACCCAGCGGCGGGGGGGGGGGGGGGGGGGGGGCGGGGGGGGGCCATCGCGCGCTGTCTGTGCTCGGG
>JBPCPC010000057.1:0-26682 GCA_050999585.1 Solirubrobacteraceae bacterium | reverse complement strand
GCCTACGGATTTCACTCCGCCAAAGCCGCCCTCGCGCTCGTGCTGCTCACCTGCGGACCTATCACCCTCCGCCTACCGCACGAACTCCACTCACCACGACTCTGACCACATCGATGCCCAGAGAGCCACTTTTTCGAGGTCAGATCACAGTGTCGACTGAAGCGGGGGAAGATCACAGCGCCCCACTCTCGTGTGGGGGACCGGCCACAACTACCAACCCCGGCGGACGCCAACCGCCATACGGTCTAGGTGCTGACAACGCTGGAGAGGTGTGCAACGTTCCTAACAGACCCGGAGCGGAGCTGACGTTGCATTCCGTGCCGACTTCACCAGTGTTGACAGCACGCCTGATCGAATGAGTCCGCGGACGCCTTCGAGATCGTGTGGCGGGTCCTCTCCGTCGCCTGTGAACGCGATCTCCTGCCTGACGAGGTCGTGCAGTCGCTGTGTCCCGAATCCGAGCGGTGTGCCGCGTCGGAGGTCGATCGCCTGTGCGGCGACCACCAGTTCGGTGGCGATGATGCGCTCGCCGAGGGCAACCATGTCCGCGACCCGCCGAGCCGCGAGCGGCGCCATTGTCATACGGTCATCGAGCCCTTGGTCGTGTGAAGAGCTGGCGAGCTCGTAGGACACCGGTTGGGCGAGTAGACGAGCCTCGGCGGTCAACGCCTGGCCGACTACCCCGAGCTCCGAGAGGGCCAGATCGACGCCCCCGGCGCGGGCGGCGAGGTTCTGCGGCAAGCCTGAGGTGGGCGCCTGGAGCAGCTTGACCAGCCGTTCTTGGGCGCTGGTCAGCAGGGGAGCGAGCGCGATGCGCAAGTAGTCGAGGCAGGCGGCGAGCGTGAGCACATCGAAGTTGCCGACCGAGATCAGGCGATCTTCTTCGGCGAGGACGAGTGGATTCTCCTGCGAGGCGTTCAGCTCGACGGCGAGCTGCTGGTGCGCGAAGCTCAGCGTGTCACGTACCGACCCGTGCACCTGAGGAACGCAACGGAAGGTGAGCGGATCCTGGAGGTTGCGCGGTGCACCTCTCTGCCACAGGTAGCTGCCCTCGAGGATCGCTCGCAGACGCTGGAGCGTCTCCACCAGTCCCGGAAAGGGACGCGCCCGCCCGACGGCTGGGTGAAGCATCGTGAGGTTCGCGGCAAACGCCTCGAGGTCGAGCGCCGCCGCCGCGTCCGCGGCGTCCAGCAGCCGCGCGTAGTCGGCGACCGCCAGCGCGGCGATCGAAGTCGAGAACGCGCTGCTGCTGACCAGCGCCAGGCCCTCCTTCGGCGCCAGCTCAAAGTCACCGAGGATTCCCGCCGCTAGCTCGCCGAGAGGAACCAGATCCGCCTGGCCGATCGATCCGAGCATGCGAACCCGGGGGTGCTCGTGACGGTTGAGCGCGTCGACGAGTCGCTGAGCGAGTTCGGGGCGGACGGCAGCACTGGTACTGGCGAAGCCGTCTGCCAGACGCAGCAGCGTGCCTCGAACCACCTCCTCCGGCGCGTCGGGACCTTGCCCGACGGCGCAGGCTCGCACAAGGCGATGATTGAACTCCGTCAGTCTGCAGGGATCAATGCGAAAGTGCTTGGTCGCTCCGACGCCGGTGGTCAGGCCGTACACCTCGTCGCCGCGCTTCAGCGATCGCTCGAGCACCGCCCGCGTACCGTTCATCGCTGCCGGTACGGCGGAGTGAAGCTGCACACGCTCGTCCCCTCGAGCGACGCGGACTACTTCGGCTAGTGTCAGGTCACGGCCGGTGAGAACGATCGTCACGTGCTCGAGCCCGCCGTCGCTCAGGCCTTCGTCGCGTTCTGGAGGAACAATTGCCCAGTCGGGGTCAGTTCGACGCCGGTCACGTTCTTGGCGCTGGCAGCGAGATAGTTGTAGAAGTAGGGATAGATGATCGGGGTTTGGTCCAGTAACAGCCGCTCGAGCTTTCCAGCGACCGACCGCTGGGAGGACAGGTCGATCGCGGCCACGTATTGCTTGACCAACTTGTCATAGGCCGGGTCTTTGAAGTGGGCGGCGTTCCAAACCCCCTTGCTCTCCAGCGGTGCTTGTAGGAACACGTTCGGGACCCCGCGATGCGCGTAATCGACCAGGCTCATCGCGCCATCGAGCCAGTCTGACTGCCCGAAGACGGCCTTGCCGTAGTAGGCGGCGGAGGTCTCGACCTGCAGCGTGATGTCAACCCCGATCTTCGTCGCTTCTTGCTTGACGATCTGCGCCAGCTGAGGAATCTCGAGCAGCTGCTCGGAGAACAGCTTGGTCGAGAACCCGTTGGGGTGACCGGCCGCGGCCAGCAGCTGCTTGGCCTTCGCGATGTCCTGCGTGCGTTGCGGCACGCTGGTGTCTGTCGACGGGAATATGGGAGCGAAAGGACTGTCGTTGCCGATCTGCGCGTAGCCTTGGAACAGCGCTTTCGTCATCCCGGGTCGGTCGAGGCAGAGCGCCACGGCTTGACGTACCCGCGGGTCGGTGAAGGGACCAACGTCGTTACGCATCGATAGCTCGCGGTGCGCGCTGGAGTGCAGGCTGATGACGTTGTAGCTCGAGTTGGCCAGCAAGCTCTGGCCGCCTTGTACTGAGAACTGGGTCACGACATCGACGCTCGAGCCCTCGAGCGCCAGCACCTGCGCCTGGACGGTCTGATAGAAGCTGAGCTCAGTCACATCGGGCAGCGCCTTTGGGCCCCAGTAGTCGTCGTTGCGTACGAACGAGGCGCTCGCCTGTGACGCGTAGCTCTTGAGCTTGAACGGGCCCGTTCCGATGAATGTCGTCGGCCACTTATGCGGGTCATATCCGTTGGGGATGATGATCATGTTGTAGTTGTCCGAGGAGCACAGGTACGGGAAGTTTCCGTTCGGCGCCTCGAGGTGAAATGCGATGGTAAAATCGTCAACCTTGTGCACCCCGGAGGGCACAAGCACTCCGGTGAATGTGCTGAGCGCATTGGAGGCGGCCTTCGGGTTTGACTGAAGCTTGAAGCTGTAGACGACGTCGTCGGCAGTCATCGGCGTGCCGTCGTGGAACTTCACGCCGCGGCGCAGCGTGAACGTCCACACCGACGCGTCGGCGTTCGGCTTCCAGCTCGTCGCCAGGACAGGACGCAGGTGCAGGCTGCCGCTGACCACTGTCGAGACGATCAGGAACTCGCCAGTCTGGCTGATCAGGGCCGCTCCGCCGGTGTCATTGACGAGCAGGGGATTCGGGGCCGTGGTCGGTGACACGATCGCGGCGTGGATCGTCCCGCCGGGCTTGCCTCGAGGCTGATTCGCAGCGCTCGACGAACCTGAGCTCGAGCTCGAGTTGGCGCCTCCGCACGCGGCCACGATGATGCTCACGGCCGACAGCGACATCCCGACCATCGCGCCCTTGGCCATGAACTGGCGCCGCGACAGGCGTCCCGCCACGAATTCATCGACTACATGGTTTTCAAGCTCGGTCAGACCGGCCCGAGTCGCATCCATTTTCACTGCATCCTCCTGTGATCCGTTGACGAGATCCCTTCGGCACCAGCCGCGACGGCACCAGACCGAGGGAGCAAGACAGCATCGCGTCGGAGGCAGCGTCGCGCGTGTGACCGGCGCAAGCGAGTCTGCGTTCCCGTGGAGCGAGAATTCCCAGACGCCCCACCACGGACCGGTCGACGCGATGATTTCTCAGCCCGGTCAGCCAGCCCGCTTCTCATCGATTTTCACCGCATCTCCTCTGGCCTCCTCGGCAAGGACGCGAGCATAGCGAACGCTGCGTCCTATGTCCAGACGATTGCATCCAATCCACGACGTGGTAGGTTTTGCCGATGATTCCGCGGATCCGGCGACGAGTGCGGAGCTAACGAGGTGCTCGGGACTTCACTGGTTGGCGTGGCCGCGCTCTGCCGGGGCGGCGCGCGTCGAGCTCCGGAGCGCGTGGCGGTCGAGTGGGAGGGCGGTGCGGTCACGTTCGCCGAGCTCGACAAGCGAACTGACGCTCTGGCTCGTCATCTCCAGGGGCGGCTGAGCACCTCGGCTCGCGTGGGCGTCTACTGCGAGAACCGCGTCGAGTGGATCGAGGCTTACGTTGCTGCCCACAAGGCGGGGATCCCGGTCGTACCCATCAACCACCGGTACCGCAGTCGGGAGCTGGGCCACATCTTGGCCGAGGCCGAGATCGGGCTCCTGGTTCACGACGACACCGCCACAGACGACCCCGACGTCCAGAGGCTCATTGGTGGGCAGGAGGCGCTCACGGTCGGCGAGCAGTACGACCGGGTGGTCAGCGAGTCCGGCCCTCCCCCCGAGCCACGCACGGGCCGCGAGGACGCGATCATCTACACCTCAGGAACGACATCGTTGCCCAAGGGCGTCGTCTACACGCGCGAGACCCAACTGACCTCCGTGTTCATCCCTCAAATCACGATGGGCTACGACCCGTCGGATCGCTTCCTGTTGTTCACCCCGTTGGCGCATCGCGCGGCGCAACCGCTGCTGCTGTGCGCGCTCATCCTTGGGGCGAGCACGTACCTGCTGCAGCGTTACACCGCGGAGGACCTGGCCTCCGCGGTGCAGGAACACGGCATCACGGCGCTGACCGGCGTGCCCACGGCGGTCAAGGACCTGCTCGGCCTGCGACGGGCCAGCGCGATCTCGAGCCTGCCCACGGTCCGTCACGTGCTCATGTCAGGCGAGAGCATGCCCGCCAGCCTGCTCCGCGAGCTCATGGATCTCTGTCTCAACGCCCGTCTCGGCACCGCCTACGGCAGCACCGAGGCCGGGCTGGTCACGTTCCTCGACCACGAGCATCAGCTGGACCGCCCGCGATCGTGCGGCCGGCCCTTGCAGGGAGTGCAGATCCGCCTTGCCGATGACGGCGCGCCCGTCGGACCGGGCGAGCCAGGCGAGGTTCTCGTGCGGGCAGGCGAGCCGGGCTCCTATACGGTCGCGGCGGGCTACCTCTCGGCGGGCGAGACTGAGTCCTTCGTCGACGAGCAGGGCTGGTTTCACACGGGCGACGTGGCGGAGTTCGATCGCGATGGCTTCATGCGCATCGTCGACCGCAAAAAGGACATGATCCTCTCGGGCGGGATGAACATCGCCTCCAAAGAGGTCGAGGAGGTCATCGCGGCGCATCCGTCGGTCGCCGAGGTGGCTGTGACCGGAGAGCCCGACGAGCGTTTCGGCGAGCGCGTGGTGGCCTGGATCGTCCCGCGCGACGGCGCTTCGCCACCAGATCCGGAGGAGATCGTGGCCCACGTCGTCGCCCGCGCCGCCGGCTACAAGAAGCCCCGCGTGGTGCACATCGTGCCGTCGCTCCCCCGATCGGCTTCCGGCAAGGTGCTCAAACGTACGCTCAAAGCTCTCGATCCATCTACTCCTCAGGAGCACCTACTACACAGGAGCGCCAATGAACGTCGACGAGCTCGTCGCGATCGATATCCACACGCACGTGAAGATTCCTGGCACCGAGCCTGAGGATCCGCTCACGCGGGTGCAGCGGCTCGAGGCGGCGAAGATGTTCAAGGCCGACGTTGATACGGCGGTCACCGCCGAGGACGTCGCGAGCTACTACCGCGAGCGTAAGCTGGCCGCGGTCATCTTTCCCGTCGACAGCGAGGCGGGCACCGGTGAGGTTCCGGTCGCCAACGAGGAGGTGGCAGAAGCCGCAGCGGCTCATCCTGACGTGCTGATCCCGTTTGCCAGTGTCGACCCCTGGAAGGGGCACGGCGGCGCGCGGACCGCGCGGCGCCTGATCGAACAGCATGGCATCAAGGGGTTCAAGTTTCATCCGAGCATGCAGGCCTTCTTTCCTGATGACCGCCACGCCTATCCCCTGTATGAGGCGATCGCCGAGGCTGGGTTGCCAGCGCTCTTTCACAGCGGGCAGAGCGGGATCGGCATGGGCCAGCGCGGCGGTGGTGGCATTCGCCTGAAATACTCAAATCCGATCCATCTCGACGACGTGGCGGCCGACTTTCCCGAGATGCCGATCATCATCGCCCACCCGTCGGCGCCATGGCAGGACGAGGCAATTGCGGTGGCCATGCACAAGCCGCAGGTCTACATCGACCTCAGCGGCTGGTCCCCGAAGTACTTTCCCGCCCAGCTCGTGCACCACGCGAATACGCTGCTCAAGCACAAGGTGCTGTTCGGCTCGGACTTTCCGTTCATCACGCCGGAGCGTTGGATGAGCGATTTTGAGCAGGCCGGGTTCCGTGAGGAGGTCAAGCCGCTCATCCTCAAGGACAACGCGGCACGCCTGCTGGGCCTGGACCGGAGCGCGCGCCCGTGACCGGCATGTACTTCGAGGACTTCGAGGTCGGCGCGTCGTTCGTCACGGCAGGGCGCACGATCACCGAGTCCGATGTCATGGGCTTCGCAGGGCTGTCGGGTGATATGAACCCGCTGCACGTCGACCGGGAGTTTGCCCGGCGGTCGGAGTTCGGCGAGCCGGTGGCGCACGGGCTTCTGGTGCTCTCGATCGCCGCCGGGCTCGGCATCCAGACGGGCATCTTCAGCGGCACCAACCTGGCGCTGCTCGGACTCGAGGAATGGCGATTTCTGGGGGCGGTCAGATTCGGCGACACGATCCACATGACGTCCACCGTGATCGAAACGCGGCGCACGAGCAAGGGCGGCCGTGGCGTTGTCCGCCTCGCCCAGGAGATCTCCAACCAGCGTGACGAGGTCGTGCAAACGGGAGTATTCGCCTCGTTGATGGCAATGCGAACCGACCGATCAGACACGGGAGTCAGCGCATGAGCGGCGTCGAGGGCAGGAGCGTGATCGTCACCGGAGCGGGGCGCGGGCTCGGACGCGCGCATGCCCTCGCGCTTGGGGCCCAGGGCGCGCATGTCGTGGTCAATGACCTCGGGGTCGCGCTTGACGGATCAGACGATGAGCGCTCGGCGGCCGACGCGGTCGCGGCGGAGATCGTCGCCGACGGCGGGGACGCCATCGCGAACCACGACGACGTGGCCACGACGCTGGGGGGCGACGCGGTCGTGCAGGCGGCGATTGATGGATTCGGGCGGGTCGATGGGGTCGTCAACAATGCCGGCATCCTGCGCGATCGGACGTTTCACAAGATGAGCGCCGAGGAGTTCGACGCGGTCCTGAAGGTGCATCTGTACGGCAGCTTCAACGTGACACGGGCGGCAGTGCCACACTTCCGCGAGCAGGCCTATGGGCGGATCGTCGTGACGACCTCGATCACGGGGCTGTATGGCAACTTCGGCCAAGTGAACTACGGCGCGGCGAAGCTGGGGCTCGTGGGCATGATCAACACGCTGGCGATCGAGGGCCGCACCCGGAACGTGCTTGCCAACGCCGTCTCGCCAATCGCGACCACGCGCATGTCCGCCGACGTGCTGGACGAGGAGGTCGATCCCGCCTACGTGGCGGCGCTCGTCGTATATCTGCTCGGCGAGGAGTGCACGACGAGCGGCGAAGTCATTCATGCAGCGGGCGGGCGCTACGCTCGCATCCGCTACATGGAATCACGGGGAGTCGAGTTCAACGCAGTACCCACCGACCAGCAACTTGCCCAGCGCTGGGACGAGATCCTCGACATGCGGGACGCTCAGCTCGCACCCCCCGCATGAGCCTTCCCGATGACATCAACGATGACATTGAGCGGATCTATGACGCCACCGGCAGGCCCTACCGCCGCCAGGGTCTGCCGCCCTCGTTTCCCGAGCACATCCGGCAGATACTCGAGCGACAGGTCATCGAGGGCCGCCTGGAGCCGGGCGAGCGGGTCACCGAGGAGGAGCTCGCCCGACGGATCGGCGTAAGCCGAACGCCGGTGCGCGAGGCGATGCGCGCCCTCGAGGGCCAAGGTCTGATCGAGCGCCATCGTGGACGGGGGATCTCCGTCGCCGAACGGCTCCGACCCGACGAGGCCAAGGCGCTCTATGAGGTCCGCGCCGGACTCGAGGGGCACCTCGCGGGCCGCGCGGCCGAGAGGATCGACGATCACGAACTCGAAACCGCGGCGCGGCTGCAGTGGGCGTTTCAGGGAGTCCTCGAAGACGATCGGCGCGCCGACACGCGAAAGCTCGTCGCGCTCGACTCAGATCTCCATTGGACGATCTACAACGCGGCCGGCTCGACGCTCGTCGCGACCCTCGCCAGCTATTGGGGCCGAATCCAGCGAGAGCTCTATGACCCCGTCTATAAGAGCAATCCGCTGCTGTTTGCCCAGCAGCACGACGAGCTCGTACAAGCGCTGCGAAGCGGACGGGCTGATCTCGCCGAAGCCGCGATGCGAGTACACGTCGCCAGCGGCTGGGAGGCCGTTCGCGCCAGCATGGAGAGCCTCAACGCTCAATCGCTGGCGACGCGATCAGCACATTCGCCGGCGCGCTCGGGCCCCCGGTCGAACCGAGGCGCCAACCAGAATTCCGCGGGCGCGGCGCGCAGCTGACGGGTGTGCGCTCCCGGCATCGGGGCCGTCGGCTCAGGGCAGCCCGCCGGAGACCATGGCGGGCCCGAGACGATCAGGCTCCCAGCGTGGGATAGGGGCAGCTCACGCAGGATGCCCGAGTCCCACATGTCCCGGCGGACGATCGCCTCCTCGTCGCTCGCCGCGCGAACGCACGGAACCCCGGCGCGTCCGATCGCGTGCGCCCAGGCGGCCGCCGGGAGCGTTGCGAAGAGCTCGGCGAGCGCCTCGTTGATCTGCTCGCGCTTCGCCTGACGGCCCTCCGCGGTCGTCAGCGCAGGGTCGCGCAGCGCGGCGGGCCGCTCAAGCGCCACCAAGAGCCGGCGCCAGTCCCGATCGTCGCGGCAGGTGAGCGCGATTCGGCTGCCATCCCCGGTCCTGAACAGTCCGTCCGGGCATGGCTTGGACAGGTGCGGCACTGAGCGTTGCGTCTCGATCACCGCGTGTAGCATCGACGTCTCCACCCGCACCGATCCGCCTTCGCGGTCGCGGACCAGCAGGGCGGCGGTGACGGCTTCGGCGATAACGCAGGAGGTGACGAGGTCGACGAACGCGTAGTAGCGGATCCGCCGCGGAAGTCTCGTCCTCGGATCCGCGTTGGACGTCGCAAACCCAGCGAATGCCTGCATGTGCGGGTCGGTGCACGGCTCGCCGGCCATCGGCCCCAGCCATCCATAACCTGTCGCCGAGCAGTACACCACGTTCGCGTTCAGGGCGCGAGCGGCGTCGAAGCCGAGCCCGAGGCGGTCGAGCACCCCAGGACGGAAGTTCTCCAGCACCACGTCCGCGCCGGCGACGAGCTGGCGGGCCAGCTGGTGGTCCTCGGGGTCCTTGAGGTTCAGTGACACCGACCGCTTGCCCTGGTTGAGCACCAGGTACGTGGTGCTGATCCCGCCGACGCTGGGGCGCACGGACATGATGAAGTCGTGGGGCGCCTCTACCTTGACGACGTCCGCCCCCAGCCAGGCCAGCAGCGCGGTCGAGAAGGGACCGACTCCGCCGACGCCGAAGTCGACGACACGGACACCGCCCAGCGGCTGCTGTGCCGATGCGCCCTGCGGGGACGCCGCGGGGGGTCCGGCAACGGCTCCCAGACGCCACGGCAGTCCGTGCTGAAGGGACTCACCTAGCCCGAGCGTCTGTGCCTGGGGGTGCGCGAGGCACTCCTCGAACCCCAAAAATGGCACCGAGGATCCTCCGTGGCGGCGGATAAGTGCGATCGCGTCCTCGCTCGCCAGCTTGCGTAGCTGGGCTTCGTAGAGCGGGCGGGCAGCGTCGACGTCATCGCCCCATCCCACGGTCTCGCTCCAGCGCGGCGCCAGGCGCTCGATCGTGACCTCATCGATGCCGAGCTCGTCCATGAACGACCGCCAGCCCGCCTGCGCGTAAAGCGCGAAGTCGAGCGTGATTCGGCGATCGTGGGTGGCGTACCCGGAGTCCACCTGACGCTCCCGGGAGCGGACGTGCGTTCCCGTCCATGTGTCAGGACGACTGCGCGCGGCCCACAGGATCGTCTTCAGCATGCTCAGGGCACGCAGCGGCGACAGCCCGACCTCGATCGGGCGCTCGACCCCGGCGTGAACGGCCGCCAGCACCCGCAGGACCCCACAGAATCCCGCCACCGATGAGGCGACGTCGGTGCCCGTGCGCGCGGGCTCGCCATCGTGGGCACCCACGTAGTCGGTCAGGCCCAGCGCGGCCTGCGCGGTTGTCTCGCTCGCCACGAGCCCGCCCCCGAGCAGCTCATGGGACTCGGGGACCAGGACCACGTCCGCGATGCCGTCCAATACCGACTTCGCGCCGAGCCGCTGGAGGTGACGGGCGCAGGTGTCGATCGCCGGGCTGACGCCGCGCGCCAGCACCGAGACGCCCGCGAGCGGCGCGATCACGGCCCGCTGCCAAACAGCTCGATAAGTGAACCTCGATCCAGCTTGCCAGTCGGCGAGCGCGGCAGGCGGTCAAGAAAGGCTGCGCGTTCGGGCCACTTGACCTTCGCCAGGCCATGGCGATCGCAGTGCGCCCGCAACTCCTCCAGCGAGGGGGCACCTGCCACCGGCACGATCACGGCCGCCACGCGGGCGCCAAGCCGCTGGTCGGCCACTCCGAACACAGCCACGTCGCGCACGTGAGGGTGTTCGCCAAGCACCTCCTCCACCTCGGCTGGTGCCACGTCGACGCCTCCGCGACGGATGACGTCATGCACGCGCCCGACGAGCCGGAGTGACCCATTGACGTCGATGGTTGCGCGGTCTCCGGTTGAATACCAGCCATCGTCGCGAAAGCGCCCGGCGATGTCGCGGCCGACGTAGCCCGTGGCCATCTGCACTCCGCGCACCATCAACTCGCCGCCCGCGCAGGCGACCTCCATGCCTGGCAGTGGCAGGCCCTCGCCGGCGAGGATCGCAGCCGCGTCGGTTCCCGGGGGCCAGCTCGTGACCCCTCCGCACTCCGACGTGCCGTAGTACGAGCTCGTCTCGGTGCTGGGCAGTGCCTTACGGGCGCGCGTCAGCAGTGACCCGGGAACGCTCGAACCGCCTGACAAGAAGAAGCGCAGCGTCGCGAATGCCTCCGGACCTGCGCGCTCGCCGAGCTCGACCGCATCGAGTAGCAGCGGCGTGGGGGCCGCGGTGAACGTACAGCGGTGACGCTGTGTCAGGGCCATGGCCTCGGCCGCATCCCAGCGGCGCAGCAGAACCATCGGGCAGCGTGCGCGCAGGGCGAGCTGCACCCCGTAGATGAAGCCGACCGCGTGCCCGACCGGGGCGGCTACCAGCACCGCATCCCGGGGGCCGATCCCGTAACGCCCGATGAACCCGTCGGGGATAACGCCCAGCGTCAGCTCGCTGTGCACGGCGCCCTTGGGAGCGCCGGTCGTCCCCGACGAGTAAGCAATCCAAGCCGGAGCGTCACGATCACGGACGACGGGCTTTCCGACGACGGTACGCCCGGAGGCCGGCGTGTCCACGAGTGCGCGCGAGTGCAGGGGGCGCAGTGCCGCATCACCGGCGGCCTGGCTGGCGAGCAACACTGTCCGAGCTCCCGTCTCATCGGCAACCGCGACGAGCTCACGCCGCCATTGCCAGGGCGCGTTGACGAACACGGCGCCGCAGTGGCGAATGGCCAGGTAGGTCGCTACGAAGCGTGGGCTTGTCGGAAGCGCGACGACGACGCGGTCGCCGGGCTGTACGCCGGCCTCGAGGAGTGTGGCGGCAAGCCGGCGCGCAGCGCTCTCGAGCTCGCCGACCGAGACCAGACCGTCTGAGTGGGCGATCGCCGTCTCGCCTGGGTCGCGCTCTGCCAGCGCACGCCACTCGGGGGCTATGAACGGTCGCGTGGCCTCGACCAGGTGGTCGGTCACGCCGGAACGAAGCGCTTGAGTGAGGGCAGCAGCTCGGTGCCGAAGCGCTCGATGGCGTCGATCGCCGCCTGGGACTCCTCCTTACCCGGCGACGTCTGCAAGGCGACACTTCCGTCGTAGATCATTCCGAGGGCGAGGTCATTCACGCCGAGGGCAACGAACTCCTGCAAGCCCGCAGCGCAGTCCTCGGGGGTGCCGTGGACGCAGTACCTATCGATCCAGGGGGTGAAGTCCTTGCCGTAGCGCCAAGACAGGTCCTTGATCGCCAACTCGCGCGCGCGGGAACGGTCGTGGTGCATGCTGACATAGACGAACGTTGACCACGTGAAATCGGGGCTCAGCTCGACTTCGAGCTCGTCCGCCTTGGCTCTCACCTGGGCAAAGGCCTCCCGGCAGCGCCGAGGTGTGTACATGTACGGCATGTAACCGTCGCCGAGTCGCGCTGCGCGGGCGATCGCCGCCTCGCTGCGTCCTGCCAGCCAGATCGGGGGGCCACCGGACTGCACCGGCTTCGGTTCCATCCACACGTCTTCGAGCTGAAAGATCTGACCGTGGTAGGAGAACTGATCCTCGGTCCAATACCTGCGCATCAGCTCGATCGTCTCGTTTGTGCGCTGACCACGCCGGGCCATCGGAACGCCGCAGGCCTCGAACTCCTTGGGATAGTCACCGCCGACGCCGGCGACCACCACGAGCCGCCCCCCGGAGATCCGGTCGATAGTGGCGAGCTCCTTGGCCAGCATCGTCGGGTGGCGGAGTGTCACCATGATCGCCGCCGGTCCAATCCTAATTCGCTTGGTCACCGCTGCGGCGGCAGCGAGCACCGGCACGGCGTCGAGGATCGGACGATGAAACACGATGTGCTCTCCGGTCCAGACGGTGTCGAAACCGAGCTCCTCAATGGCCTGGAAGTACTCGCTCGGCCACCATACGCCGCCGCAGGTGATTCCGACAGTGACTGCGTCAGCCATCAGCTACCTCCAGGTTGGTCGACGTCGCTCGCCGTTGGTCGCAGTAGTGGCGAATCTTCTCCTCGTCGACCTCCACTCCGAGGCCGGGGCCGTGGGGTCCGCGTACGTTTCCGTCCTTCATCGACCACGGCGCCTTGACCACATCGTCATCGAAGTAGCGCCCTGCGGTCGTCGTTGGGAATGCTCCCGCCGGCGCGTTGACGGGGATCACGCTTGGCAGCAGCTCGGCCGGGGAGGCAACAGCGAGATGCCAGTTGGCGGCGTTCCCGATCCCGAGCTCCAGCGCCCCGTTGAGATCATGCGGAAGCTCGGCTGCGTGCGCG
Organism: Solirubrobacteraceae bacterium; assembly: GCA_050999585.1. Lineage (GTDB taxonomy): Bacteria > Actinomycetota > Thermoleophilia > Solirubrobacterales > Solirubrobacteraceae > Palsa-465. Next base: position 13,618 of record JBPCPC010000057.1, on the reverse strand, counting down.
ATCGCACAGACCTCACGAGCGCGAGCCAGGCCTCCGGCCTTGCCGACATACACCGACAGCACGTCGACCGCTCGGCGGGCCACGAGGTCGAGCGCGTCGGCCGGGGACCAGCACGCCTCGTCGGCCATCAGTGCTACCGGACTGTCGCGCCGCAGCTCGGCGAGATTCAAGACGCCCAGCAAGGGCTGTTCGATCAAATCGGCGCCGGCGTCCGCGAGTGCGCCGATCGCATGGCGTGCCCGAGCTCGTCCTCGATAGCCGGCGTTGGCGTCCAGACGCAGCCAGAGGTCGTCGCCGTGCTCTGCGCGCAACTCTCGCACAACCTCGCAATCCCGCGCGACGTCGCCGCCGCCCTTGATCTGCAGCGCACGAACGCCGTCGTTCACGGCGCGACGCGCCTCGGCCAGCGCCTCCTCTACGGGCATCAGACCGAGCATGTGGGCAACCGGCACCGAGTCGCGCACCGCGCCGCCGAGCAACGTGTACACCGGAACGCCGCAGGAACGCCCGACGAGGTCGTGCAACGCGATGTCAAGCAGTGCCTTGGCATAGGGATGGCCGATGATCAGCTCATCGAGCCGTGCCGGTAACGCACCCAGTGAGACCGCGTGGCCGAGCAGCCCGGGGGCGAGCTGATCGTGCACGACGGAGGTGACAGTCGCCGGCGTCTCGCCGTGACGTCGGCCGTCGCGGTCGCCCCAGTCGCGCAGACCGACAACCTCCCCCCAACCGACCTGATCGTCACCCTCCACGCGGCAGAGAATAAACTCGCCCAACGGACGCGAGAGCGACAACCAGCGGAAGTCCGCTCGCGGCGGCAGCCGCACGACGAACGTCTCGACGCGCTCGACGGTGATGTTCACGGCCCCGCCTGCTCGATCGTCAGAATGATGTTCCCGTGCTCGTCGACCGCTGCGGAGGCGAACTCCGGGACGAGCGTGGTGGAGTCGACCTGGTGCACAATCGCGGGCCCGGCAATGACCGTTCCAGCGGGAAGCGTCGCCCGGTCGAAGATTTGGATGGGCGCAGGTCCGGCGGCTCTGACGTAGACCTCACGACGCCCGACCGGGGACCCGTCCCCGCCAGGCGGTCGATCCCTCAGCGGGGGCTGATCGAGCGCCACGTGGGCTGAGACGCGAAAAGTCACGAGTTCGCACGGATCGTTGGGGCTGTTGAACCCGTAACGACGCTCGTGGAGCTCGTGAAACTGCGACACGACGCCCTCCAAGGTTTGGTCGGCAAGCGGGGCGGGAGACATCGGGACATTGACTTCGTAGGCTTGTCCGCAGTAGCGCACGTCGGTGGAGCGTACGAGGCGCACGTCCGCGCCGACCAGGCGCTCGTCAGCGGCAAGCTCACCACGGGCCTGGGCCTCGAGGTCTTGGAAAACTGCGTTCGCCGCAGCCGCCAGGCGCGGATCGTCGCTGCGGCGCAGCTCGCTGTTGGCGAAGTCCAAGCGCACTTCGGTACCGAGAAAGCCGAGCGCAGAGAGCGTGCCCGGATGCGGAGGGATGATGACCGTTGCGATCGACAGGCGCCGGGCGAGCTCGGCTGCGTGCAGTCCGCCGGCTCCGCCGAACGCGACCAGCGCGAACGCGCGCGCGTCCTCGCCCCGATTGCGCAGCGCAACGCGGATCGCGCGCTCCATCGATGCATTGGCAACCTCGACGATCCCGGCAGCGATCTCCGCGATCGAGATCCCGAGCCGATCGCCCAGCCGGCCGACGGCGTCCCGAGCAAGACCCGCGTCGAGCCACAGGCGTCCGGCGAGTGGGATGTTCGCGGTCAAGCGCCCGAGCACGACCTGTGCGTCGGTCACGGTCGGCTCCTCGCCGCCACGAGCATAGGCGGCCGGCCCGGGTTCAGAGCCGGCGCTCGCGGGACCAACACTCAGCGCACCGCCGGCATCGACGGATGCGATCGAGCTTCCTCCCGCACCGATCGAATGAACCTCCACGCTTGGCAACCTCACCGGTAGCTCACCCACGGTCAGCTCGGTGGAGTAGTGCGGCTCGTACTCATTGATGATCGAGACGTCGGTGCTGGTACCGCCCATATCAAAGGCGATCAGGTCGCCGCGGCCGATTCGACGGCCCACCTCGATGCAGCCGACGACCCCTCCCACCGGTCCTGACAGCGCCAGGCTCACCGGACGTGTCCGGGTCGCGCGCGGTGTCAACGCCCCGCCGTTGGACTGGGTGATGAATAGCGACGCGCGGTTGCCAGAGGCGAGCAGCCCCTCTTCGACACGTGTCAAATATGAGTCGATCATCGGCATCAGCGCAACATTGAGGACAATCGTGGAGGTCCGCTCGTATTCCCGCAGCTCGCGCGAGAGTTCAGCTGAGCCGCACACCGCCCAGCCGTTCGCGCGTCGCAGAAGCTCGGTCATCTCCTGCTCGTGACGCGGATCCCGGTAGGAATGCAGGAACGAGACCGCCACCGCCTCGACGCCGGTCTCATGCAGGCGTTCGATCACCCTCTGCGCGTCCGTCAGGGAGAGTGGGCGCAGTTCGCTGCCGTCGGCGTTCAGTCGTTCATCCACCTCAAAGCGCAGCTCTCGTGGGACCAGCGGGGCGGGCTGATCGATTAATGGGTCGTACAGGTCCGTGCGCCAGTGCCGGCCGATCTCGAGCACGTCACGGAATCCGTCGGTGGTCACCAGCGCCGTCTTGGCCAGCCGGCGCTCGATGATCGCGTTGGTGGCTAAGGTCGTGCCGTGCAGGAGCAGGCCGACTTCGGAGGGCATCACGCCTGCTTCTGTGGCCAACGCTTCGAGCCCGGATAGCAGGCCTGAGGCTGGGTCGCTGCGAGACGACGGGACCTTGAGATGGTGGACCTCGCCGCTCTCGGCATCGACTGCCACGACGTCGGTGAAGGTGCCGCCGATGTCGATCCCGACGTGCCATGCGCCGGGCATCAGCGACGGAGCTCGCTCTCATAGCCGTAATCTCGAGCGGCCGCCGGGGCTGTCACCTTACCCTGCACGATGTCCCGTTTCACGGCGTGGCGATCACGCTTGTGTGGATCGCCGAGACCGCCGCCGCCCTGGGTGAGCACGCTGACCACGTCCCCTCGCCTGAGGCGAACCCCTACGGACTTTCCCGCGAGTGGTTCGACGTTTCCGTCCCGCTCCCGCGTGATCCGGGCTGGAGCGCCTGGCAGCCCGCCACCCAGCCCCGGCGCCGGATACTTCATTCGGTCAAACTGCGCCGCGAACTCGCAGTCAGCGAGGAGCTCGACGGTTCGCTCCGCGCCCAGCCCTCCTCGATACCGACCCGGTCCTCCCGAGTCCGCGCGAAGTCCGTAGCGCAGAACGCGCAGCGGAAAATCGTTCTCCACGAGCTCGACCGGATTGTTCGCCAGGTTGTGGATACCCGCAGAAAGGCAATCCGGTCCGTCCTTGCCCGGCCGGCCGCCCCAACCTCCGACCTCGATCTCGAATTGCACGTTGGCGTGCCCCGACTCGGCATAGGTGGAGAAGATATGGACGTTCGAGTTGCCGTAGTACGCAGCGACCGCGCGTTCGGGCAGCGCCTGGCCGAGAGCCGCCATGACCACGTTCGCCACGCGGTGAGTGAACACGTTGCGACCCACCACGGGCGCGGGCATCTGCGGGTTGAGCACGCTGCCGCTCGGCGCGTGGATCCCCAGCGGGCGGTAGGTCCCGTCGTTGGGAGGAATGCCGGGATCGAGCACGGCGGTCACGGCGTAGTAGACAGCTGACTCGGTGGAGGCGATCGGACAGTTGATCGGGCCGCGCGTCTGCCGGGCCGTCCCGCTGAAGTCAACCACCAGATCCTCGCCCCGGCGTGTGACGGCGACGTGAATTGCCAACGGCTCGTCGTCCAGGCCGTCCCCGTCGACGATGTCCTCAGCCACGAACGTGCCCTCCGGAAGCCGCGCGATGTTCGCCCGCATCCGGCGCTCGGAGGAGGCGATCAGCTCGCTCGTCGCCTGAAGCAGCGCTTGGCGCCCGTAGCGTGCCGCCAGGCGACACACGTCCGCTGCGCCGATCGAGAGTGCCGCGATCTGCGATCGTACGTCGGCGATCGTCTGGCTTGGCACCCGAATGTTGGCCTCCAGGAGCGGTAGGAACAGCTCGTTGAACACTCCGGCGGCAACGATCCGCGACGGAGGGATACGGAAGCCCTCCTGATAGATCTCGGTCGCATCTGCTCCGTAGCTCCCGGCGCCGCGGCCACCGACGTCCAGGTGATGCCCGAGGCTGCCGGTGATCGCGACCAGTTCCCCCTCATAGAACACCGGCGCGAACGTCTGGATGTCCGGCAGGTGCTGACCGCCGGAATACGGGTCATTGGTGCAGTAGACATCTCCCTCCGACCACTCGTTGATCGGGAAGTGACCACCTAGAAGCGTGCGCAGCGCACGCGTCATCGAGTTCAGGTGCATCGGGATGCGCGTGGACTGCGCGACGATCCCTCCATCCCGGACGAAGATCCCCGTGGAGTAGTCGAGCATCTCGCGAATGACCTGAGAGTGAGCCGATCTCTCGATCGCCGTCGCCATCTGCTCTGCGCCGGCAACTAGACCGTGACGGATCACCTCCAGCGTTACGACATCGACCGCGGAGCCGGTGGAAGCTCTCTCAGTGATCAAGGACATGACTCGCCTTTCAAACCCGTGGCTGGCTGGGCCGGGACGCTAGCAAATTCGTCGACTGGATACAATCCACGCCGAGCTGGCTTGGGTGGTGGATGCGGTACGTTTGTGACAAATGGCGGCTCCGAGGGCATGAGAGTGCAGCCAGCTCCCGGACGTTCCGGGTCAACGCTGGAACGCGGACTGGGCCTGCTGGTCGTCTTGGCCCAGCGTGGCGAGGCACGTGCCGACGAGCTAGCCGACGCCGTCGCCATCCCGGTAAGCACGGTCTACCGATATCTAAGGGTGCTGCGCGCGCACGACTTCGTCGTGGAGCGGGGCGGCGTGTACGCCGCTGGTCCGCTGCTGGTCGGGCCCTCGCAGCCGGTCCTCGCCTACGGTCGCCTCGTGTCGATCGCCGGGCCGATCATGGAGCGCCTCACGCGCTTGACGCAGGAGACGGTGACCCTGGCCGTGCGCATCGGCGTCACCCACGCGCTGTGCATCCACCAGACCGAGTCGCCCAACCTGGACCGCACGGCGTTTCGGATCGGCCAGCAGCTTCCGCTTCACGCCGGCGCCGGCGAGCGCGTGCTGCTGGCTTTCGCGCCCCCGGAGGTCCTTGAGATGGCGCTGGTCGGCGATTTGGAGCGCTACACCGACAACACGCCCGATCGCAAGCAGTTGGAGCGCCAGATTGCCTCCACACGTCATTCATGGGTGACCACCTCGCGCTCCGAGTACATGCCCGGGGCGCTGGCGGTTGCCATCCCGGTGGCCGTCGACGGCCAGGTTCTGTGCTCGCTGACAGTGTCGGGTCCCGGCGCGCGCTGTGGCGCCGGCTGGCAGGCTCAGGCCAAGCCGGTACTAGTCAACGCCGGCCGGGCGCTCGAGCACCTGCTGCGAGAGTCCCTGTCCGTGCACGGACCGCCGCTGTTCGGTGAGCTTGACGGCACCCGGCACGTCTCGTCGCCGTCCTGACTGTCCGCGGCTGCGAGCTTCAACTGCATTGGCGCGCGTTGACGACTCAATGCGCTTCGTGGCTCCGGCGCATCACCTCGGCCACGCGCCGCCGGGCCGCAAGCTCGTGTGGGTGTCGGCCCTCGCTGACCACTGGACGCCCCGCGACCAACACCGTGCGAACGATTGCCTCTGACGAGCTTGAGAAGATCCACGCGTCCAGGACGGTCTCCGCGGTCTGGCCCAGCAGAGCGGGGTGCTCGGGGTCCAGTTCGACGAGGTCACAGCGGGCACCCGGCTCGATCACAGCGGTCGGCTGCCCCAGTGCCTGGGCACCACCGGCTCCGGCCAGCCGATACAGCGCGGCACCGACGCTGCGCTCGTCGTGCGCCAGCACGGTCTCGCGACGGTGGTCGGCGAGCCGCTGTCCGTACTCCAGCATTCGCAGCTCACCGGACAGATCGATGGAATGATTGGCGTCAGTGCCGACTCCCAGCCGCCCCCCATCGTGTCGATAGGCGGCGAGCGGGAACCGCCCGTCTGCGAGGTTAGCCTCGGTGAGCGGACACACGCCGACGACGGCGCCGCTGACAGCCAGCGCTCGCCGCTCAGCTGCCGTCATGTGGGTGGCGTGGATCACGCACCAGCGCTCGGCGACACCGGCTTCGGCGAGCAACCATTCGACGGGTCGCGCACCTAGTCCGGCAAGGATCTCCTGCACCTCCTCGGTTCGCTCCGCAGCATGGATGTGAACTGGCCCCGTCGGGCGCGCCTCCAGCAGCGCGGTCAGCTCCGAGGGCGATACCGCCCGGAGGCTGTGAGGGGCGACGCCAACACGCATCAGCGACTTGCCGGACGCGAGCTCATCCAGCCTGGCGACGAGCGCCATGTATTCCTCCAGGTCGGTGGTGAAGCGACGCTGTTCGGGTTCGGCCGGTCGACCCACGCCGCCCGAGGTGTAGAACGTGGGCAGAATCGTCAGCGCGATGCCCGCGGTATCGGCTGATGCCACGATCCGCTCGCTCATCTCCGCCGCGTTGGCGTAGCGTGCGCCGTCAAGATCGTGGTGGATGTAGTGAAACTCCCCGACGCTCGTGTAACCGCGGCGCAGCATCTCCACGTAGGCGAGCGTCGCGTACGCCTGCAGATCCTCCGGCGTGAGCCCCAGCACATGGCGGTACATGACGGCCCGCCAAGACCAGAGCGTGGCCGAGCTGCCCGGCTGCAGACGGTCAGCGTGTCCAACCAGGCCTCGATGATGAGCGTGGGAGTGGAGGTTCGCCATTCCGGGAACGACGAAGCCGTTGAGTGTCAGTTCCGCACGATCCACCGCTCCGGCGGCGGCGCGCCGGATCGTCCCGTCGTCGTCGACGATGAGGTATCCAGGCGACACCCACCCGCTGGGCAGAAGCAGGTGCGCAGCCGCGATCGCGAGCGTCACCGAACCCGTTCGCCGCTGCGCATCACGACGCGGACCGCGTTGTGACCAAGCCGGTAGCCAAGATTCTCAAAGCGGTCGGTATCGAGGATCAGCACGTCGGCCTCCTTCCCCGGTTCGAGCGAACCGACACGATCGTCACAGCCAGTGGCTGCCGCAGCGTCGATCGTGGCAGCGCGGATCGCCGCCGCCACTGACAGACCCCCCTGGCGGCAGGCGTGCTGGATCGCCAGCTGCATGCTGGCCGCGTGACAGCCCGGACAGCAGTCCGTGGCGAGGGCCACCCGAAGCCCGTATCCGGCCAGCGTCCGTGCGTGCGTCGGACTGGCGTGCTGTACGGCGAAATCCAGGAGTGGCATCGCGACGGCGATGACCCCAGCCGCCGCGAGGGCCTCGAGCTCCTCTGGTGGCGTGTGGTTGAGGTGGTCGACGCTGGTGGCGCCCAGTGAGACCGCGAGTCCGGCGGCGCGCGTGTGCGCATACGCGTCGAGGTGGATCTTCGGGCTCAGCCCGTGTTCGAGCCCAACCTCGAGAATCCGGCGGGTCTCCTCGAGCGTGAAGTAGCCCTCATCGCAATAGGCATCACAGAAGGATGCGAGCCCCCGCTCCGCGACGATCGGGATCGTTGCGCATACCTCATCCACATAGGCGTTTCGATCGCTGTCCGGCGGGAGGGCGTGGGCGCCGAGATAGGTGGAGACGATCCGTATCCCCACGCGGTCGGCCAGTAGCCGGTTGGCCTCCAGCATCGCCAGCTCAGCCGTTCGGGCAAGTCCGTAGCCGCTCTTGGACTCGACCGTCGTGGTGCCATGGGCGAGCATCTCGCCCACCCGCCCCCGGGAGGCCTCCGCCAGCTCCGTCGCGCTCAGCGAACGTGTGGTGTTCATCGTGCCCACGATTCCCACGGGCGCGCCGGCTGGCAGCCGGCTCCCGGCGCACCGACAGGTGTACTCATCGACTCGCGAGCCGCCGAACACCACGTGGGTGTGGCAGTCGACGAAGCCTGGCATCACCACGCAGCCCTGAGCGTCGATGATCGTCTCGGCGGCGACGTCCCCCAGATGCCCCGCCGCCACGACCACACCGCTCTCGATCAGCACCGAGCCGGCCACGATCCGGCCGATGCCGTCAGGCGCACCAGCCGTGCAGGTGAGCACCTCGGACGCGCCACTGATCAGCGTGCGGCCGCTCACACCGGCGGCGGGCCGCTCATTCGCTGGGCCCGAAGGTCGCCTCGGGGCTCCACCACAGGGGCACCTGCAGTCCCTCGGCGGGGCCGACCTCTTCAGCCACCTCGCGCGCACGCTCATAGCCCGCCTGGGCATGGCGTACCACGCCAATCCCCGAGTCGACGGTCAGAGCGGCCTCCAGCCGCAGGTCGGCCTCCTCGGATCCGTCGGCGATCATGGTGACGCCGGTGTGGACGGAATCCCCCATCGCATAGTTGGCCTGGATCGCGATCAGGTCACACATCGCGGAGGCGTTCAGCAACCCGTTCAGATAGGGCCAGTCGGAGATCACGTCCGAGCCATCGAGCATGTCTTCGGTCTCGAACGTCGGGTTGATGATCGAGCCCGAGTCCAGGTTGTCGCGGCTAAATGCCACCGGGCCCTTCACCTCCCCCGAGCGGATCAGCTCGTTGACCGCCAGCCCGAATCGCTTGCGCTGCCCGAACCCGAGGTAGCAGACGCGAGCCGGGAGTCCCTCAATTGGAATCTGCTCCCGCGCCAGCCTGATCCACCGCGTCGGGATATCGTCGTCGGCGAACAGCTCGAGCACGAGGTCGTCCAGGCGCGCCAGGTCCGCCCGCTCGCCGCTGACGCACGTCCACCGGAACGGTCCCCGGCCCTCCAGGAACAATGGTCTCAGGTAGGCCGCCACGAAACCCGGGATCCTCATTGCCTCGGCCATGCCGTGCTCCTCGCACTGGCGTCGGATCTGGTTGCCGTATTCAAACACCGCGACGCCGCGGTCGGCGTAGGCGTTCATGGCGGCGAGCTGGCGAACCATCGACTCGCGGGCGAGCGTGAAGTAGCCGTCGCGGTCCTCCAGACGAGCTGCCTCGGCCTCCTGCGCCGTGTACCCGGTCGGAATATAAGCCAGCGGATCGTGGGCGGGGGTCATCTCGGTGACCACGTCGGGCCGGAATTCGCGTTCCAGGCAGGTCTCGAACACGTCGACGGCGTTGCCGACGAGGGTGATGCCCAGCGGCTCGCGCCGCCTCGCGGCAGCGGTCGCCAGCTCGATCGCCTCGTCCAGCGAACCGGCGAGCACGTCGGCGTAGCCGACGTCCAGGCGCCGGCGGATGATCCGCTCGTCGACGTCGCAGCAGATCGCCACCCCGCCGAGCATCGTCATCGCCCGGGTCTGGTTGCCGCCCATTCCCCCCATCCCGGCACAGAGCAGGATCTTGCCCACCAGCGTGCCGCCCAGATGGATGCGCCCGACCGAGCGCAGCGTCTCGAAGGTTCCCTGAATGACGCCCTGGGTGCCGATGTACTCCCATGGCGCGGCCGTGTACTGAGCGAACATTGTCAGGTTCTTGTCCTGCAGCTCGTAGAACAGCGGCCAGCTGGCGCGCACGAAGTTGGTCGTCGCCATCACGACCCTCGGGGCAAGCCGGTGAGTGCGGAACACAGCCACCGGCATTCCGGACTGGATGACGAGCGTCTCGTCGCTTTCGAGCTCCTTAAGCGCTTTGACGATCGCGTGGTAGGACTCCCAGTTGCGCGCGCACTTCCCGATGCCGCCGTAGATCACCAGTCGCTCGGGGTGCTCGGCCACTTCCATGTTGTTCTCCAGCATTCGCAGCAGCGTCTCCTGCTTCCAGCCCTTGCAACGCAGCGTCGTCCCCCGCTGCGCGCGTACACTGCTCAGGATCTCGGGCTGCCGCTTGACCTCGACGGACATCCGGCGCTCTCCTTCGACGTTTCGGACGAGCGTAGGCTTCGCTGTCGAAGCGTTCCACGTCCCATTCTCAGGGTGTGAGGAACATCCGCTGCCACGTGTCCGGCGCGGCGCGGATGTCGTGCGCCCGGGCTAACCGTTGATGGTTAGCTGCTCCGGATGTCAGGGCGTGCCCGGTCGGCGCGCTCGCGGACCATTAAAGGTCCGAGTTGGGCTTGAGCCCAGGTTCGAGTCGAGCGCGCCGAGTGCTGTCTCGAGCGCGGTGACCGCAAGCTCCAGGTGCTCCTCCTCGAGCATAAGTGGGGGCGCGACGGCGACGCCGTCGCGAAGTCCCCGGGTGAGCATGCCGGCATCGCGCACCAATCTTGCGAAGTGCGATGCAGCGTCGGCGTCACGGTGCAGCAGCTCCGGCTGTAGTGCGACGGCGGCCATCAGGCCGGTGCCTCCCCGGACCTCGCCGACGACGGGATGAGCTTCGAGCGCGACGAGGCGCTCGTAGAAGGCCGCCTCGAGCTCCCGAGCGCGATGGACCAGCCCGTCGCGGGCGAGAAGGTCGAGGTTTGCCAGCGCGGCAGCGCAGCACGTGGCGTGAGCACTGTAGGTGGTGCCGTGCGCAAACCGCAGGTTCTCGCCGTCCCAGAACGGTTCGGCCACGGCAGGTGAGACGATCACGCCGCCGAGTGGGAGGTACCCGCTCGTGACACCCTTCGCGAACACGATCAGATCGGGAAGCAGGCCAAAGCGCTCGACTCCCAGCCATTCCCCGAGACGACCGAAACCGCAGATGACGACGTCGGCGATCGTCAGGATGCCGTGGCGCCGGCACAGTTTCTCGGCGCCCTGGAGGTATCCGGCGGGCGGGGCGAGCACGCCTCCCGAGCCGATCACTGGTTCGTAAAGGAACGCCGCGACGGTGTCCGCGCCGAGCCGTTCAATCTCGGCCTCGAGCGCTGCGAGCGAGTCCCAAGCGACCAGGGATGTCTGTTGGACCAGCGGTCCGAACTCCTCGCGGTAGGGCAGACCGAGGATGCTCGTGCCAATGCCGTGAGTGCCGTGGTAGGCATTGGTGCGGCTGATCAAGTGCCGACGCTCGGGTTCGCGGCGTGCTCGGTGATGAAGGCGCGCGAGCTTGGACGCGGTTTCGATGGAATCCCCGCCCCCGCCCGTCAAGATGATCTTCGAGCCCGGCCGGGGCGCGAGCGCTGCAAGGCGGTCTGAGAGCTCGAGCGCCGGCCGGTTGGCGAGGTCACCAAAGACGTGGTAGGTCTCAAGCTGAGCGAGTTGCTCTGTCACGGCGTCGAGGATCTCGTGACGTCCGTGACCGACGTTCGCGTACCACAGGCTCGAGGAGCCGTCCAGGTAGCGGCGTCCCTGCTCGTCCCAGACAAACATGCCCTCACCGCGGACGAGCACTAGCTCACAGCCCTCAACAGCGGACATATCCGCGAACGGGTGCCAGAGCGCCGTCATGATGTGTTGGCGGGGGCGAGATCCGCCGGCTGATAATTCACGGTTGCATTGTGCGCGCCGATGCGGGCAACATGCAATCTCGATATGCGAACCGAGCTCGAAGATCAGGTATGCCGTGCAATCGCCGAGCGCGAGGACGATCTCGTTGACCTGCTGCGAACGCTGGTCCGCTTTGACACGATCACGCACGTCTCGGGGGCCCCGCCGCGCGACGAGGCAGCGTTGCAGGCATACCTCGGGGACCGGCTCCGATCCGCAGGCGCAGCGGTTGAGATCTTCGAGCCGGATCCGGCTCTCGTTGAAGGTCATCCAATGATCCCGGACGAGTTCACGTTCGCGGGACGCCCGCAGCTCGTAGGCCGATTTCCCGGAACCGGCGACGGCAGGTCGCTGCTGCTCAACGGACACATTGACGTCATCGATGTGGAGCCGATCCAGGCCTGGATGCACGATCCGTTCGCCGCCGTCGTTGCCGATGGCGCTGTCCACGGGCGTGGCTCCTGCGACATGAAGGGCGGCGTGGCCTGCATGGTGTTCGCCGCCGAGGCGCTCGCCGAGCTGGGAGCGCACCTAGCCGGCGATCTGATCGTCAACACCGTCACCGAGGAGGAGTCGACCGGCGCCGGCGGGCTGGTGACGGCACGCACACTGAACGCCGACGCGGCGATCGTCCCCGAGCCAACCGGGCTCGACGTATGGGTAGCCTGCCGGGGCAGCCTTCTGCCAACGATCACGGTGCAGGGGCGTGCGGGACACGCCGGACTTCCGGCCGGGCATCCCGACGACGGCGGCGCCGTCAACGCGATCGAGAAGATGGCAATCGTGCTCGAGGCGATCCGCCGCCTCCGCGAACAATGGTCCCAACGGCCGCGTCACCCTTACCTCTCCCCGCCTGACTGCGTGCCGACGACCGTGCACGGGGGTGAATGGATCGTCTCCTACCCCGCCAGCTGCCGGCTCGACTGCCACATCGAATATCTGCCCGAACAGGCCGATGGACAAGGCTGGGGTTCGAGAGTCGAGCACGAGTTCACCGACTGGATCAGGCGTGCAGCGGCCGCCGACTCCTGGCTCGCCGCCCACCCACCACAAATTGAATGGATGACCGGCGGCGTGCCCCCGGCAGAAATCTCTACCGACGAACCGATCGTGGAAACGGCGCTGGCGGCTGCGCGCGCCACCGGCCGGGTCGCCCGACTCGGCGGCCTGGACAACTGGCACGACGGCGCCACCCTCACCGTCGAAGCGGGAATCCCCGCAATCTGTCTCGGCCCAGGCGACATCCACCTCGCCCACACCACTGCCGAATCCGTCCCGATCAGCGACCTCGTGGCCTGCGCCCAAACCCTCGCCCTCACTGCACTGCGGTTCTGCACCATCAGCCTACAGTGACCAACTCACCAAGACCAACAGCACGCTGCTCGATCAGCCTACACACGTCCTCGGAGTGCGCCCAGTCGTGAGAGGTGCTTGTTGAGTAGCTGATCTGACATAAGCTCGTCGTCGCCTGCAGCGATCACGCTCGACGGCCGGGCGCGGCGTCAGCCGCTGACGGCAATGCGACGGCCAGAGACAACGCGCGCACGGACGCGGAGCCAATGGGACTTGACTCCGGGAGGCCACGGATCGACGCCGATGGTCTCAAGACGACGTATTTCGCTGCGGTCGGTGACCTCTTCGGTGATGCCGATGATGATGACGCTCCATCCGCTCAGCGCAGCCGGATCGTTGCCGTCGATCTCAAACACGGCGCTCGCGGACTTGAGCAGGGCGTGGAGTTTGGTTCCGGACGCCGTGCGAAAGATCACCGACTGAGATGCTGCGTCGAACACGTAGTTGACCGGACGGATGATCGGAACTGAGGCTCCGTTGACCGCGATCCGTCCAAACTGCGAGGCAGCGAGAAGTCGCAGGCACTCCGCTCGAGGCAGTTCGAGCATCTCGGCCGAAGGGCGTGCATCGTCCGCGGCCGGGGGCAGCGGGGATGGTGAGGAATCTTCCCCAGCGAGGGTCACCGACGGCCCTCTCTCAAGTGGAGATGACTGGCTTGGTGGAGGACTGGTTCGGCGGCGGCGCCGGGGGGCCGGCGTCGGGCGGGAGAGGCGGTCCGGACTGGTAGTGATCGCGCCAGATGAGCCGGTAGATCGGGATGCGGCGCGGGAGGTCGCGGAGTCCGGGGATGAACGGGAGCAGGATCAAGGCGAGGCTGAGTACGCCCATTACCGCCAGCACGAGGATGTC
>JBPCPC010000053.1:0-9864 GCA_050999585.1 Solirubrobacteraceae bacterium | reverse complement strand
GCGCGATGCCGCCGCGTCGCTGCTGGACGCCGCCGGGGCCGACGGCGGCCGGGCGCTGGTCACCGGCCTGCCGGCCCCATCGGCCGGCGACCCCGCGCCGGCGCCCGTGGCCGGAGCCCAGCGGCTGCTGACTCACGTCCGGGGCGAGGGAAGCACACTGGCGCTGGCGCACGCGCTCCTGGGTGAAACCTGGGTGCTCGACGATCTCAGCGCGCTGCCCGACGAGTTTGACGGCGTCGCAGTGACGCGCGGCGGTCGCGTCTGGTCGCCCCGCACGCGTGAGCTGCGCCAGGCCCCCGCCGTCGGCGAGGATCGGATCCTCGCCGAGCGCAACCGACGTGTGCAGCTGGTGGCTGCCAGCGAGCGCGCCGCGCAGGCCGAGGTGCGGGCGCGTGATGCGGTGCAGCGGGCGACCGCCGATGCCTCCGGGGCCGAGGCGACCCGCGAGCGCTGCACCTCTGAGCACCGCGCGGCCGTCCGGGCGCTGGATGAGGGGACCGAGGAGCGGCGCCGGATCGCCGCGCTGATCGAGCGTCGCCGCACCGCGCCCGATGAGGGGCGCAACGCCGGTCGCCGCTCGCAGCTGACCGCCGAGCTGGCCGCCGAGGAGGGCATGCTCACGCGGGCCCAGCGCGAGCGCCAGGAGCGCACGGGTCGTCTGCAGCGGCTGCGGGGTGCGGTGGCGGGTGACCAGGAGCTGGTCCCCGCGGTGGCCGGCATGATCGAGGCGCTACAGGCGGCCCACGACGCGGTCGCCGCCCGGTTGGCCGGGTTCGACGACGCGCTCGCCGCCGATCGCCAGGCCGGGGAGGACGCCGCCGGCGAGTTGCGCGCCTGCGCTGCCCAGGAGGCCACGTTGCACACCCGGATGGGTGGGGAGAACGATGCCCTGACCCAGGCCGAGGTCGCGCTGCAGCGCGCGCGTGATCAGGACTCCGACACCCGCGCCGAGCTGGAGCGGCTGGCGGCGCGACTGGAGTTAGAGGCACAGCCGGCGCTGGACGAGTTGGCGGCCGACGAGCGCACGACGCTCGAGGCGCGCCTGGAGCGCGTGGCCCGCCGCCGCGAGCAGCTCGGGCCGGTCAATCCGCTGGCCCAGGAGGAGTACGCCGAAGCGGTTGCCCATGTCGAGGAGCTCGAGGCTCAGCGCGCCGATCTGGAGACCGCGCTGCGCGAGCTGCAGCGCCTGATCACGGATACCGACAAGCAGATCCGCACGACGTTCGAGCAGACGTTCGCGGCAACCGCGAACGCGTTTGAGGAGCTCGCCGCGCAGCTGTTTCCCGGAGGCCGGGGACGGCTGCGCCTGGTCGCCGAGCGCGACGGACCCGCGCGCGTGCTCGGGGCACAGGAGGTAGGGGCGCCGGGGTCGGGGTCAGCCAACGGTGACGCCGGTGATTACGGGTCCGATTCCGATTTCGATTCCGATTCCGAGGACGAGCAGGCGACACCGGCCGAGGACCTGCTCGGCGTCGAGATCGAGATCACCCCGGCCGGCAAGGACCTCAAGCGCCTGTCGCTGCTCTCGGGCGGCGAGAAGTCGATGACCGCACTGGCGTTCCTGTTTGCGGTGTTCCTGGCGCGGCCGTGCCCGTTCTACATCCTCGACGAGGTCGAGGCGGCGCTCGACGACCTCAACATCGACCGGTTTCTCACGCTCCTGCGCCAGTACGCCTCGCGCGCCCAGTTCATCGTCGTGACCCATCAGAAGCGCACGATGGAGGCGGCTGACTCGCTCTACGGGGTCTCGATGGGGTCCGACGGGATCTCCAAGGTGATCTCACGTCGGCTACCCGCCTCCGTCGAGGCCGCCGCCGCGTAGCGAGGGCTGCGCTAACGTCGCCGCCGTCATGGCTCGCGACTGGGGTGATCTGTTCATCGTCGATGGGGTGCTTCCGGCCTCCGCTGAGCCCGACGACGGGGGCGGGGAACGACGCGTGGGACGCTTCCGCCGCCTGCGCGAGAGCCTGCGCAAGACCCGTCAGGCGCTGCAGTCAGAGATCCAGGCGACGCTGTTCGAGGATCTCAGCGAGGAGACCTGGGAACGGCTGGAGGAAGCGCTGATCTACGCCGACGTGGGCGCGGCGACGACCGCCCGCGTGGTCGCCCAGCTCGAGCAGGAGGCGGCCGAGGAGAAGCTCTCCGGCGGACAGGCACTGTCTGATCGCCTGGTTGAGCTGCTGACCGAGATCGCCCGCACCGGTGATGATCGGATCGATCTGCGCGCCGCGCCGACGGTGATCCTGGTCGCCGGGGTTAATGGCACCGGCAAGACGACCACGCTGGGCAAGCTAGCCTGGCATCTCAGCAAGGAGCTGAAGCGAAACGTCGTGCTGGCGGCCGGGGACACCTTCCGTGCGGCCGCCGTCGAGCAGCTCGAGGTGTGGGCCCAGCGCGCCGGCGTGGGATTCATCAAGGGCGGCCTCGGGGCCGATTCGGCCTCGGTCGCCTACGACGCGATCGCGACCGCTCAGCGCCAGGGGGCCGACGTCGTGCTGATCGACACCGCCGGGCGGCTGCACACCCAGGACAACCTGATGGCCGAGCTGGCCAAGGTGCGCCGCGTGATCGCCAAGCAGATCCCGGAGGCGCCGCACGAGACGCTGCTGACCGTTGACGCCACCACGGGCCAGAACGGCCTGCGCCAAGCGCAGCTGTTCTCAGAGGCCGTCGACGTCTCGGGCCTTGTCCTGACCAAGCTCGACGGCACCGCGAAGGGCGGCATCGCGCTGGCGATCGCGCACGAACTGGGCATTCCGGTGAAGCTGATCGGAGTCGGGGAGCAGCTCGAGGACCTGCGCCCGTTCGACGCCGCCGACTTCGCTCGCGCGCTGGTCTCGTGACCGGCGGTCGGCCCGGCGGCCGGGTCCTAGACTGAAGGGCCGCAATGCTCGACTCCCTCGCCGAGAAGCTCCAGGCCACGCTGGCCGATGTCCGCGCTCGCGGCACGCTGACCGAGGACGACGTCAACGCCACGATGCGCGAGATCCGCCTGGCGCTGCTGGAGGCCGACGTCAACTTCAAGGTCGTCAAGAGCTTCACCGCCGCGGTCAAGGAGCGGGCGCTGGGCGCTGACGTCGTCGGCCAGCTCAACCCTGGCCAGCAGGTCGTCAAGATCGTCTCCGACGAGCTCACCGAACTGATGGGCGGCGAGGCCCAGGAGCTGGTGTTCGCCTCCAGCCCGCCGACCGTCGTGCTGATGGCGGGCCTGCAGGGCTCGGGCAAGACGACCGCCACCGGCAAGCTCGCGCGGTATCTGCGCGAGTCGGGCTCGTCGGTCGCCGTCGCCGCCTGCGACGTCTACCGTCCCGCCGCCGTCGACCAGCTGATCAAGGTCGGTGCCCAGGCCGGCGTCGCGGTCTATGAGCAGGGCACCGACCGCAAGCCGGTGCAGATCGCCAAGTGGGCCGCGGACCGGGCCAAGGCCGAGGGCAAGGACGTACTGATCGTCGACACCAGCGGCCGCCTGCACGTCGACCAGGAGCTGATGGCCGAGCTGGCTGAGATCAAGCAGGCGATCAATCCCGACGACATCCTGCTCGTCGTCGACGCGATGACCGGCCAGGACGCCGTCAACGTCGCCGAGCAGTTCGCCGCGGTCGTGGACTTCGAAGGTGTGATCATCTCCAAGCTCGACGGCGACTCCCGCGGCGGTGCCGCGCTGTCGGTCGAGGCGATCACCGGAAAGCCGATTCTGTTCGCCTCCACGGGCGAGCACCTCGACCAGTTCGAGCGCTTCCATCCCGACCGGATGGCCCAGCGGATCCTCGGCATGGGTGACGTGATGACCCTGATCGAGAAGGCCGGCGCCAGCTACGACGAGAGCCAGACGGCCGAGCTGGAGCGCAAGCTGCGCAAGCAGGAGTTCGGGCTCGACGATTTCCTGGACCAGATGCGCCAGATCCGCAAGCTCGGGCCGCTGCAGTCCCTGCTGGGGATGATCCCGGGGATCGGCAAGGAGCTGCGCGGGGTCAAGCTCGACGAGCGCGAGTTCGATCGGCTGCAGGCGATCATCCTCGCGATGACCCCGAACGAGCGACGCCACCCCGAGCTGATCAAGGGCTCCCAGCGGCTGCGCATCGCCCGGGGCTCGGGCACCAACGTCCAGGCCGTCAAGCAGCTGATCAAGCAGTTTGATCAGATGCGCAAGGTGATGCGCTCGGTCTCCCAGGGCAAGATGCCCGACCTCGGTGCGATGATGCGAAATGCCCGCTAGACCGGCCTCCGCACCCATCGCGGCAACGGTCGCGCCGCCGGCACGCTAACCTCAGCGCTCGCCTATGTCAGTCAGACTTCGCCTAACTCGTGTCGGTGGACGCAAGAACCCCATTTGGCGCGTCGTGGTCGCCGATCAGCGCTCCAAGCGCGACGGTCGCGTGATCGAGACGGTCGACCAGTACAACGCGCAGACCGAGCCCTCCACGATCGTGCTCAACGAAGAGCGCATCCAAGACTGGCTCGCTCGCGGGGCTCAGCCGTCTGAGACCGTGCGCAAGCTCCTGCGGACGCAGGGCATCTCCTAAGTATCGTCGCATGCAGGAACTGCTCGAGTACCTGGCGAGGGGGCTCGTGGAGCATCCCGATCAGGTGCGCGTCACCGAGGTCTCCGAGGATGACGGCACGCTGGTGCTCGAGCTGTCGGTCGGCGACGACGACTACGGCAGCGTGATCGGCCGCGGCGGCCGCACCGCGATGGCGATCCGCGCTGTGATCAAGGCGGCCGCGGTCAAGGAGCGCCGACGCGTGTTCGTTGACATCGTCGACGTCTGAGGACGAGATGAGCGAGCCGGAGCGCTGGCTGCGCGCCGGGGTGGTGGGAAGACCCCATGGTCTGGACGGCAG
This sequence comes from Solirubrobacteraceae bacterium, assembly GCA_050999585.1. Lineage (GTDB taxonomy): Bacteria > Actinomycetota > Thermoleophilia > Solirubrobacterales > Solirubrobacteraceae > Palsa-465. The sequence goes on along the minus strand of JBPCPC010000053.1, from coordinate 5,022 downwards.
CTTCCACGTCGGCCGGCCGGTGCCGGCGCTGCTGGCCCAGGACATCGACGTGCGCGTCGGCCCGGATCAGCTGCGGGTGGTGCGGATGGCCGGCCTGGCCGGCGCGCCGATCCTGCGTCTGGAGGGCTGCGCGGAGCGCGCCGACGCCGAGGCGCTGCGCGGACGGGAGATCCTGGTCGCGCGCGAACGGGCGCCGGAACTGGAGACCGACGAGTGGTGGGCCGAGGACCTCGAGGGCTGCGCGGTGCGCGACGGCGACCGGGAGGTGGGCGTCGTCTCGCGGCTGCTGGAGTTGCCGTCATGTGAGGTGCTGGAGGTGACGCGCACCGCCGAGGATCCGTCGGACCCACCCCGGCCCGCGCTGCTGGTGCCGTTGATCGCCGACGCGGTCCGGACCGTCGACACCGCCCGTGGCGTGATCGACGTCGACCTGCGCTTCCTCGGCGAGCAGTGATGGAGATCGATGTCTTCACCCTGTTCCCACCGGCGTTTGCGTGGTTCGCCGCGCAGCGCCACGTGACCAACGCACTGGCTTGCGGGCATTCGCTGGGGTTGGTCAACTACCGCGACCACACCCCGCTCAGCGGGGGGCAGGTCGACGACACGCCGTTCGGGGGTGGCGCCGGGATGGTGCTGCGGGTTGACGTCGTCGAGGCGGCCCTGCGAGCGCGCTATGGGTGCGATCCGGTGACGCTGCGCGAGCGGCGGCGGGTGATCGCGCTCGAGCCGGCGGGGCGCCTGCTGGATGACGCGCTGGTCGACGAGTTGGCCGGCGAACGCGCGCTGACGCTGCTGTGCGGTCGCTACGAGGGCTTTGACGAGCGCGTGGCCGAGCACTTCGCCACCGATCGGGTCTCGATCGGGCGCTACGTGCTGGCCGGCGGCGAACTGGCGGCGATGGTGCTCGGCGACGCCGTCCTGCGCAAGCTCCCGGGGGCGCTCGGGCACGAGGACTCGGCGCTCGAGGAGTCGTTCTCGGCCGCGCTGGAGGGTGGGCCCGAGTATCCGCAGTACACGCGTCCCGCCGAGCACCGCGGCTGGCCGGTGCCCGAGATCCTGCTCTCCGGGCACCATGCACGGATCGCGAACTGGCGCCTGGCGCAGAGCCGGGCACGCGTCCCCCGGCCTTAGCCAACGACCAACATCGCTCCGGGGACGGTCCGCTACCATAGGCCGCCGCACGGGGTGGGCAGCAAGATGTCGCTGTCCGCTGCCGAGCCTTTGGCCGCAGCATCTCCTATCGTGCGTTTGAGGGACCCATTCGATGAGCACAGTGATCGACAGCCTGGAGCGTTCTCAGCTCCGTCGCCTACCGAAATTCGATGCCGGTGATCGCCTGCGCGTTCACTTCCAGGTGATCGAGGGCACACGTCGGCGCACGCAGGTGTTCGAGGGCGTCGTGATCAAGCGTCAGGGCCACGGAGCACGCGAGACGTTCACCGTTCGCAAGCAGTCGTTCGGAGTTGGCGTGGAGCGCACCTTCCCGATGCACTCGCCGAAGATCGAACGCATCGAGGTCGCGGCGCGAGGCGATGTGCGGCGCGCGAAGCTGTACTACCTGCGCGACCGGGTCGGCAAGCGCGCCCGCGTTCGCGAGCGCCGCTCCACCGGTCCGGAGATCGCGGTCGAGCGCGAGCTGCTGTACGGCGCGGATGAGCCGATCGACGCCACCGGGACGACGGCCGAGGAGGCCGTGGCCGAGGAGGTTCCCGCCGACGAGGTGGCGCAGGAGGCGGCACCGCAGGCCCCTGCCGAGACCGCCGAACCGGCCCCCACGTCGGCCGACGCGGACCCGGCGGCCGGCGAAGACGTGGTGTGACGAACACCTCCAAGCCGCTGGCCAAGTCGCTGGCGGAGCTGGTCGTCATCATCGCCGTCGCGCTCGGCCTGGCGCTCGGGATCCAGGCCTTTCTGGTCAAGCCCTACGAGATCCCGTCAGGCTCGATGCTGCCGACGCTGCACATCAATCAGCGGATTCTGGTCGATCGGCTGGGGATGCACTTCTCGAGCCCGAACGTCGGTGACATCTACGTCTTTCACCCACCGGCCTCGGAGACCTGCATCAATCCCCACCAGGGGGAGAACGGCGCGGGGCAGAACGCGGCGCAGGCCTGCGACGCCGTTCAGACCAAGGAATCCACGCAGACCTACGTCAAGCGCGTGGTCGGGCTTCCGGGCGACCGGCTCTCGATCGTCAACGGTCACGTATTGCGCAACGGACGGCGCGAGAAGGACTCGTTCACGATTCCCTGCGACGGCGCGGGCGAGTGCAACTTCCCCAAGACCTTCACCGTTCCCCGCGGCGACTACTACATGATGGGCGACAACCGGCCGGACTCGCTGGACAGTCGCTTTTGGGGGCCTGTGCCCAAGGCCTGGATGATCGGCGAGGCGTTCGCCACCTACTGGCCCCCGGACCGGGCAGGACTGCTGTAGGGCACGGGATCGGCGAGGCGTGGGGAAGAAGAAGAAATCATCGCTGAGCTCGCTGATCGAGCTGGTCGTCACGATCGGCGTTGCGGTCGGCGTGGCGATCCTGATCCAGGCATTCCTGGTCAAGCCCTACCGGATCCCGAGCTCGTCGATGGTGCCGACGCTCGACGTCAACCAGCGCGTGCTCGTCAACCGCCTGACGACGCATCCGAGTCTGGGGGACATCGTCGTCTTTCATCCGCCGCACGGCGCCGACCCGATCGAGCCGGTGTGCGGCTCCAGCGCCGAAGGCAACGGTCACCCGCAGGCGTGCGACGTTCACACCGCCACGGCGTCCAAGGAGACCTACATCAAGCGGGTGGTGGGGGTGCCGGGCGACCGTCTCTCGATCGTCAACGGGCACGTGATCCGCAACGGCAAGCCCGAGAAGGACTCCTACATCCGGCCCTGCGGCGCCGACAGTTCATGCAATTTCCCCAAGACGTTCAAGGTTCCGCCCGGCGAGTACTTCATGATGGGCGACAACCGTGCGGTATCCGACGACAGCCGTTTCTGGGGCCCCATCCCACAACGATGGATCATCGGGGTGGCGTTCTTCACCTACTGGCCCCCCGGCCGCTTCGGCACCCTCTAGCCCGGCTGGGCGAGGCCCGGCCAAACCCAAGCGCCGCCCGGCCCGTCCCGGACGGCGGCTGCTGAACTTCGACCGCAGCCTGGGCGTGCGCTTCGTCGCGGGCGCAGACGAGGCCGGCCGAGGCTGCCTGGCGGGGCCGCTGGTCGCCGCCGCCGTGCTGCTGGACCTCGATCGGCTCAGACCGGCGCAGGCGCGAGCGCTGGGAATGCTCAACGACTCCAAGCGGCAGACGCCCGAGGGCCGGGCGGCGCTCTATCCGGTGATCCTCAGCGTCGCCGCACGGGTCGCGATCGTCTCGCGCTGCGCCCCCGGTATCGACGCGCGCGGACTGCACAAGACCAACCTGGCCGCGCTGCGCGACGCCCTGCGCCAGGTCGCCTGCGACGGCGCCCTCTGCCTCAGCGACGGCTTCCCGGTGTCGGGGTTGGAGCACGAGCAGCGTGCGGTGATCGGCGGTGACGCCAAGAGCGCGGCGATCGCCGCCGCGTCGGTGCTCGCCAAGGAGACCCGCGACCGCTACATGCGCCGCGCCGACGGGACTCACCCGGGCTGGGAGTTCGCTCAGCACGTCGGCTACTCGACGCCCGAGCACCGGGAGGCAATCGAGCGCCTGGGGGTTTCGCCGCTGCACCGGATGTCGTTTCAGTCCACGGCCTATCAGCAACTTGCGCTCGGCTAGCGTCAACCAATCAGGTTTCCCGCGCGCGGAAGGCCGCAGCTCGTCGTAGCAGCCGTCGCGTGATCTCGAGCGGTCCGATTCAGAACGCCCCCTCGAGGTGCTCCAGCGCAACCAGCCTCCCGGCCGCGTCAAAGCTGACGCCGATCGCGTCGAAGCGCAATGCGTCGGAGTGGGGGCGGTCGCGGCGCTCGGCGAGCCAGCGGCCGGCCAGCCTGCGGACCTGCGCCTGCTTGCCGGGTCCGACCGCCTCCAACGGTCCACCGGCGCGCCCGCCCACGCGCCGCGTCTTGACCTCGCAGAAGGCCAACGTCCGGCCGTCGAAGGCGACGATGTCCAGCTCGCCCCAGCGCGTCCGGTAGTTACGCTCGACGATCCGATAGCCGAGGCGCTGGAGATGCTCGGCGGCCAGCTGCTCGCCGATCGCTCCCAGGTGGTGGCGGACGTCGGTGCCCATGACCGCCAAGCTACGCCTAAGCGCGTGACATGTGGGTGACGGTGTGTGCCGATCCTGTGCCAAAAGTGCCCGCAAAAGTAGCACTTCTGTGACACCGCGACACCCACAGGTCACGCGATCGAGCGTACGTTGGACAGGCCATGCTCGCCCGCGTCATCACGTTCGCCATCGACGGGGTTCAGCCCCGCCAGGTGTGGGTCGAGGTCGACATCCGCAGTGGGCTACCGGCGTTCACGATCGTCGGGCTCGGCGACACCGCCGTGCGCGAGTCCCGCGAACGGATCCGCGCCGCGATCCTCAACTCCGCGTTCAAGTTCCCGGAGGGGCGGATCACCGCCAACCTCGCGCCGGCGTTCCTGCGCAAGGCCGGCGCCGGCTTCGATGCCGCGATCGCGCTGGCGGTGCTGGCCGCCAGCGCCCAGGTGCCGAGCACTGGGCTGGAGCGCTATGCGGTGTTCGGCGAGCTGTCGCTCGGCGGTGAGCTGCGCGATTCACCGGGCGCGCTGGCCGTTGCCGAGGGGGCGCGGCGCGCCGGTTGCGCACGGCTCGTGGTCCCCACGCAACGGGCGCGCGAGGCGGCGCTGGTGGAGCGAGTGGAGATCGTCGCCGTGCCCAACCTGCGCGCTGCCGCTGCCGTGCTGGCGGGCGCGCCGCCGCCACCGCTGCCCAGGCCCGCGCGCTCCGGCGCGCGGCGCGACGCGCTCGTGGATCTGGCTGGCGTGCGCGACAAGGATGTGGCGCTGCTGGCGTTGCAGATTGCCGCCGCCGGCGGGCGCAACCTGCTGATGCAGGGCCCCCCGGGAACGGGCAAGACGATGCTGG
>JBPCPC010000034.1:0-8449 GCA_050999585.1 Solirubrobacteraceae bacterium | reverse complement strand
GCGCCGAGGCGATGCTCGAGGTCGCCCGCCGCCGTGCCGGTGAGCGGGGCGTGACCAACGTGGAGTTCACGCGGCTCGACCTCGAGTGGATCGACCTTGAGACGGCCACCGTCGCCGCCGTGCTGGTGCGCTGGGGGATCATGCTGATCGTCGATCCCGAGGCGGCTGCACGCGAGGTCCGCCGGGTTCTGCGTCCGGGGGGAACGGCCGCGTTCGCGGTCTGGGACATCCCGGAGCGCAACCCCTGGGCCACGATCCCGACCCGCGCGATGATCGAGCTCGGGCACCTGCAGCCGCCCGACCGCGAGGCCCCCGGAATGTTCACGCTGGCCGGCGACGGACGCCTGCAGGACCTGTTGGAGGGCGCCGGATTCGCTGACGTGACCGTGCGGCCGGTGGCGCTCGAGCGACAGTACGCCGCGGTCGACGGGTTTCTGCAGGAGACGCTCGACATGTCGCCGGTGTTCGGCGCCAAGTATCGAGAGCTGAGTGCCGAGCAGCAGTCCGAGTTGACCGCCTCGGTGCTCGCCGGGGCGCAGCCGTACGTGGCCGGGGACGGCTCGGTGATGCTGCCCGGCAGCTCGCTGGTTGCAAGCGCCGCTGCGTGACAGCGATATTGCACGCTGAAACACCGGTTGCAGGTGTTACGCCGGGGCCCTCGACGGGCGAGACTGACGCAATGCGAACCTGGAAACTGCCCCTGCTCACGGCGATCGTCGCGCTCTGCGTCCCGGCCACCGCCTCCGCCGCGTTTCAGCACGTGGTCGCCCCCGGCGAGTCCCTCTCCTCGGTGGCGGCCGCCGACGGCCTCTCGGTCGATCAGCTGGCCGCCGCCAACGGAATCTCCGCGGGCGCCCAGCTGACCGCTGGCGCCTCGCTGGCGATCCCCCCCCAGAGCGGTGCGCCGGTCGCCGCCGCCGCCCCATCGTCGGGCCTCGCCCCGAGTTCAAGCGAGCCGTCCCCAGCGTCGTCCTCGTCGGGCGGATATGTGGTGCAGCCGGGCGACACGCTGTCCTCGATCGCCGCCCGGTACGGCGTAACGGTCGATCAGCTGGCCTCGGCCAACGGCCTGGACCCGAGCGGGCTGTTGCTAGCCGGCTCCACGCTCGGCCTGTCCGGGAGCTCGGGCACCGCGCCGGTGACCGCCGCTCCGGCGTCGAGCCCCAGCGCGGGCGGGGCTCAGCCGACCGCACAGACGGTGAGCCCGTCCGATGTCGGCGCAATCGCCCAGCAGAACGGCGTCTCGCCGTCGCTGGCCGAGGCGATCGCCGAGCAGGAGAGCGGATTTAACAACAACGAGGTCTCAAGTACCGGCGCGATCGGCGTGATGCAGATCGAGCCCGGCACCTGGAACGACATCGGGCGCAGTTCCGCCACCACCCTGTCGCCCGGCTCGGCGACCGACAACATCCGCGGTGGCGTCGAGCTGCTGCGCTCGCTGTTGGATCAGACCGGCGGCGACCCGGCGCTGGCCGCGGCCGCCTACTACCAGGGACTGTCATCGGTGCGCGCGCACGGGGTGTACGCCGACACCCAGGCCTACGTCAACAACGTGATGGCGTTGCAGCACCGCTTCGGCGGCTAGAGCGTCGTGGCCTTGTAGGCTGCGGCTCATGTTCTACGACGACGACGCAAACCTCCACAAGCTCGACGGCAAGACCGTCGCGATCATCGGCTACGGCTCCCAGGGCCACGCCCACGCGCTCAACCTCTCAGACTCCGGCGTCGACGTCGTCGTAGGCCTGCGGTCCAGCTCCTTGAGCGTCGAGAAGGCCAAGGCTCACGGCCTGAAGGTGATGGAGCCCGCCGACGCTGCCAGTGAGGGCGAGATCGTGATGCTGCTCGCCCCCGACGAGCTGCACGGACAGATCTGGGATGACGGCCTCAAGGACGGGATCGCCCCCGGCAACATGCTGCTGTTCGGTCACGGCTTCTCGATCCACTATGAGCAGATCGTCCCGCCGCCCGACGTCGACGTCGCGCTCGTGGCCCCCAAAGGCCCCGGCCACCTGGTCCGCCGCCAGTATCAGGAGGGCTCGGGCGTCCCGTGCCTGGTCGCGGTCCAGCAGGACGCCTCGGGCGATGCCCTCGGCCTGGCGCTCGCCTATGCCAAGGGCATCGGCGGAACCCGCGGCGGCGTGATCGAGACCACCTTCAAAGACGAGACCGAGACCGACCTGTTCGGCGAGCAGGCCGTGCTGTGCGGTGGCCTCACCGAGCTGATCCGGGCTGGCTACGAGACGCTCACCGATGCCGGCTACGACCACCGCCTCGCCTATTTCGAGGTCCTGCACGAGGTCAAACTGATCGTCGACCTGATGTATGAGAAGGGCATCTCCGGGATGCGGTACTCGATCTCCAACACGGCCGAGTACGGCGACATGACGCGCGGCACGCGCATCATCGGCGACGAGACGCGCGCCGCCATGAAGCAGGTGCTCAAGGAGATCCAGAACGGCGACTTCGCCCGCGAGTGGATCGCGGAGAACCGCGCCGGCCAGGAGAACTTCAAGCGCATGCGCTCCGAGCAGGCCGGCCACCAGGTCGAGGTCGTGGGTAAGGAGCTGCGCGCGCAGATGGACTGGATCGACACGGAGTGGCAGGAGTAGGTACGCAGGTCCAGTCCCGCCCGCCCCTGGGCATCGCGATCATCTACCCCGGGAAGGGCGCATGACCCAGACCACGACCGACGTGACCATTCCCGCCGCGCTGAAGCCGGTCGACGGCCGCTTCGGCTCGGGCCCATCGCGCGTGCGGCCCGCTCAGCTCGAGTACCTGGCCGGCGCGGGGGCGAAGCTGATCGGCACCTCGCACCGCCAAACGCCCGTCAAGCAGCTGGTCGGTCGCGTCCGGGCGGGCATCGGCGAGCTGTTCGCGCTGCCCGACGGCTACGAGGTGGCGCTCGGTAACGGTGGCACGACCGCGTTCTGGGATGCCGCCACCTGCGGCCTGGTCCGCGAGCGTGCGCTGCACCTGACCTACGGCGAGTTCTCCGCCAAGTTCGCCTCCTGCACGCAGAACGCCCCCTTCCTCGGCGACCCGGTGATCATCGAGGCCCCCGCCGGGGACGCGCCGGAGCCGCAGGGTCACCCTGACGTCGACGTGATCGCCTGGGCGCACAACGAGACCTCGACCGGCGCGATGATCCCGGTTACCCGTCCCGCGGGGTCCGGCGGCGCGCTGGTACTGATCGACGCCACCTCCGGCGCGGCCGGGCTCCCCGTGGAGGTGTCGCAGTGCGACGTGTACTACTTCGCGCCGCAGAAGGGATTCGCGTCCGACGGCGGACTGTGGCTGGCGACGCTCAGTCCGGATGCGATCGCCCGGATCCAGGAGCTAGCGGGTGGGCCGGACGGCCGTTGGGTGCCCGACTTCCTGTCGCTGCCCACGGCCCTGGAGAACTCCCGCAAGGACCAGACCTACAACACGCCGGCGGTCGCCACGCTGTTGCTGCTGGCCGACCAGCTGGACTGGATGCTGCAGCAGGGCGGTCTGGACGCGATGGTCGCCCGCACGACGGCGTCCAGCGGCCATCTCTACGGCTGGGCGCAGGCCCATGAGCACGCGACGCCGTTCGTCGCCGACCCGGCCAAACGCTCGCTGGTCGTCGGCACGATCGACTTCGACGACGGGGTCGACGCGGCCTCGCTGGCCCGGACGCTGCGGGCCAACGGGATCGTCGACGTCGAGCCCTACCGCAAGCTGGGCCGCAACCAGCTGCGGGTGGCGATGTTCCCGGCGACCGACCCCTCCGACGTGCAGGCGCTGACGGCGTGCATCGATTACGTGCTGGAGCGCCAGTCGTGACCCGAGTTCTGGTGGCGGAGAACATCGGCGGCTCGGGGATCGCCCTGCTGGGCGAGCACTTCGACGTTGACCTGGGCACGGACTGGTCCCGGGAGCAGCTGGAGGAGCGAATCGCCGGCTACGACGGCCTCCTGATCCGTTCCGCGACCAAGCTCGACGGCGCGCTGATCGCCCGCGCGACGGCGCTGCGGGTCGTCGGGCGCGCCGGCGTCGGGGTCGACAACGTCGACGTTGCGGCCGCGACCAAGCGCGGGATCGTGGTCGCCAACGCCCCCGAGTCCAACGTGATCACGGCGGCCGAGCACACGATGGCGCTGCTGCTGGCGCTGGCCCGCAACATCCCGCAGGCGCATGCGTCGCTGACCAGCGGCAAGTGGGAGCGCTCCAAGTTCTCGGGCATCGAGTTGTGCGAGAAGACGCTGGGGATCCTCGGCTTCGGTCGCATCGGCCAGCTCGTCGCCCAGCGCGCCCGCGGCTTTCAGATGCACGTGGTCGCCTATGACCCCTACGTGGGCGACGCCCGCTATCGGGAGCTCGGCGTGGACAAGGCCGAGTCGCCCGACGACCTCTACGCCGCCGCGGACTTTCTCACCGTGCACCTGCCCAAGACCCCCGACACCGAGGGTTGGCTGAACGCCGAGGTGCTGGCCAAGTGCAAGGACGGCGTGCGTGTCCTCAACGTCGCCCGCGGACCGCTGGTCGTCGACGAGGACCTGCAGGCGGCACTGGAGTCAGGCAAGGTGGCGGGCGCGGCGCTGGACGTGTTCCGCTCCGAGCCGGTCACTGAACATCCGCTGTTCGGGTATCCGAACGTGATTGTGACGCCCCACCTGGGTGCCTCCACGGTCGAGGCGACCGATCGCGCCGGCTTCCAGGCCGCCGAGCAGGTCGTGGCGGCACTGACCGGCGGCGTGGTCACCAGCGCGGTCAACGTGCCGGCGATCCCGGTCGAGGATCTCGAGGTGCTCGGGCCCTACGTGCCGCTGTGCGGTGCGCTGGGCAAGATCGGGATCGCGCTTGCCGTCGCCGAGAGCGGCTCCGTGGACCGGATCCAGAGCGACTTCTTCGGCCGTCTGGCCGAGCGCGACACCCGCCTGCTGGCGATCGAGGTGCTGCGCGGCGCGCTATCAGACCACACCGAGGAGGACGTGAACGCCGTCAACGCGCCGTCGATCGCCGAGGAGCGGGGCATCCGCGTGGTCGAGGCCAAGCACTCGGCGGCGCGTGACTACACCGACCTGGTGCGCGTCGAGGTGACGGCCGGGGAGCACACGGTGCGGGTCGCCGGAACGCTGATCGGCCGTCGCAACCGCCCCCACCTGATCGAGGTCTGGGGACAGCGGTTCGACGTTCAGCTCGAGCCGCACATCACCCTGTTTCGCTATCGCGACCTGCCGGGGATGCTCGGCCGGGTCGGCACCAGGTTCGGCGAGCACGGCGTCAACATCATCTCGGCCGCGGTCGGACGCCAGCCCGACGAGAACCCCGGCGGCGACGGTCGCCTGGCCGCCATGGCGATCACCACGGGCTCGCCGGTGTCGCGCGAGGTGCTGGACCAGATCGTCTCCAGCGACGGCTTCGTCGCCGGCCACACCGTCGCGCTCTAGCCCGGCCGGCGTCGCCGCCGGCGCCGGGACGGCGTTGCTACGCTGTGCGCGCGATGGCTCTCCGCCTCGAACTCGCTCTTCTTCTCCTCCCCCTTCGGGGGGAATAGCGCGCCGGCGGCCGCACGTAGCCGCGAACCAGCACCGAGAAGCAGCCCGTTCGAATCTGAGAAGGAGAGACCATGACCACGCCGGACGATCCCAACCGAGTACTGATCTTCGACACGACGCTGCGCGACGGTGAGCAGTCGCCGGGGATCTCGCTCAACGCGTCGGAGAAGCTCGAGATCGCCCAGCAGCTGGCGCGCCTGGGCGTGGACGTGATCGAGGCCGGCTTCCCGATCGCCTCACCGGGGGACTTCGAGGGTGTGCAGGGCATCGCCCGCTCAGATTTCGGTCTCGCCCGACCGCCGATCATCGCCGGGCTGGCCCGCACCCACGTCGCCGACATCGACGCCGCGCACAACGCGGTCAAGGACGCTGCCCGCCCGCGGATCCACACCTTCATCTCCACCTCGGATATCCACATCGAGTACCAGCTGCAGACCACGCGTGACGACGTCAAGGGGCAGGCGCGGGCTGCCGTCGCCCACGCCAAGCATTACCTGGACGACGTGGAGTTCTCGCCGATGGATGCCACCCGTGCCGATCTGGAGTTCACCGCCGAGGTGATCCAGATCGCGCTGGATGAGGGTGCGACGACGATTAACATCCCCGACACCGTCGGCTATGCGATGCCGATGGAGTACGCCGAGTTCCTGCGGGGCCTCTACGAGCACGTGCCGGGACTGCGCGACGTGGTCCTCTCGGTCCATTGCCACGACGATCTGGGACTGGCCGTGTCCAACTTGTTCACCAGCCTGCAGGCCGGCGCGCGGCAGGTGGAATGCGCGGTCAACGGTATCGGCGAGCGCGCCGGGAACGCGTCGCTGGAGGAGATCATCATGCTCCTGCACACGCGCCGGGCCGACGTGGGGCTGTACACCGAAGCGGTCACCACCGAGATCGCGCGCACCTCGCGGATGGTCTCGCGACTGACCGGTTACTCAGTCCAGCCCAACAAGGCGATCGTCGGGCGCAACGCGTTCGCTCACGAGTCGGGCATCCACCAAGACGGTGTGCTGAAGGAGCGCTCGACCTACGAGATCATGGACGCCGCCAGCGTCGGCCTTGACGACGTCAACTCGATCGTGCTGGGCAAGCACTCCGGGCGTCACGCGCTGCAGCAGGCGCTGACCGAGCTCGGCTTCGATCTGCAAGGCCAGACGCTGAACACCGCCTTCAAGCGCTTCAAGGAGATCGCTGACAAGAAGAAGCAGGTCACGGCGATGGACCTCGAGGCACTGGTCACCGACGAGTTGCGCTCCGAGGTCGCCGGTTACGCGCTGCAGTGGTTCGACGTCGAGGCCTCCTCGCGCCGGCCTCCGCACGCCACCGTGGCCGTCACCGGTCCTGACGGCGACGAGCTGGTCGGCTCGTTCACCGGCGACGGCCCGGTCGACGCCATCTTTCACGCGATCAACGCCGCCACGGGAGTGGACGCCAAGCTGAGGGAATTTCGCGTCGATGCCGTCACCGGCGGTCAGGACGCGCTCGGGGAGACCTCGGTGGTACTCGAGGTGGCCGGCGTCACCGGCTCGGGGCAGGGCATCTCCACCGACATCCTCGAGGCGGGGGCCAGCGCCTACGTGCGCGCGCTGTCCAACGCGGTGCGCCGTCAGGGCATCCTGGCCGAGGCCGAGGCGGCGAGCACCGCCCCGCCCGAGGTGGTCAGAGCGCCGTAGATGATTGGGTCTTAATTTCGGTGGTCCGGGTGCAGGCGTCGCCTGTTATCGGACGTTGCGTTGGCGGTGAGCGGGCGTGGGTGTTTACGGCGCGAGCCGGGACGGCTCGTCAATCTGCCGTGGCGACGTGCACCGTGTGACAAATCCGAGTAGCGCTCCGAGCTTTGTCACCGTTCGCACGCTCAGCCCGCAGCCGGTGACAAACCTCGGACGGTCGATTGGGTTTGTCGCACCATGCACGCCCGGAAGGCGGGCCGGGGGTGGCGCGGCCGCCCGCGCCGCGCCATGCAGCCAGGATGTCGGGGCTACCGCCCCGACTCGGCAGAAACCCCACAAAACCCCCACTCGACGCGATCCGGGAGGGGGTGTGGGCGTTAGGTGAAAGCAACCACCGTCTCACACCCACACCCCTCGCGAACCCCCATCCATCGGCACCGATGTGGTGTTTATGTAACGACTCGAGGCGCCAGCCTCGAGATCGTTGCCGCATTGCGCGACCACACAGCGGATGTCAAGCAGCGCCCCCACCCAACAAAGACCCACACCGATCCATCGCTGCTTGATCATCCGAGGCGGGTCGCGCTACCCAACCCACCACCCACCACGACCACCAACGGCTCACCACCCGCGGCCGTCGGCAACCACCAGCAGGCCCTGCCGATACCCGGCCGAGAGGACGCGGATGCGCGGCTCCTGGTCCATGAAGTTCGAGCCCATCGCGGCCGCGCACTCGGCGTTGGGCGCGATCGTGCGCACCCGGGCCCCGCGGCGCCGCAACGCCAGCGACTCGATCGAGACCGCGGAGCGGGCGACGTTGCGCATCACCGCCAGCAGGGTGTGGCTGGTGCCCAGGCTGGCGGTCGGGTTCAGGCAGAGCACATGGGTGTCGCGTCCGGCGGGGGCGGCATCCAGGTTGGTGGGACTCCACACGCCGCCGTCGACGTACTCGCGGCCGCCGATCGTCACCGGGGCAAACAGCCACGGCACGGTGCAGGACGCCTCCACCGCCTCGGCCACGGTGGCGTGGGGGGCCCGCGGGCTGCCGAACACGACGCGTCGCCCCGAGCCGCGATCGACCGTCGCCACGCGCAGCCGCCCGTCAAAGCGCGCCCCGGAGGCCTGGATGCGCTCGCGCAACGTGCTCAGCGTGCCGGGCGGGTGGGGGAGACCGCGCAGCAGCAGGGCGCGGACGACGGCGCCGCCGGGCGCGGCCACGCCGAGGGCCAACGGGGCGAACGTCGCGCTGGCGGCGAG
>JBPCPC010000029.1:0-11382 GCA_050999585.1 Solirubrobacteraceae bacterium | reverse complement strand
GCCCCACGAGGTGATCGTCGGCTACTCCGCGCACGTCACGCAGGCGACGGCCGCGACGGCCGAGACCCATCTGGGCAAACGTCCGGCCACGCCCGCGGTGGCGCCGCGGTCCCGGTTGCTGCAGCTGCCCGCGGCCGAGACCGTTGGCGCCGCGCTGGCTCGCCTGCGCCGTCAGCCGGGGGTCGCCTATGCCCAGCCCGATTTCGTCGCCCACGCCGCCGGCGCTTTCTATCCCAACGATGGCGGCCGCAGCGGTCGCGCCGGTGGCTGGGAGCAGCTGCAGTGGAACATGCTCCCCGGCGCCGGGGTGGACGCCCCGAGCGCGTGGTCCAACCTGCTGGCCGATCACCACCCCGGCGGTCGCGGGGTCGTGGTGGCGGTCTTGGACACCGGCGTCGCGTATCGCAACTTCAAGCAGTTCCGAGAGTCTCCGGACTTCCGCGGCACGCGCTTCGTGGCCCCGTATGACTTCATCACCGGCAGCCGTTACCCGCTGGATCGCAATGGGCACGGAACGTTCGTGGCCGGGGTGGTCGCGGAGTCGACCAACAACCAGATCGACCTCACCGGCCTGGCCTACGGCGCGTCGATCATGCCCGTCCGGGTGCTCGACTCCCAGGGGGAGGGCGACGAGGTGACGATCGCCCGCGGCATCCGTTACGCCGTCAGCCACCACGCCAACGTCATCAACCTCAGCCTCGAGTTCCTGCCCAGCCAGGTCAACTCTGGCATGGAGATCCCCCAGATCGTCTCCGCGATCGGGTTCGCCCGGCGCCACGGCGTGATCGTCGTCGGCGCCGCGGGCAACGACGAGACGAGCCAGATCGCCTATCCGGCGCGCGTCCCCGGGGTGATCTCGGTCGGCGCCACCACCCGCGACCGCTGCGTGGCCAACTATTCCAACGGCGGTCCCGGCCTCGACCTCGTCGCGCCGGGTGGGGGCAACGACTCGATCATCAACGGCGACCTCAACTGCCATCCCGAGCGCAACCTGCCGTCGATCTACCAGCTGACGCTGACCGATCCGCCGCATTGGGGACAGTTCGGATTCCCTAACTACTACATCGGCACGTCGATGGCGTCGCCGGAGGTGGCGGCCACGGCGGCGCTGGTGATCGCCAGCCGGGTGATCGGGCGCCGGCCAAGCCCGCAGCAGGTCCTCGCCCAGCTCGAGCAGACGGCCACCCCGCTCGGTAGCGGCCGGCCCAATGCCAGCTACGGCTACGGCCTGCTCAACGCCGGGGCGGCGACGGCGAACGCGCACCAGCGAAGTCAGCTCAAGCGCACCGCGCGGCGTCTGTAGCGGTCGCCCTATCAGTGCCCCGATTAAAAAAATCGCCGGCGCTGTGTGCAGGGCCACCAAGGCCCCTCGGTGCCTCGGCCTCTCGGGTCTGCACACCGTGACAAATCCGCTGCGGCCGTTCGGAATTGTCACCAAACGCACGCCAGGCGTGCATCGCGGGGAAAACCTGCGAGGTCGGTAGTGATTTGTCACGTTATGCAGCCGGGCCGTGGGGCAGTTTGCCGGTCGACGGAGGCTTGGCGCCACATCAGGTTCCCGGTTGAAGAATTCCTGGCCGCCTTGCGGCGCCTGCTCGGGCTTGCGGCCAGCGCGCCATCCAGCCTCGCCGAAATGGGCCGGGCGAGCGGGGTCGAGAGTCATCCGGCTGCCTGAAGCCACCGTCCAGTGCCGGTACGCCCACGGCAAGCCCGATCAACACGGGGCCCCAGCCACGCCCAGCCCCTCGCGAGGTCTACTCACGCAGTTACCGGCCGCGACCCTAGCTGGTACGCACGATCAGCACCGAGCACGGTGCGTGGTGGGAGACCTTGTTGGGCACCGATCCGAGCAGGAAGCGGGTGGCGCCGGTCATGCCCTTGTTGCCGACCACGATCAGATGGCAGTGCTGCTCCTCGGCGACGTCGAGGATCGCGTCGGCGGCGTCGCCGACACGAGCGAACGTCTCGACCGGCGCGATGCCCGCCGCCTCGGCGTCGCGTTGCGCGGACTCCAGCAGCGCCAGCACGTCCGCGCGCGGATTAACCGTCCACTGCACATCGCTGCGGGCCGGCAGCGCCTCCTGGCGCAGGCGCCCCTCGGGCACGGGCTCGTAGGCGCTGACTATCTGCAGCCTGGCATGCAGGCCGCGCGCCACCTCGATCGCATGGGCGACGGCGATCGCCGCCGTGCCGGAGCCGTCGGTGCCGACGAGGATCGACTCGATCACTCGCACCACGCCAGCGGTCGGCTCACGCCAGTCGGGTGATCGCAATCACGATGCCCGCGAGCACGAACACGAAGATCAGCGCCTGGGCCCAGATCCAAAGCTTTGGCACCTCAGCGCTGCAGTCCGGGCGTATCGTTCACAGTGGCCACAGCTCAAAGCTATCGTCTTGCCAATGCCGGAGCCGGTGAGCCCAGCGCTGAGAGCGGTCAGCGACGCGGTGCTCGCGGTCGCGGCAGAGCGCTCGGTCGATGAGGTGCTGCAGCGGCTGGTCGACTCGGCGCGTGAGCTGGCCGGCGCCCGCTACGCCGCGCTCGGGATCCCCGACGGAGCCGGCGGCTTCCGCCGCTTCCTGGTTGCCGGAATGAGCGACGAGCTGATCTCGGCGATGGGACCGTTGCCGCGCACGCACGGGATGCTGGGCGCGATGCTCACCGCCGACGGCGCCTATCTGACCGACGACATCCATGCGGACCCCCGGTTCCGGGGCTGGTGGCCCGACCGCCACCCCGACATGCGTTCGTTCCTGGGCGTGCCGATCGTGGTCCGGAACGACGTGATCGGCGCGTTCTACCTGACCGAGAAGGAGGGGGCGGTCTGCTTCGATGAGTCTGACCGCGGTCTGATCGAGCTGCTGGCCGCTCACGCCGCGATCGCGATCACCAACGCGCGCCTGTACGAGCGCAGCCGCGAGCTGTCGATCCTCTCCGAGCGCAACCGTCTCGCGTTGGAGCTGCACGATGCGGTGACCCAGAAGCTGTTCAGCCTCAACCTCGCTGCCGAGGCGGCGGCCACGCTGCTGGAGCGCGACCCCGGATCCGCGCGCCCCCAGCTTGAGCGCGTGCGCGCCCTCTCTCGCGAGGCGCTGGCAGAGCTGCGCTCGCTGATCCTCGGACTGCGCCCCGCCGACCTCGAGCACGACGGGTTGCAGGGCGCGCTGGCCAAGGAGGTCGAGATGGTGTCCCAGGTGCACGGAATCGAGGTGCGCCTGCAGGCCGAGGGCGTGCCCGAACCCGACGCTGCGCGTGACGCCGAGGTGCTGCGGATCGCCAACGAGGCGCTGCACAACGCCGTTCGCCACGGCGCCGCCCGGCAGGTCACCATCGATCTCCGCGGGGGCGGCGGCCGGCTGCTGACGCTTGAGGTCTCCGACGACGGTCACGGCTTTGACCCATCTGATCCCGAGCTGCGCTCTCGCCACCTCGGCCTGACCTCGATGGAGGAGCGGGCCGGCGAGCTCGGTGGCACGCTGCGGATCAGCTCGTCCCCTGAAGGCGGCACGACCGTGCGCCTCGAGCTGGCCGGCGATGGCGCCTGACCCGATCCGTGTCCTGATCGTCGATGACCACGCGGTCGTCCGCGAGGGGCTGCGCACGTTTCTGGAGCTCCAGGATGGGATCGCCGTGGTCGGCGAGGCCGCCGACGGGTTACAGGCGCTGGACCGGGCGGCCGCGCTGTCGCCCGACGTGATCCTGATGGACCTGGTGATGCCGCGGCTGGACGGCGTCGCGGCGATGCGGCGGCTGCGCGAGCGCGCGCCCGCCAGTCGGGTGATCGTGCTGACCAGCTTCCTGGACGACGATCGCCTGATGCCGGCCCTGCAGGCCGGGGCGGCAGGTTACCTGCTCAAGGACGTTGAGCCCGCCGAGCTGGCCCGGGCGGTGCGCACCGCGGGCGGCGAGGAGGCGATGATTGCCCCGACGGTTGCCGCCCGGTTGCTGCGGACCCTGAGCGAACCGGGCCCGGGGATTCACGGCGGGGCCGACCCCGACGGCGGTGAGAGCCTCACCCCCCGCGAGCGCGAGGTGCTGGAGCTGATTGCCGCCGGACGTTCGAATAAGCGGATTGCGCTCGAGCTGGGGATCGCCGAGAAAACGGTCAAGACCCACGTCGGCCACCTGCTGGCCAAGCTCGGGGTCACCGACCGAACCCAGGCGGCGCTGCTGGCGGTGCGGCGCGGGCTGGTCACCAAGCGGAGCTAGCCGCCGCCGGTCGCTGGTCCTAGGACCAATTGCCACTGGCAAGCGAGACCCGACCGCGCTTAGCGTGCCGGGCATGTCAAACCGAACAGCAATCATCACTGGAGCATCGCGCGGCCTCGGACGAGCGCTCGCCCGAGAGCTCGCGACACACGGCTGGACGCTCGTGATCGATGCCCGCGGCGCCGACGAGCTCGAGCGGGCGGCCGACGAGCTCAGCGCCCTGACCGACGTCACTGCGATCCCCGGCGACGTCGCCGACGACTGGCATCAGGGCGCGCTGGCCGACGCCGGCGGGCGGTCCGTCGAGCTGCTGGTCAACAACGCCTCGCGGCTCGGACCCAGCCCCCAGCCCGAGCTTGCGGCCTACCCGCTGGCCGAGCTGCAGCGCGTCTATGCCGTCAACGTGCTGGCGCCGCTGGCACTGACCCAGCTGGTGCTGCCGCACATGCCCGTCGGCGCGACGATCATCAACGTCACCTCCGACGCGGCCGTCGAGCCCTATCAGGGGTGGGGCGGTTACGGCTCGTCCAAGGCGGCCCTGGAGCAATGGACGGCGATCCTCGGCGCTGAGCAGCCGCAGCTGCGCGTGTACGCCGTCGACCCGGGCGACATGCGCACCCGCATGCAGCAGCAGGCATTCCCCGGTCAGGACATCTCTGACCGCCCACCGCCGCAGGCCAGCGTGCCCGGCCTGCTCGAACTGATCCTCGGCGAGCGACCCAGCGGGCGCTACCTGGCGCGCGAGCTGATCGTCGCCGGGAGCACGGCATGACCGCCCTGGCCTTTGAGCTGCCGCCTCGGCTGGAGGCCACCGAGCCCCCCGAGGAGCGCGGGGCTGCTCGCGACGGGGTCCGGCTGCTGGTCGCCGACCGTCGGCGGGAGCCGCTGATCCACGCCAGCTTCCGCGAGCTGCCGCAGCTGCTGGAGCCCGGCGACCTGGTCGTGGTCAACGTATCGGCGACGCTGCCGGCTGCCGTGGCCGGGCGTCGTGGCGACGGGGATGTGGTGCGCGTGCACTTCGCCACCCGCGCGCCCGAGCTTGACGAACGCTGGCGCGTGGTCGAGCTGCGCAGTCGTGACGGGTCGCGCCCGGCGCGCGGCCGTGCCGGAGAGACACTCACGCTCGGCGACGACGAAGACGACGACGCCCCCGCCGAGCTGGAGCTGGTCGCGCCCTATGCGTCGGGCTCGCGGCTGATGCTCGCGCACGTGGTCGGCGAGGCTCCGGTGGAGGAGCTGTTGCGGCGTTGGGGCGAGCCGATCCGCTATCGCTACGTGCGCCGTCCGTGGCCGCTGTCGGCCTATCAGAACGTCTACGCCACCACCCCCGGCAGCGCCGAGATGCCGAGCGCCGGGCGGCCGTTCACGCCGGCGCTGGTGACCGCGCTGGTCGCGCGCGGGATTGCCGTCGCGCCGATCACCCTGCACACCGGCGTCAGCTCGCCTGAGCGCCACGAGGCGCCGTTTCCTGAGCAGTACTCGGTCTCGGCGGCGACCGCTCGGTTGGTGACTGGCACCCGATCGGCCGGCGGGCGCGTGATCGCGGTCGGCACGACCGTGGTCCGGGCGCTGGAGACGGTGGCGCGCCGCGACGGCTCGCTGCGCGCCGGCGAGGGGTGGACCGGCCTGGTCATCGACCCCGAGCGGGGCGTACGCGTGGTCGACGGCCTGATCACCGGCTGGCATGAGCCAGAGGCCTCGCATCTGCTGATGCTGGCGGCGATCGCGGGCGACGAGCTGCTGGAGCGCTCCTACCGCTCGGCGCTGCAGAACGGATACCTGTGGCACGAGTTCGGTGACAGTCACCTGATCCTGCGCTGACCCCGCCGTCCACACGGACCAAGCGTGGCGGTCAGCGGGGGTGGAGCTGCTGCGGGCCGAGCGCATCCAGCAGCCCGAGCGCCCGCGGCTCGTGTCCGGACTCCAGCAGCACCGCGCCGCCGGGCCAGTAGGGGTGCGGGGGCGAGGCCCGGTCGATCAGCAGCGGCTCATACAGCCACGAGCCGGTGTTCAGCAACCGCGCTTCACCCGCCCCGCCCGGCCAGCGCTCGCCGTTCAGTGGCCCGGCCCGGTGCACGTGGCCGAACACCACCCACTCGGCCTGGACGCCCAGCCGTTGCGTGACGTAGGCCATCGCCCGCAGGCTGGCGTGCCGCATCTGCGCGTCGGTCAGCTTCGCCGTCAGCGGCGCCAGCCGCGCGTTCATCATCAGGATCGGCACCTGTGGCATCGTCGCGCGTCGCAGCAGCTCGGCGGCGGCTTCGACGAGCGTCGCCACCGGACGTGCTGCGAGCCGGGCCGGCAGGCCCTCGCGCGAGCGCTTACCCGCCCGCCGCCGGCGTGCGCGCTCGTAGTCGATCGGCCGCGCCGGCGAGCCGGCGCCGCGCTGCAGCCGACCGCGCGGCAGTCCGAACGCCGACTCGGGCAGCAGATGCCGGTCCAGATAGTGGCCGTGGGTCGCCCACACCCGGTGGTCGAGCCACACCCCGGGGTAGCGGACGCTGACCCGCGCCGGGGCCAGCCACGACGTGACGTGCGCGAGCGCGGGGCTGGCCGCCGGGTTCACGACGTCGCTGGGCTCCAGGCGTGATCCGCGATCGCGCGCCCAGGCGCGGACCATCGGTGCGTCGTGATTACCGGGCACGAGGATCACCTCTCGCTCGGAGCCGAGCCGCTGGCCGATCTCGCGCAGCACCGGCTCGGCGATCGCCATCGAGCGTCGCGGATGACGCGTCATCAGCTCGACCGTGTCGCCGAGCAGCACCAGGCGGTCGATGGCGCCCAGCGCCTCCAGCAGCCGGGCTCGCGGCGCTCCGAACCGCAGTACGTCCCGGTGCGCCCGGTTGCCGAGATGCAGGTCGGAGATGATCAGCGTGCGCACGGTCGGCGCACGATAGACCGACGGCCGGGTCGTGGACCCGGCCGTCAGCGTGGTGAGACGTCGCCGCCGCGGCGCAGCGGCTGCGGTGGGAACTACGCCGTGACGAGCGTCTCGAAGCTCAGCGGCAGGCCGCGAGCGACGACGAGCACCGGCGCGGTGGCCTGCTCGATCGCGTTCTGCGCGCTGGAGGTGATCATCACCCGGCCCTCGCGAGCCTCGGGGCGGGAGCCGACGACGACCAGGTCGGCACCGCGATCAGAATCGATCACTGCGGCGTGATAGCGACCGGCCAGCGCGTAGGCGGTTTCGATCGCGGCCTCGTCGGCGGTGCCGCGCAGGATCCCGATCGTGGCGATCTCCCGGGCCTCAGCGGCGGAGTAGTCCGCGGGAGCCAGGGCGACGGCGGTCGGGCCGTTATCGAGCAGCGTCTGGGCCGAACGGCCGATCGCGACGTGCCCGCGCGGGGTTCGGTAGTCAGAGCCGAACACGACTACGTCGGCCGCCACCTGCCCAGCCAGCCAGGCGAGGCCGGCGCCGGTCGAGGGGCTGATCACGACGGGGCGCTCGATGTAGGGATCTTCGAGCCACTGGGCGCCGCGCTCGAGCAGGGCCACGGCCTCGTGCTCGGCGAGCTGTTCGCGGTCGGCCTGGTGGTGAGCCGAGTGACGCACGTAGGCGAGCGTCAGCTTGGCGCCGGCGTCGCGGAAGATCCGGCCCAGCATCAACGCGTCGTGGTCATTCTGAGAGTCGTCGTAGGAAATGATCGCGTGAGTGGCCATCAGCCCACCTCCTTTGCGAAAGGTCGTGTGATCAGGCAGCGAGCATCGCAGTCGCCTGCCATAAGTTCTAGTGAAGTTCGTCATGCTCAGGATAAGATTTACTAATGCTGAATCTGACTCGACTCCAGGTCCTGTGCGAGGTGATCTCGCGGGGATCGTTCTCCGCTGCCGCCGAGTCGCTCTCCTACACGCAGTCGGCGGTTTCGCAGTCGATCGCGCGGCTCGAGGCCGAGACCGGGACGACGCTCGTGATTCGCGACCGCCGCGGAGTCAGGCCGACCGTGGCGGGCGCGACTCTGGTCTCCCACGCGGAGACGATCTTCGCCCAGGTGGAGGCGGCCGAGAGCGATCTCGCGGCCGTGATGGGCCTGCGCGCCGGACGGCTGCGGGTCGCCTCGTTCCCGTCCGGCGGGGCGACGCTGATGCCGCTGGCGGTGGCGCGCTTCCGGCGCGCGCATCCCGATGTTGCGCTGACGCTGACCGAGGGCGAGCCCGAGGAGATCGCGCGCAGGCTGCGCTCGGGAGAGCTCGATCTGGGGCTGCTGTTCGAGTTTCCCGGGACCCATCGGCGCGGGCAGGGCCCGGGCGTGGGCCTGCGGTCAGTCCAGCTGCTGGAGGACCCGATGCACGTCGCGCTGCCTGCCGCGCACCCGCTCGCCGACGCGCTGGGCCTGACGCTGGCTGACCTACGCCACGAGCAGTGGGTGCAGACCTCGGCCTCGAGCGCGTGCGCGCGTCATGTGGTGCGGTCGTGCCTGGAGGCCGGATTTGACCCCGACGTGGCGTTCGAGTCAGACGACTACGACACGGTCCAGGGGCTGGTGGCGGCCGGGGTCGGAGTCGCGCTGATCCCGCGGTTGGCCCTGACCCACGGACAGTCGGGGGTCGTCGTGCGGCCGCTGACGCCGCACAGCCCGGCCCGCCGGGTGACGGTGGCGACGCTGCCGGGTGCCGGCGCGGCGCCGGCCGCGCGCTCGATGATTCAGTGCTGACCGACGTCGCGCGGCGCTTCAACGACCGGGCCACCGCGGCCCAGGACTGATCGCCTCAGCCGCGCGCAGCGACCTCGCGGGCCAGCTCTTCGGCGCGCCGTCCCACCACCAGCGGTCGCAACGCGCGCTCCAGCGGCCGCGCCATGAACCCGACCGGACCCGGGTCGACGGCGAGCCGAAACGTGGCCTGGGCGCGGCCGCCGGGCAGCGGCTGAAGCTCCCAGGAGCCCTCCATCGCGTCGACGTCATCTGATTGCACGCGGGTGAACGCCAGGCGGTCGGGCGGCTCATAGCTGACCTGGACGCGGCAGCGCACCTTGGTGATCTTGGCGTCGGAGACGGTGTCGCAGATCACCGGCCGCCCCCGCTCATCGCTGCTCACCACCTCGATGCGCTCGAGGCCCTGCTGCCACTCGGTCCAGCGTTCGACGTCCGCCAACACCTCCCAGCAGCGCTCCACGTCGGCATCGAGCTCGGCGCTGGAGGACCCGCTGAGCAGTGTCATCGGCCGGGGAGCCTGGCCGTGAGGTGACTGATGCCGTGCGCGGTATCCCCCATGCGCATGCTCAGCGTCGCCGCGGATGAGCCGGAGGTCCGTGCCCCGCGGCCTCCGAGCGCCGCCAGGGCCGGACGGCGCAGCGTCACGCGGATGCCGGCCGTCGAGCGTCGCAGGGTGATCGTCAGCGAGTGCCTGACGAGCCTGGCGGTGAACCGCTGCGGCGTCGCGGCGCGCGTGGCGCTGGTCACGCGCACACCGACGACCGAGCGCAGCGCCAGCCCGGTGGGTGCAGCGATCTCCACGGTCCGGATCGCCGGGGAGTTGCGGGCCGCGACCACCGAGAACGTCAGCTGAGGCGAAGCGCCGCCGCTCAGGCTTACGCCCGCCAGGCCGGCGGCTCCCCCGATCGTCCAGGCAAAGCTGCCCGCCGCGCTCGAGCCCGCCCCGTCGCGGGCGAGGATCCGGACCTGAAACTGACCCTGGCGGGTCGGCCGGCCGGTGACGATGCCGCTGGCGCTGTCGAGCCTGAGGCCGGCGGGCAGCCCCTTGGCGGTGTAGGAGATCGTCTCTCCGGCCACGTCGCCGGCGAGCAGGCGCAGCGAAACCGAGGCCTGGGCCGCCGACAGCCTGGCGGGCAGCATCGGCAGGCGGACTGTGCTGGCGCACAGCGAGCTGGTCAGGGCGGCTGCGTTGGGCGAACCTAATCCGCTGGCGAGGTCATATCCGGGCACGGCCGCGAACTGCCCGCCGTTGGTGGCGGTGAAGTCGTTTTCGCCGAGGGTCACGTCGTGGAAGTCGGTCGCGTAATCGGCCGAGGCCGCGCGATATAGCGCCGGCCCCGCATAGCCGATCGCCGAGCCGGCGCAGGCCGGCGAGGAGTCCGCGAGCGCCAGCAGCGCCGCCCACACCGGGGCGGCCCCGCTGGTTCCCCCGATCCCCTGCCAGCCGGCCGGCTCGCCGGGGACCGAGTCCGATCCGTTCCAGTAGATCTGATACCCGGTGTTGGGGTCGGCGTCTGCGGCCACGTCGGGGACCGCGCGGCAGGATCCGCCGGAGCGGTGGCAGGCACCGACGGCCCTGGCGACCTGGCGCACCCCCAGAGCCGCGGCGGCGTCGGTCTGGGCGGCCGGCATCGACCAGAACGCCGACAGGCCGCCTCCGCCGGCGCCCGCCGAGAGGACGCCGCCGGTCGGGGTGCCGGCGTTGTCCCACACCGACTCCACCGGTGGCGGTCCCAGCGCGGTCAGCGACGTGCCGCCGACGCCGGTGACAAATGGCTGACCGGCGGGATCATCGACCGCTGGACGGGTGTCGGGCGCCGCGCCCGGGACGTCGCAGTCCTGGGCGCCGCTGTCCCCCGCGGCGGACACGATCGACTGGCCCTGCACGGCGGCCTGCTCAAACAGCGTGTTCTCCGCCGATGCATCGGAGGGCCCGAGCGCGTTCTCGCACTCGCCCCAGGAGACGCTGACGACGCTGGCGCGGTCCTGGTTGACGATCGCCGAGAAGATGTCGTAGGGTCCGGATCCGGGAGCGCCGGAGTTGGCGTTGGGGCCCTGGTAAACGAGCAGGTGGGAGGCCGGCGCCAGCCCGATCGTGTTCTCGATGTCCAGCGCCGCCTCGCCGCTGCCGGCGCCGCGCCCCGCCCCGCCGTCGACGCTGGTATAGACGACACTGGCGTGGGTTCCGTAGCAGGATTGGTAGGCGGCGATGTCGGCCGGGTCGTTGGGTTCGAGTTCGTACAGGGCGATCGTGCTGCCCGCGCCCTGGTCACCGATGCCGTACAGCCCCGAGAATCCATACGCGCTCGCGATCTCGTCGATCGTGTAGGCGTACTGACGCGGCGCGGACGCCTGCGCCTGCGCGCACGCCCGGGGCCCGCCGGTGACCACGTGCGGTCGCGGCCGGGCGCTCCGCGCCGGGCTCCAGGAGGCGCGCGCCCGCAGCGGTCGAGGTGCCGCGGTCGTGTCCAGGCCAGCGAACGCCTGGACGTCTGCGGCTGCCCGGGCGGACAGCGCCGGGGA
>JBPCPC010000005.1:0-4633 GCA_050999585.1 Solirubrobacteraceae bacterium | reverse complement strand
CTCGGGGCTTTTCGCGCCGATCAGGTCACTGGTGTCTTCCCCACCGCACTGGGGGGCTTGTGGCACTGATCCTCGCTTCGTTGGCCGCCGGGTTGCTCGCGGCGCTGGCGGCCAGCGCAGCGTTGACGGCGTCGCCCAGTATCACCAGATCGGCCCGGACGGTCACCAAGACCGTCGTGCAGTCCTCCGCGCCGGTGCTTGTCAGTGAGCTGAACACGCCGCCCAAGGGCTATCGCCTGACCGCCAACCAGGTGCGACGGATCGCGCTGCGCGATCCGCGCGTCAGGGCTGAGCTGCGCCGTCATCCCCGGGCGCTGCCGTATGAGTACACGAAGGGCTTGGGCGAGTGGCAGGTCAGCTGGTTCTCGCATACCAAGCCCCAGACCGAGCTGCTGCAGGTCTACGTGACCGACTCCGACGCCCGGGTCAGCCAGGCCTGGACCGGGTACCAGGTCGCCTGGTCAATGGCGCGGGGATACCCGGGAGCGTTCGGGCGCAGGGTCAACGACTGGTTCCTGTGGCTGCCGCTGTGCGCGCTGTTCGTGGCGCCGTTCTTCCCCTGGCGTCGACGGCCGACGCTGCTGCACCTCGACCTGCTGATGCTGCTCGGGTTCTCGATCTCGCTGGCGTTCTTCAACCATGCCGAGATCGGGCTGTCGGTCCCGCTCGTCTACCCGTTCCTGCTCTACCTGCTGGTTCGCGTGACGCTGCTCGCGTTCGGTAAGGGCGTGCCCCGCGAGCCGCTGCGCACCGTCGTGCCGGTGCCGTGGCTGGGCGTGGGCATCATCTTCCTGCTCGCCTTCCGGATCGGGCTCAACGTCCTGAGCTCCAACGTGATCGACGTGGGTTATGCAGGGGTGATCGGCGCCGACAAGCTGATCCATGGCGTCGCGCTCTACGGGCACTGGCCGACCGACAACCTGTACGGCGACACCTACGGCCCGGTCAACTACGCCCTCTACGTTCCGTTTCGCCTGATCTTCGGCTGGAGTGGAAGCTGGGACAGCCTGCCGGCGGCGCACGCGGCGGCGATCTTCTTCGACCTGCTGACGATCGCCGGGCTGTTCTTTCTCGGTCGCCGGATCCGCGACACCCAGCTCGGAACGCTGCTGGTCTACGCCTGGCTGGCCTATCCGTTCACGCTCTACGCGATGAACTCCAATACCAACGACAGTCTGGTCGCGGCGATGGTCGTGCTCGCGCTGTTGGTCGTCACCTCGGCGCCCGCGCGGGGGGTGGTGGCCGCACTCGCCGGGTTGACCAAGTTCGCGCCGTTCGTGCTCGCGCCGCTGCTGTTGCGCGGGCTCGGCGAGCGGCCGGCGCGACGATCGCGGCTCGCGTTCGTGATCGGCTTCGCCGTGACGACGGTCGTCTGCATGCTCCCCGTCCTGCTCAAGCACGATCTGCATTTCTTCTGGAAGGACTCGATCCAGTATCAGTCAGACCGCTCGGCCCCGTTCTCGATCTGGGGGCTGTGGGGTGGGCTGGGCATCGAGCAGCATCTGCTCCAGGGCGCGGTCGTGGCGGCCGCACTGGGCGCGTACTTCGTGCCGGTGCGCCGTGGCGTGGTGCAGGTGGCGGCGCTCGGCGCCGCGCTGATCATCGCCCTGCAGCTGACCGTCAACTACTGGCTGTATCCGTACATCGTGTGGTTCTTCCCGCTGGTCCTCGTGGCCGTGTTCGCCAGCCATCCCCCGCCGCCTGCCCGGCGGCCGCTGGCGGCCTGGGAGCGGTCGCAGCCGCCGCAGGGCGAGCCGATCCCGATCCAGATCGCCGCGCCCTAGGTCCGGGTTCCCGGCGCCGCCGGGACCAGCACCGACTCGATCGACGTGGCCCGCAGCGGTTCGGCGGCCGCGCCGATCAGCACCGCGTTCAGCCACGGATCCTCGGTCGAGGTCTCAAACCGGATCGGCATCTTGGTCGCCATCGACTCGATCGCCAGCTCCCGCTTGACACCGATCACCCCGCCGCGTGGCCCGGTCATGCCGACGTCGGTGACATAGGCGGTGCCGCCGGGCAGCACCCGGGCATCGGCGGTCGGCACGTGCGTGTGGGTGCCGACGACGGCCGTCACCCGGCCGTCCAGGTACCAGCCGATTCCGACCTTCTCGCTCGTCGCCTCGGCGTGCATGTCGACGAGCAGGTGGTCGACCTGACCCTTGAGCGCGTGCAGCGCGGCGTCGGCCTCGGCAAACACCGGCCGCCCCGCGTCCATGAACAGGTTGCCGCTGAGCGAGACCACGCCCAGACGCACGCCGTCGCGGGCCACCACGCACCAGCCGTGACCGGGCTGGCTGCGCAGGAAGTTGGCCGGCCGCAGGATCTCGCGGCGCTCGTCCAGGTAGGCGTAGATCTCGCGCTGTCGGTAGGTGTGGTTGCCGAGCGTGATCACATCGACGCCCGCGGCGAACAGCTGATCGGCCAGCTTGGGGGTGATGCCGAGCCCACCGGCGATGTTCTCGCCGTTGACCACCAGGAAGGTCGGCGACAGGCGCTCGCGCAGTTCCGGGAGCAGGCCGAGCAACGTGCGCTTGCCCAGGCCGCCGACGATGTCGCCGACGAACAGGATCTTCGCCGACTTGCTCATGCCCGAAACCCGCTCATACTCCGAGGCTATGCGCTTCTGGGATCGCCTGCGCGCCGCGGTCGGGATGCGGCCCCCGCTCCCTGGAGCTGACCCGGAGCCGTCGCCCGCGGCCGTTGAGGCCGGGGGACCGCTGAACGGAGGGGATCAGAGTCCCGCCCACGGCGCCGCCCCGCCCACCCCGCCGCCGGTGGTCGTGCCCCGCTGGGTGCAGCTGGTGCTGCTGCCGCTGGCATTGCTGGGGCTGTGGGCGCTGGCCCGGGCCGCGGGCACCGTGCTCCTGGTCCTGGTCGTCGCCAGCCTGGTGGCGCTGGGACTCGCGCCCGCGGTGCGGCTGCTGGAGCGCCGCATCCCGCGTGGCCTGGCGATCCTGACCGTCTACATCGCGGGCTTCGCGGCGCTGGCCGCGATCGGGATCCTGCTGGCCAGCCCGGTGGCCTCGCAGATCAATCACTTCCAGCACAACGTGCCCGAGCTCACCCGCACCGCCAACCGCGATCTGGGCAACGTCCAGAAATTCCTGGATAAGCACGGCATCAACGTCCACATCCAGAAGCAGGGCCAGACCGCGCTGGACACGCTGCAGAAGAACATCCTCAAGCGCAGCGGCGCCATCGTCTCGTTCTCGCGTGACCTGCTCTCGAGCGTGGTGACGATCGGGTTTGATCTCGTGCTGATCCTGGTGCTGTCGATCTACATGCTGATCTACGGCCGTCAGATCGGCGAGCTGGTGCGCCGGCTGATGCCTTCCGGCGACGGCACGCCCGAGGACGACTACCCGTTGCTCGTCCAGCACGCCGTCTCCGGATACGTCCGCGGTCAGGCGCTGTTCAGCCTCGTGATGGGGGCCAGTGCGGCGCTGGTGCTGACGATCTTCGGGGTGCTGGGGATCTTCCCCGACGGTGAGCGCTATGCGATCTTCTTCGGCGCGTTCTACGGCCTGATGGAGTTCATCCCCTACATCGGGCCGATCATCGGTCCGGTGCCGCCGCTGCTGCTGGCTCTGTTCCAGCATCCGATCAGCGCCGTCTGGCTGATCATCGCGTTCGTCGCCCTGCAGCAGCTCGAGGGCCATGTCGTCGCTCCGCAGGTGTTCCGCATCTCGCTGCGTATCAACCCGATCCTGATCATCGTCGCGCTGTTGATCGGCGACCAGCTCTACGGGATCGCGGGCGCGCTGGTGGCGCTGCCGGTGATCGCGGTGATCCGCCAGACGGCGCTGTACCTGCGCCGCCATCTGGTGCTGGAGCCGTGGGGGGTGGTCACGGGGACGGGTTCGGGTTCCTCGACGGGCCTGCTGGGTTCGGGGCCTGCGCCGGATCGATGTCCGGACTGCGGCGCGTGCGCCGCGGGCGAGGACGCGTACTGCCGCACCTGCGGAGCGTCCCTGGAGCCCCGGATGCGCAGCTCGGGCTCGGGGAGCGGTCGATGATTGGGTTGGGTTTCGGTTTCGGTGGTCCGGGCGCGGGCGTCGCCGGTTATCGGACGTTGCGTTGGTGGTGAGCTGGCGTGGGAGTGCTGGCAACGTGCACCATGCGCCAAACCCCACCAGCGGTCCGAAATTTGTCACCGTTCGCACGCTCAGCCCGCAGCCGGTGACAAACCTCGGACGGTCAATCGGGTTTGTCGCACCATGCACGCCTGCTTGGGGTGGCGCGGCCGGTCGTCGCCGTCAAGCATCGATCTGGCGGTTGAGGTGCTGTGATCGTGGTGGCGATGCTTGACAGCGCCGCCCGCGCCGCGCAATGCAGCCAGGATGTCGGGGCTACCGCCCCGACTCGGTAGAAACCCCGCTCTGTGTCACGGTTCTGATCTCGGTCCGGTGATGTCCGGCCCGGGGTGTAGTTCCTCGGGTCGGCGGCGGGCTGACTCTAAAACCAGCTGTCGGGTTGGCCTGTGTCAGCCGGCCTTGCCTGACCGGGTTTTGTTGTGTCGCCCGTCGCCGCCCGAGGACCTTCGGCGTGACTTGATAGGAGCTTGGCATCAGCCCCGACAGAGGTCTGTCCGCTGGAGATCCGCTTCATCGGCGGTCAACCACATGAAGGGATG
>JBPCPC010000315.1:0-13193 GCA_050999585.1 Solirubrobacteraceae bacterium | reverse complement strand
GTCCGCGCCCGCAGCCAAGCCCGCGATCACCGGCGGGTCCGCCGCGGGTCGCGGGCACACCGGCGGCGCGATCGCTGGCCGGGCCCACGTGGCCGGAGGCGGCGCCGGCGGCTCGACCTCTCACTCGGGGTCCAGGCTGACCAACCGGCGTGACTCGCCCCGCCAGCCCACCTCGGGTCAGCCGGGCCGGGCCCCGACCAGCACGGCGACCACCCCATCGGCGTCGGGCGCGAGCACGCCGACGACCTCGCCCGTCAGCAACACCAGGATCGGAAGCCGCGCGGCCAAGACCGTCAACCGGACCGGTCAGGCCGTGAACAAGACCGGTCAGGTCGTGAACAAGACCACCGATCCGGTGAAGAAGGTTGTCGGCACGGTGCTCTCGGCGCCGCCGGTGAAGAAGATCGTGAGTACGGTCGGCTCACTGCTGCCGCCGGTCAAGAAGGTTGTCGGCACGGTGCTCTCGGCGCCGCCGGTGCAGAAGGTCGTGAGCACGGTCGGCCCACTGCTGCCGCCGCCGGTCAAGAAGGTCGTGACGACGGTCGGCTCGCTGCTGCCGCCGGCGAGCCCGCCGAGTACGACCAGTCCGGGCTCGGGCTCGGGCTCAAGCGGATCCGGCGCCGGCTCGGGGTCGAGCGGATCGAGCTCCGGTGTGGGCGGACTCGTCCAGAACCCCGTCGGAACAGTCAACAAGATCGTCGGCGGTCTCTGACCCCGCTGCGCGCTCCCCCGGCGCGCTGTGGAATACTGGACTCATCGGGGCGTGGCGCAGCTTGGTAGCGCGCACCGTTCGGGTCGGTGAGGTCCCCGGTTCAAATCCGGGCGCCCCGATTTTTATCCGGTTAGCGGCGGATGCCGTCCGAAGGTTTCGTCAGTCCTCAGGAAGTCCTGGTGTTGAGGGGTTTCGAGGGGCTCCAGAGTGCCCGGATCAGCCCGCAGTCGTGAAGCTAGCCGGGGCGGATGCAACGGATGTGGGCGCATGCCTGCACCCATCGCGGCGATGATCGGTCAAGCGAGAGGGTGAACCCGGCGGGGCAGATCCCACTGGCGCGCCGCTGCCGGCGCGGTCTAAGTGGTCAATCACAAGAATCGCCGCATCGCCGACCGCTACGAGCACCTCGATCGCCTCTCGCGAGCGACGGGTGCCTCGGCCTCGCCCACTGGAATCCTTCGACGTCGACGCCATTGGCTCCCGACGCGCGCGAGAGCCCAGCCCGGTGGCATCCGCCGCCACGGTGCGATTGACCAGCACGAGCGGCGCCCCGGACGCTGTGGTGCGGACGCCGGGGGAAACGATGTTCTCGACCGGCTCGTCGACGCCCAGCAAGGACATCGTCGCGCTGATCGTCCGCCGCGCCTACGAGTTTCACTCCACCAACGCCGCGCTCGCGCTCGTTCACCTCATCTGCGGACCGGTCACACTCACCCTCCCACACGCACAAACGTTTGCGTTACCTCACCTACGATCACCACCGGAAAGCCGTTGTCTGCCGACTCGCTGAACCTACGACCCGCTCCGGATGGATCCACCTTGCGACGGCCAGACGGACCGGGAGCCGGGCTCCCGGTCCGTTCGGGGTCGTCGACGGTTGGTGGTTTACCTGGGCGGGAACTGCGAGCCGGGGGCCGGGGTGGCGAGGTTGGCCGTCGGTGCCTTGGCGGTGTAGCCGATGACCGCGCAGTTGATGTTGACTCCAACTGAGCCGTACGGCGCGGTCTGGCCCGTGGCGACGTTCACGCCGGTCAGCAGGTCTGGCCGAGTGGCCGCGAGGTTGAACACCTGAACCTCGTCGATCTGGCGCGTGTTCAGTCCTTGCTTGACTGCCTTGGGGGTCCACAGCCCGAGCTGCGCGTCCCACAGTGGGCTATAGGCGTCCGCGTGCCGAGGGTCGGTCAGGGTTGGGAAGTCCCCGAACACGTTGAGCAGATCGCCGCCGTTGCGCAGCGACTTGATCAGGCCCGTGTTCGCGGCAGAGGCGTCCTCGCTGGCGTGACCGTCGAGCACCAGGTGTTGGAACCCCTGTGCCTCGGCATTGCCGGCGCCGGTCTGTCCGTTGATGAACCCGAACAGGCGCTCTCTCGAGGATCCGAGGAAGTCGTCGCCGCCGTTGAACGACGCGTCGTTGAGCGCGGGAACGTAGGTCGCGCGCTCGAGCACCGCGGTCAGCGGCTGCCCGGCGTCCGTTGAGAGGTAGACGATCGGCTGTCCGGCGTCGAACCCCTTGACGAACAGGAGGTCGGCCCACGACTCTGAGAACTGGCCGGGGGCCGAGGGGCCGGCGATATGGACCCCGAGCACGCGGTCAGCGGTGTTGATGTGGTGTGTGACGTCGAACGGGGCGTCGCCGGTGGCGATGATCGGAGCGTTGTAGACGACGTCAGAACCAGCGATCCGGATGAACGGGCTGTAGCCTGGGCCGGCGACGGCGCCGGGTGTGAAGCTCTTCAGCGGGAAGCCCGTCGGACCGGGCACCGCGGTCCGCGTGGGGCTGAAATCCGGCGCACCCTGGAAGTGGACCTCGGCCGGGCCGAACGGATTGTCTGCCACCGTCGGGCTCCCGAGCGTGACCGTCTGTACGGCGGCTGGATCGCTGATGGCAACGTTGGCCAGCTTCGGGGCGTAGTTGACGCCCAGGTCATGCGCCAGCCCGGAGTCTGATGCGTCCTCCAGGATGAACCACACCTTCTCGGTCTGGCCCGGCTTACCGGGGACGGGCGCGGTCCCCGGATAGATTGGCAGGCGAACCGTGTCGGTGCTGAGGTTGACGTTGATTGCACTCTCCAGCGTAAGCTTCTTCCTGGGCAGCAGCCCACTGAGCTGACCCAGCCCCGTTGCGGCGCCGGCGGGCCCGGCCGAGGGCGTTTGATGGCTTCCACGATGCTTGACCGCCGCCGAGGCCAAGGTCGCGAAGCCGGATACGGCGAGTAGCAGTACTGCGGCGAGCGCCGTCGCGCGCCCCTTGGTCAGTGCTGGCTGTAGTCGTCCTCTAGCTGTGTTGGGCTTGCGGAATCGGTTCATCAGGTAGGACTCCCTCTCGATCATCTCTGGGTGAGACGATCGGTTGATCGTGTGACACTTTTGGGGCTTTGACCCCCGACGGTGCCCACGGGGTTGTGACGATCCGATAAACCGTGCGCGGCGTGGTCACCCTCCGCGACCATCAGGGAGTTGCACGGCGTGAACCGCGGGCGGGGCTAAATCGGTTGGGGCTGATGCTGGGCGGGGTCGGCTCGGTCAGGGAGATCCAAATCACCCCGGTCGGTAACGGAGAACATCGGATCCCGGGCCCAGCGCCGCCGCGGCGAAGATCAAGGGTCACGCCGAGTTCTGCCCGAAGTTTGGCCCCCGACGCTTAGACGTTGAGACCGTCGGCGAGGTGTTCGAGCACGACAACGTGATCGAAGGGATCACTGTGATCTACCGCTCGTGGTCGCCGAAGCTCACCGTGCTGAAGTCGAGTACGTGCAAGGCTTCGACGCTCGCTTTTGGTTTCCGTCGCCCGCGGCCGGGAAGGGTGCACCGACCTGCGCACGGTACTCGAGGCCCCTGACGTAGACCGCGAACCCGGGGCGGGTTCCGCGATGCCGAACTTTCGTTTTCAGGAGGTGCCGGCCACGAGCGTCTCGTCGCCGAGCACCGCGCGGACATGCAAGCGGGCCTGGTGAAGCCGGCTCTTGAATGCCGCCTCTCCGATGCCGACGATCTTGGCGGCCTCGCGGGTTGAGAGACCTTCGACATCGCGGAGCACCAGCGCGGTGCGGTAGGGGAGACCGAGGTCGCCAATCGCGCGGTCCAGCGCGGCGTGGAGCTCATGTTGCTCGGCTTGGCGCGCGGGGTCCTGATGGGCGGGCGCGGGCAGCACCACCGAGTTGTCCTCGACGTCCACGCTACGCCCTCCCCGCGAGCGCTTCTCGAGCGCACGGTTTGCTTCGTTGACTGCGATCCGGTAAAGCCAGGTGAAGAACATCGAGCGGCCCTGGAATCGCCGTATTCCCCGCCAGGCTCGTAGCAAGGCTTCCTGGACGACGTCTTCGGCCTCGCCACGATCGCCGACCAGCCGTACGACGACCGTGTAGAGGTGGTCGGCGTGGGCGCTGGCTAGGCACTCGAACGCCTCGACGTCTCCGGCTTGAGCCCGGGTTACGAGCTCGCTCTCCGTCAGGTCGCGGGGGCGATTCGAGCGTGGCCCGGTCACGTCTCGACGGCCGGATCAGAACCGCCTTCGGCTTGCGCAGCGTCGGCGCGGACCCGGTCGAAGATGCTGGCGGGCGCCGGCTCGGTCCGACGATCAGCCATACCGTGCATCAGCTGCACCAGCGAGCGCAGGGCGCGAATTCCGAGGCTGCACTCCGGGCACTCCTCGGCGTGCAGTTCTAGTCGCCGGCGCGCGAGCCAGTTGAGATCTCCGTCGATGTAGTGGGAGAGATGCTGTTGTGACCACTCGTGACGGGCGCCTCGCTGCAGCAGTCGCGACAGGCGCGAGCGCCTCGGGGGGTGGTCATCGCGGGGCATCGGTCACTCTCCGGGGAATCATGCATGGTCAGACCCAGGCCGAAGGAAATCGGTTGCCGAAAAGCCCGACGCAGATTGCTGGTCGATCCGGCCGTCACAGCCGTATGCCGTCAAACGCCTCTCCCGGCCCGAGAATCCCTGTGCTCGAGGCGACCTTGACAACCAAAGCGGGAGCCGGCGGCTGGTGAAGCGCTCGGGCTCTCGGCTGGGCGGCGCCAGCGCGGTCTCGCCGCGCTGCACGAGCTGCTCCGCCTGGCTCAGCGGATCAGTGGAATGTGTCTGCGCCACTCTAGACAGGTCCCGCTAGTCGCCTTCGGCCGCTGTCACGAAGTCGAGCTTAGGTGGCATCGACGGTGACGGAGCAGCTTGCCTGTCCGCGCTTCTCTAGGTATCGCTGGTGATAGGCCTCCGCCGGCCAGAAGTTCTGGGTGGGCACGATCGCTGTGACGACCTTGCGTCGGCGGTCCCGCTGCTGGGCGTCACGAGCCCTGACTGCGTCGGCGTGTTGAATCTCGTCCTCGAAGAAGATCGCCGAGCGATACTGGCTACCGATGTCCCAGCCCTGTCGATTACGGGTCGTGGGGTTGTGGTTCGCCCAGAAAGT
Source organism: Solirubrobacteraceae bacterium (assembly GCA_050999585.1). Taxonomy (GTDB): domain Bacteria; phylum Actinomycetota; class Thermoleophilia; order Solirubrobacterales; family Solirubrobacteraceae; genus Palsa-465. The sequence goes on along the minus strand of JBPCPC010000315.1, from coordinate 8,076 downwards.
CTCGAGCAGTTCGGGATAGGAGATCACGGTCGAGTCATATTCGACTTGGACCGCCTCAGCGTGCCCGGTGCGACCTCGACACACCTGATGGTAGGTGGGATGCGCTGCGTCACCCCCGGTGTAGCCCACCGTGGTCCGTGTCACCCCGGGCAGTTGGCGAAACGCGGCCTCTACACCCCAGAAGCATCCAGCGGCGAAGGTGGCGGTTTGTGCGGACATTTGAAGGTCCTTTCAGTCTCTGTGCGATAGCAGACGATCAGACCCGGATCCGTCGAAAACGGTGGCTGGAATCGGGACGATCAGCGTTCGCTCCGCCGGGCGTTCAGAGCGGCTTGTTAGTCGGCTGCGGCGGCGAGGACGCCGTAGCGTGATTCGAGGTGCGGATCGGCATGGTGAACTCGTGGCGAGCCCGCTCAAGAGTCCGCGCTCAGGCCACGCGAAGGCCAAAACACCGGCGACGGTTGGCTGATCGGGATCTCAGGCCGGCGGTGAGCGCCGGCTCATCGGTGCGTGCGAGTTGTGCTTCGCGCGCCTCGAGCAGCTTGAGCCAGATCTCGCTGCGGCTGGGGAACGCGGGCACGGCGTCCCACAGAAGCTCGATCGGGGTCTGGCTGATGATCGCGACTGTGGCCGCGTGAAGCCACTCGGCCACGTCAGCGCCGGTGAACGTGACCCCCACGATGACGCCTTCGGTCTCGTCAACCACGATGCGAGCCGTGCCCGCAGTGCCGCGACCATGAAAGCTCGCTCCGGCGGTGCCCGACGTCGGCACGTCGTAGGCGACGACGTGGCGTCCTTCCTCCAACGCGGCCTGAAGTGTGTAACCGACGGAGGCAACTTGAGGCTCCGTGAACACCACGCGCGGTGCGCCCGCTGTATCCCGCCTGGCGCGCCGCTCGCCGCCGTGAAGGATCTCAGACAGGACGTGGGCTTGATACTTGCCCATGTGGGTCAAAAGCGAGCGTCCGTTCGCGTCGCCGATTGCGAATAGCCACGGCCGGCCGGGGACTTGAAGGCGATCATCGACTTCGATCACCTCGCCGGGCACCAGACCGACGTTGTCCAGCCCGAGATCCGCGGTGTGTGGTTGGCGGCCAAGTGCCACTAGAAGCGCCTCGCTCGAGACCGCGTTTTTATCGCTCAGCTCCACGGTCACCACCGTTCCCTGCCGGCGCACGCGTTCTGCGCTGACCTCGAGGCGTACATCGACGCCCCGCTCTGCCAGCGCGTCGCGCAACTGTGCGCCCGCGAACGGCTCCTCGTGGGCGAGCAGCCGTGGCCCGGCCTCGATCACCGTCATCGAAGCGCCCAGGCCTGCGTAGGCCTGCGCCATCTCAACGGCTACCGGCCCGCCGCCCAGGATGATCAGTGAAGCCGGGATCTGTGACGACGTAGTCGCCTCGCGACTAGTCCACGGCTCAGATTCGGCCAGCCCCGGGATCGGCGGCATCCTGGGAGCGCTTCCAACCGCGAGCACCACCGCCTTGCCGGCCTCGTACACGATTGCACCTACGCGCACCCGGCGTTCGCCGTCGAGTCGACCATGGCCACGGAGTAACTCGATCCCCTGCTTCTGCAGCCACGGCAGCTGGGCAGAGTCATCGAGGGAATGGATAATCTCGTCGCGACGGTCAAGAACCGCCCGGACATCGAGAGCTCCGGTCACAGCGGCGGCGGCTCCCGGCACGCGGCGCGCCTCGGCCAGCGCCTGCGCAGGGCGCAACAATGCCTTTGAGGGCATACACGCATAGAACGAACACTCACCCCCGACCAGACCCGACTCGACGATCGCGACCGTATCACCCTTCTCCGCCAATCGGCCGGCGAGAACCTCCCCGGCCGGTCCAGCCCCGATGACGATCACGTCGTAGTCAATGCTGTCCATGGCGTCTCCTAAGCTCGATCAGTCGTTTCGGCATAAACCCCAACGGGACCAAGAGCGGTTTTTGCTGACCGGCGCGTGAGGTGACTCGTCCCGGAGGACCATCCGAACCTCGCTCACATCCAGGCCGCGCCCACCAACCTGCGAGCCGCTGCCCTGCCCGTGGAGCCGCTGCCCTGCCCGTGGAGCAGCTACCTCAGCTCCCCGAGCGGGCATCGACCGGCGCAGACGATCCGACCAGCCGTACCTGTGCCCGGGTCGCCCGGCGCAGCTTGCGGGCCATGGGATGGCCACCGAGCGTGAATCGATGTCTTGGGAGCAGAACGAGGTCAAATGCCTGCTCGGCGATCCACGCCGGAAGCGGCGGATCGCGCCCGCCGACCAGAACCTTGAATGCGGCCCGGTCAGCCGCCGGACCGACAAGCTCCCGCGCCGCGCGCAGATCACGTTCAGCATCTTCTCGAACCGCAGCGTTAAACGGCTCCGCGCTCGGGCCGCAGCACCGCGTGCACGGCTGCTGGGGGGCCACCGTGACGACCGTCAGCCCGGACCGTGAGCCGCTCGTGACCTCGGCGGCCTGGGTGAGCGCGGCGGCGCCGTTGGAGTTGAGCTCGAAGATCACCAGTACCCGGGCGCTAGGCTTGGTGGTCGGACCGCGGTCTGCGATCGGGCTGTTCGGTCGAGAGGTGTCGAGGCTCATGTTGCGAGGTGTCATCGTCGGCCAGCCGCGAGACGTTTGACCCGCCACGCGGCGAAAGGATTCATCCGCAGAATGTCGCGTTCCGGATTTTCTGGTCATCTGAATCGAGTTCACTCATCCCCGGGGCAAAGACGACCGTGAGGGCCTGAAGCGGGGCCATGACGCTCTGACCGGGCCCGTTCTTCTGCCCACCCCGGGTGAAGTTGGTGGGTGTAGTTGATTCGGACCGTAGCGGGACGGGCAGTCCTTGCTCAGCTGGGCTTGGGTCGGGATATCCACAGCCCTGACTCTGCCGTTGACGGGAGTCGGGGTGAGATCCGCGCCGAGCGTGCACGTCCAGTCGGTCTCCAGCGCCACGGGCAGGCTCGCCGTGACGCTGTCCTGGCTCCCGGTCACACGGGCTGTCGCTCGGCGGCCATCCGGGCGACGGCGGTTGGGCATGTGAAGGGCTCGCCGGGTCAGCTCGGTCATCGCCAGCCGAACCGTCAGGCTGCCCGCCGGCCACACCACGCGGCTGGCGCGTGCGCTGAACTCGACCGGCGGTTCGGTTCTGCATCGCGAGCGCGTCGAACGCGGCCAGGCGCGTCGCGAGCTCCCCGGCCCGCTGTCGGTTGGGAGCCAACCTGACCAGCTCCAAGATCACAAGTCACACACCAGCACCCGCCCGGAGCGAACCTCGTTGTTGGACCAGTCCGCAAGCGCTGGGAACCGACGGTCTCGCGCCCAGGTCCATACCGCCGTGTCGACGAGCGCGGTCGGGACAACGAAGCCGGTTGCGGGGCGTTAGTCCGCGCTCGCCGCGCCACGACGCTCGCGTCCCGCTCCGACCTCGCGCGGAGTGCCGTCGATATCCCGTCGGACATCGAAGTCGGCGAGCGCAGAGCGGCGTGCCGCCTCGCGCAGGGCCGGGTTCACGGTCGCGCTGAGACCGTCGGCGCCAAGCGCAACCTGCGCGGCGGCCAGCGCCGCTTGGTCTACGTCAACGGTGTGCGAACCATCCGCATCACCGCAGCGCATCATGATGCGGGGATCGGCGAGGCCACTCGGTGGATTCCGGCACTAATTTCCGTGGGCGCCCTAACGGGACTGGCCGATGTCGATCTGCACCCGATCGGGATAGAACGCGACGTGATCGGCGATCTGCGCCACGGCGTCGTACGGAGCCTCGTAGAACCAGATCGCGTCCGGCACGAGGCCGCCGTCGGCGGTTCTGACCGAGTGATAGGACGCCTGACCCTTGTAGGGGCAGTAGCTGGTCGTCACGCTGGGCTCGAGCACGGTCTGGTCTAGATCGGCCACCGGCAGGTAGAGGACGGGCGAGTGGCCGGCCTCGTGCATCTCCAGGGCGCGCGAGCTGTTAGCGACCACCTTGTCGCCGACGCTCACCACCACCCGGGACGGGGAAGGCTTCAGCGTGATCGGATGATCTGGGCCGGGAAGCTTGGGTTCTGTGGCTGACATCGCGGGACCTCCAGAGGTCTGATTCGCGGGATGGTCGATCCCCGACGATAGGACGACCGCGATCGCGCGGTGATCCGCAACCCGAGCCGCGCCCGTGGGTTCGGACCCAGTGACTGCCCCGGGCAAGAAAAGAAGCTCCCGGACCGGAGAGCGGCCCGAGAGCTTCGAGGAGGAGAAGGAGCGGCTGCTGATATGAACAGCCACCCTCTGAATCGGCAGATCGCGCACCGAGCTTGAGCGCCATACCCACCGGAGGGTGCTGATTCCCTAACTCTCGGCCGGGGGCTTGCGCCGCTGCTCGCGCAGCCGCCGCCGGGCCTCACGCGGGGGGCGCAGTGCGATCGGACGGTCACGCGTGCGCCGCAGGATCACGAACGCGACCGTGCCCCACATCGCCGGGATCCACAGTGCGATCGCGTGGTAGACGACGGTGGCGGCGGTGGCCAGGGTGGCCGAGGTGCCATAGAGCACGAACATCCCGATTAGGCTGCCGTCGAGCACACCGATCCCGCCGGGGATCGGCACGAAGTTGGACAGGTAGCCGATCTGGTAGGCGAGCACGATTGCCGCCAGCGGGGGAACGACGCCGGCGGCCGCGAAGCACACGATCAGCACCGCGATGTCGCACCAGAGGAACGCGATCGCGCCGATGATCCGCCAGTCCAGGCGGAACATGACCTGCTCGGTGAGGCGGATGCTGGCCGCGGTCTCGACCAGCACCGTGCGGAGGCGACCGGGCTCCCGACCCGCCGCGATTCGCTCGGTGAGGCGCGGCAGCGCGAGCACGCCGACGAACCCGACGGTGCCGATCCCGGCCGGCAGGACGCTCAGCAGGGGGTTGCTGGGTCCGGGGAGGATCCCCAGCCACAGTCCCACCCCGGCGAGCACCAGCGTGATCACGTTGATCGCGGTTGTCAGCAGGAACAGAACGGCTGAGCGCTCGGCGATCCTGGTCGGGTTGCCGCCGCGCTCCACCAGCAGCCAGGCGCCGACCGCGATGCTCCCGGCGCCGCCGAGCGAGACCGCGGAGTTGAAAGCCAGCTCGGACAGGGCGACCCGGGCCCCGAAGCGCCGCGGAGCCCGTTCGAACACCTGCAGGAACGCGATTACGTACCCGACGCAGGAGAGGATCTCAAACGCGATCCCCGCGAGCACCCACGCGGGCTTCATCTGCCCGAGCTGATGAGCGACGCCATGCAGGCCCGGAACCGCCAGCAGCAGACCGACGACCAGCGCGATCAGGACGACGAGCGAGATCAGCCCATGCCACAGGCTGCGCCCCGGATCCTCGTCGGGGCCACCGTCGCCACCACCCCCGGCGGCGTCGCCGGTCCCCGGTGGCTGCCCGGCCGCGTCGTCGTTGAAGGGACGAGGGTCATCGGCAGTTCCCGCCATGGTTGACAATTCAAGCAGTGCCCCGCGTCGAGCTTGATGAGTTTCAGATCGTCGGCCTCCGAGCCGACAACCCCGGACCGTTCACGCTGACGGGCACGAACTCATGGATCGTCGGCGAAGGACCTGCTTGGCTCGTCGATCCCGGGCCGGCGCTGGACGAGCACATCGCGGCGCTGGCCGGCGAGCTGCATCGGCGCGGTGGCCTCGGCGGGATCGCGCTGACGCACGACCATCCCGACCACAACGAGGCGGTGCCGGCGATCCGGGCCACGTTCCCCGATGCTCCGCTGGCGGCATACCGTGGCGAGGTGGACGTCCCGCTGCGCGACGGCGCCCGCTTCGGCCCGCTCGAGGCCGTCGCGACGCCCGGGCACGCTCCAGACCATCTCGCGTATGTGTCGGGACGGGCCTGCTTCACCGGCGACGCGGTGCTCGGCCAGGGGAGTGTGTTCATCGCGCCCGACCCGGGGGCCTTGGCCGGCTACCTCGAGGGACTCGGCAAGCTGTCGCGCCGGGAACTGGATGTCCTGTGCCCGGGACACGGACCACCGGTGATGGACCCCGCGGCCAAGTTCGCGCAGTACGTGTCGCACCGCCTGGACCGCGAGCGCCGCCTGCTCACGGCGATCGGCGACGGCGCACGCACGGTCGACGAGATACTCGACCGCGCCTGGGACGACGTCCCCGAGGCGCTGCGTCCAGCGGCCGCGGTCACGCTCGCCTCCCATCTGGACAAGCTGGCGGCAGAGAACCGGCTGCCGAAGGGCGTCCGTCGGCCCGGGGCCGACGAGCTCGGGCTGTCCTGAGCGGCCGGCCGAGGCGCGCCTGCGCGACCACCATCGCGGCGGCCAGCGGGGTGCTGTGATCGGATTCCGCGCGATCGAAGATCTCGCGCAGCGTGTCGCCGATCGCGTTGACCCGGCGACGAGCGGCGGCCGGCTCATAGCCCCCGCGCTCCTGCGCGATGTTGATCAGGCCGCCGGCGTTGGCCACGAAGTCCGGCGCCCACAGGATCTCCTGCTCAGCTAGACGGTCCGCGATCGAGTCGGCTGCCAGCTGGTTGTTGGCGGCGCCCGCGATCACCCGGCAACGCAGGTGGTCGACAGCGTCGTCGTCGAGCAGGCCGCCGAGCGCGCAGGGCACGAGCACATCGGCAGCGCTGGTGATCGCGTCCGCCGGCGTGCACCAGCGGGCGCCGAGCTGATCGGCGAGCCCGCGCTTGCGTTCGTCGACGTCGGCGAGAACGAGCGCGGCCCCGGCGCGCGCGCACCGTCTGGCCACCCGCGAACCGACGTGCCCGAGTCCGAGCACGCAGATCGACCGCCCGCGTAGGCTGTCGCCGCCGAAGGCGCGTTCGCACGTGGCTCGGATCGCGACCTCGACCCCGAGCGCGGTCAGGGGGCTCGGGTCGCCCGAGCCACCGCGGCTGCGGGCCAGCCCGGCCACGTGCGCGGTGCGTTGCGCGATCACGCTCATGTCACGGCTGGAGGTTCCGACATCCTCGGCGGTCACGTAGCGCCCGCCCAGCGACTCGACGGCGTCGGCGAAGTCCAGCAGCGCGTCGCGGCGTCGGGCGGAGGTGAGGACCCCGCGCGGCGGGGCCATGATCACGCCCTTGCCGCCACCGAGCGCGACATCGGCGACCGCGGCCTTGAGCGTCATCGCGCGGGACAGGCGCAGCGCGTCGCCGATCGCGTCGCGCGGGTCGTCGTAGGACCACATCCGGCAACCGCCGAGGGACGGACCGCGGACGGTGGAATGGACGGCGACGATGCAGTACAGACCAGAGCGCCGCCCGCGCCGGACGAGCAGCTCCTCGTGGTCGAGCGTCTCGGTCAGTTGCCCGTGCTGGTGTACACCGCGACGATGCCCGTCTGCGTGGGCGTGCCGACGATTCCGCTGGCGGCCCCGCCGCCGGAGCCGGTGCTGACCGAACCGCTGCTGGCGCCGGTGGCTGGCTGCCCCGAGCTCGTGCCGGTGCCCGACGCACCGGTACCGGTGCCGGTCGTGCCGGTGCTCGAACCGTTGCCGGGGGTCCGGGGGGTTGCACCGCTGCCCGTGCCCGTCGTTCCGGGGGCGCCCGTCGTGGGCTGGGTTTCGGCGGGAGTGGTCGTCGGGGTCCCAATCGGCATCCCGGGGGTCGTGGGTGGGACGGTCGGCGTTGTGGTGGAGGGTGGCAGCGTGCTTCCGATCGGCGCGGTCGCCGAAGTGGGGGGCGGCTGGAAGTGGTCAGGGTTGACCAGCTCAGACAGTGTCGGCGGCCCGGCCGTGTCCGTGGACTCGCGGTTCCGGCGAGCGGTGCCGGTGGCAGTCGGTCTGGCGGTCGCCGCGCGACCGGTCTGGGCCACTGTCGGGGACGCGGGCGCCGCGGTGCTGGGGGCCGGTACGGTTGGCTTGGCGGTCGCCGGCGGCGCGACGTCAGGCGGCTGGCGCTGGGCGATCGCGGCTTGGACGACGCGATGATGACGAGCGGGCGCGGCGTGGTGGCGGCCGATCTGCTGGAGCTCGATCGCGCCTCCCGCGGTCACCATGGCGGCGGCCGCGATCAGCGTTACCACGTGTCCGGCGCTGGCGGCGACTGCCCCGACCGCGCCGGCCGCGGCCCCCGTGCCGGCTCCGCCGGCCGCCGCGCCCGAGC
>JBPCPC010000290.1:0-5692 GCA_050999585.1 Solirubrobacteraceae bacterium | reverse complement strand
CACGAAGGTGACCTCCTGACCGCAGGCCGCGACCGCTGTCATCGGTCGCTTTTAACCTGCTCAGGAGGTCATTCTTCTTTCAGGACCGGACAGAACCGCGCTACCGCCGCGGTGGACCCGGGCTAAGGCGACAAAGCTGGTTAGCAGTCCCGCGCTGGACGCCAGCGCGATGATCGTCAGCGGCGCTGACCACGCGTGTGTCTCGGCGTTAGAAAAGCCGAACACCAGCGCGAACAGGCCCGCAGAGGCGAGCAGAACGCCGGCGAAGTCAATCCGGGGGCGATCAGGGCTCTTGACGTTCTGAACCAGTCGCAGCGCCGCGACCGCGGCCGGGACAGCGATCGCGAGGTTCACATACAGACACCAGCGCCAGGACAGCGCCTGGGTCAGCGCCCCGCCGAGCAGCAGGCCAAACGAGGCGCCGCCCGCGGCGACCGCGGTGAAGATCCCAAACGCCTTGGGGCGATCCACCGACCCGGCGAAGGTCACCGTCAGCAGCGACAGCGCCGAAGGGGCCAGCAACGCCCCGAAAGCACCCTGCAGCGCGCGAGCGGCGACCAGCATCCCGAAGGACTGCGCGAACCCGCCTAGCGCCGAAGCGCCCGCGAACCCGATCAGCCCGGCCACGAACGTCCACTTACGACCAAACAGATCCCCGAGCTTGCCGCCCAGCAACAGCAGGCTGCCGAACGACAGCGCATACGCGGTGATGATCCACTGCCGGTTATCGGTGGAGAAGTGCAGCGCCTTCTGCGCGGAAGGCAGAGCGATGTTCACGATCGTCCCATCCAGCGTGACCATCAGCTGAGCGACCGCCAACAGCGCCAGCACCGCCCAACGGTTGGGCTGCTCAATCCGAAATCTCCTAACGACAATGCTGCTGGTGCTCATGATGCTCCCTTACAAAAACAGTCGGGCGAAGAGCACACCATACACCAATCATTCATGCAACATGACTTATCTTTACTTCAAGGGTTAGACATGCGACAAATAGCTTACCTTCTGCGTGATAGGATCAGGGCATGACTGCTTCAGCGCCACGCTCCTATGTCGCTGGCTCGATGATCCTGACCCCGCGCCTGGCCAGACAGATCCTGCGGCGCAGCAGCGAGGAGCGCTTAGGCGTCGACCTGCGGCTGCTGATGGCGCTCAGCTATCTCGGTGATCACGACGGCGCGCCCCAGCAAGACCTCGACGACGTGCTATGCATGGACGCCAAGAACGTCGTGCTGCTGCTCAACGAACTCGAAGACCAAGACCTCATCACCCGCCGCCGCGACCGCCAAGACCGCCGGCGCCACCGCGTCGAACTCACAACTGCCGGCCGGGACGCACTGGACCGCGCCAGCAACGCCCAGAAAGCCATCGAGGACGACGTCCTCCAAGCCCTCGACGCCGAGGACCGCGCCGCCCTGCGCAGCCTCCTCGCCCGCGCGCTGCAAGGCGCCGAACCAACCGACGACACAGCCAACGCCGCACCCGCGGCCATTCTCACCTAGCCGCGACCGCGCGGCCAGAGACCTACAGGAAATGGCTGTTGCGGCATCCGATGGCACATCTGACTGGGCCATTACGGTCACGAATATGACCGAAACCGTGACTATGGCCGCAACAGGACCTGATGCAGCAGCTCGTCTCTGAAGAGAGAGGACACATCGGGGTCCAGGAAGCGCGTGATGGTTCTGATCTGCGCGCCGGACAGCGCGAGGACCAGGACGCCGGTGGGTCGGCCGACGGGATCGCCGGGCTCGGCGAGATAGCACGCGAAGGCGGGCTGGCTGTTGGCTCGGATGGCCACGAGGCGCAGGTGGTGTCCTGCGTGCCCGGTGGTGCTCGCCCGCAGGAACGCGGCGATCGCGTCGGGTCGGTGGTACTGGTGGGGCGCGGGCGGCATGGCGAGCCACGCGTCGTCGGTAAGCAGCGCGACTACCCTGTCGACGTCGTCGGCCGTGAAGGCGTCGGCGAAGCGTTGCGCCAAGTCGCGCTCGGTGTCTGAGCCGGGGTTGGGGGCTGCGGCAGCGCGCTCCCGATCAAGCGCTGCCCGAGCCCGTTGCAGCAGTCCCTTGACCGCGGTCGGGCTCGCCGAGAGCATCGCAGTGACCTCGGCGGTGGGAAAGTCGAGCACATCGCAGAGCACCACGACGGCGGTCTGGCGAGGCGGGAGCCGCTGGAGGGCGGCGATGAACGCCAGCTCGACCGTCTCCCGAGCGTGGTAGCGCCCCGCGGGCCCTAGCGCGAGGTCAGCTGCTTGGTCGAGCCACGCGTCGGGATAGGGCTGCAGCCAGGTCACGTCTCCGCGACATGTCGGGGCGGGCGGGTCAAACGGGGGGATCGGCTCCGTGAGCGGGCGTCGCTTGGCGTCGCGAATAGCGTTCACGCAGCGGTTGGTAGCGATGCGGTACAGCCAGGCGCGCAGCGAGGAGCGCCCGGCGAAGCCGCCCAGGCCCCGCCAGGCCGCGGTCATCGTCTCCTGCAGGAGGTCATCGGCGTCGGTGACGAGCCGAGCATCCGGTAGCAGTGCAGGTACAGCTCCCGGCGGTAGCCGTCGGTGAGCGACGCGAACGCCGCTTCGTCGCCCGCACGGGCACGGTCAAGCGCGAATTGGCTCACCCGGGCATCGGAGCCCGACCGGCACATGGCCTCCAACAAGCGTTCCGTTCGCAGCTCAGACGGTGTCTCATCCAGCACGACCAACCACGAGGAGACAACGATGAGCGAGACAGCCTGGCAGCTTGTGCACACGTACTACGACATCTTGCAGGAAGGCACGGCGTCATTCGACGCGGAGGGCCTCCGCGCAATCCTGGCTGTGGACCTCATATTCGAGGGTCCGATCGCAGGCCACCGCGTCGGGGCGGAGGGGTTCATCAAGGGCGTCTCTGGGTTCGCCGAAACGATGGAAAGCCTCAACATGCTGGAGCAGCTGCATGCTGGAGACCAGGCGGCTGCACTCTATGAGGCTGAAATGCCCGGCGGCACCGTCCGCTTCGCCGAGTTCTTCCAGGTTGCCGACAGCAAGATCAAGCAGCTCAGGCTGCTCTACGACGCCAACCAGTACCGCACCCAGGGCGGTCGCTGAGGCTGGTCGCTGCTCGGCGAAATGCTTACGTTTATGGCCAAAAAACGTGACCGGAGGCGCAATGGCGCCCACTGCAGTCCGCTCCTGCTTCCGCTCTGGCGTCCACCGAAAGATGTCATGTTCCGGGAGACGTGACCGGACCGTGAAGGTGGCCGGTACTCCGCGTTGAACGGCGTTGTAGGCACGCGTGGATTACGGCCGCGCGGCCGGCCAATCGAATCGGAGGTACCGACCATGGTTCACGGTAGGCGATGCGCTGCGCGTCGCGCTGCTGACGCGCGCCTGCTGGCTGCTGCACACCTGGATAGAGGGACGGTGATCGCATGAGTTCGGTGATGGGGATGGCTCAGCATCGCGCGCAGATCTCGGCGGAGTGGATTGACACGGTCACCGGCGAGATCTCCCGCGCGAGGGTCGCGCCGGCGGACCGTGCCGGGGTCCGCACGTTCTTGGCACCGTTGCGGGGCAGCGGCCTGGAGGTCGCGTTGGAGGCAACGACCGGCTGGCGGTTCGTAGTCGAGGAGCTCGAGCGTGTCGGCGCGGAGGTGCACCTGGCCGAGCCGGCCGAGGCGGCTGCGCTGAAGGGCAAAAAGAAACGCGCGAAAGTCCGACTGGGCCGACGCCCGGCATCTGCGCGAGCTGTTGCGAATCGGGCGTCTGCCGGAGTCGTGGATCCCGCCCGCGCACATCCTCGATCTCCGTACCCGCGTTCGGACGCGGCCTGCTCTCTCATCAGCAGACCGAGTGGCAGCAGCGGATCCACGCGGTGCTCTACCACCACGGTGTCCGTCAGCAGCGCAACGTGCTCACGCTCGAACGGCGCGAGCGGCGCTAACCAAAGGGCCCGAGCCCGGCGCTTCATCTGTCATTTCATTCGCGTTGGCGTCACGCGATCGGTGGCCGTGGGGGGGTGGTGGGCGCCTATTTGTCTGCTGCTGGGGCTGGCGGGCAGTGTTGCGTCAGCTCCATTTCGGCGCGGGTGAGGGGAGGTTCTCCGAGATCGCTGGTGTTGGCGCTGCGGATGCCGTCGAGGAAGAGTCGCAGGTAGCGGCGCCCGAGCCTGGGATGGGAGGTGTAGTGACGAGCGGTGGCCCTGGTAATCATGAACATGATCGCGGGAAAGTCGCTTGCGGTGACATCAGGGCGTACCTCGCCCATGGCTTGGGCGCCGCGCACAGCGCGGTCGAGCTCGTCAGCGAGCGCCTGGCGGGCGCTCTTGATTTGGGCGGTGGTCTGGATCGGGTCGCCTCGGTCCATGAACTCCGCCAGCGACCGATCATCGGCGATGTGATCCAGGATGCGCTCCATCATCAGGCACAGGGTGCTCCATCCCGGTTCGGAGCCGGTGTTGACCTCACTGGCGATCTCGCCGAGCTTGGTGAGGCGGTCGGCCAGGAGGGCTTGCACCAGCACCTCCTTGGTGGCGAAGTGCCGGAAGAAAGTGCCCTTGGCGAAGCCGGCGCGGCGGACGACCTCGCCGATCGACGCGTCGGCGCCCTGCTCGGCAAACACCGCGCGCGCAGCCTTGAGCAGAGCCGTCTGGTTGCGGAGGTGGTCGGCGCGACGGGGCGCCTTAGGTGAGGGAGTGGTAGACACTAGGATTTAAGTTGACCGGGTGGTCTTGTTTAGTCTAACGTCATGAGCTCAGGTGACCGCGCAGTCTCACTCCTCGTCATCGATTGAAAAGGCAGCTCGTGCGCAACCTGGCTCGCTGGTCTGTGCAGCACCGTCGTATCGTTCTCGCGCTCTGGCTGGTCCTGGCCGTCGGCGCCGATCGCGGCGTTCCTGCCCGTGATCGTGTTCGCGATCCTGTTCGGCCTCTCCATGGACTACGAGGTGTTCCTGGTCAGCCGCATCTATGAGGAATGGCACCACCGCAAGAACAACACCGAAGCCATCGTTCACGGCCTCGCTGCCACCGGCCGTACGATCACCGCCGCCGCCTCGATCATGGTCTTGGTCTTTGCTGCGTTCGTGCTCGGCGGCGAGCTCACCATCAAGCTGTTCGGCGTCGGTCTCGCGAGCGCCGTTCTGCTTGATGCGCTGATTGTCCGCAACGTCCTCATCCCCAGCCTGATGCTCGTCGTCGGCAAACGCAACTGGGCGATCCCCGGCATGCTCGACCGTCTCCTACCTCACCTCAACGTCGAAGGACAAGGCAGTCACCCGGAGCCCGCATCGCCGCGCCCCCCAGCAATACCGGCTCCACCGCTACCCACGGAAGCCGGATAACCCCGGACCCCGGGCGATCCTCGGCACAGGCTCGCATCACGATTGCGCTGGGCAACCGTCGTCGCGTCGAGCGGCTGGTTGACCGAATGCCGCTCTCGCGGGCCTCTCCGCCGGCTCGGCAGCGCTCGGGGCACGTTGAGTCACGAATATGTCCATAAACGTGACCGTAAGAAGCGAGGTCGGGCGTCGGCTGGTCAAAGGCATGTTCGACAGTGCTCGATCTCAGCTGGGCTCTCCCTGACGTGTGAGTGCGCGGTAGTGATCGCGCCAGATGAGCCGGTAGATCGGGATGCGGCGCGGGAGGTCGCGGAGTCCGGGGATGAACGGGAGCAGGATCAAGGCGAGGCTGAGTACGCCCATTACCGCCAGCACGAGGATGTC
>JBPCPC010000205.1:0-15028 GCA_050999585.1 Solirubrobacteraceae bacterium | reverse complement strand
GCGAGCACCAGCGCCACGAGCACGCCGCCCTGGGCCAGCGAGGCCGGAACCAACACTCGCGCGCGGCCGTGGCGGTCGGCCAGTCGGCCCTGCAGCGGTGACCCGGCCGCAGTGGCGAACGCAAATGCGCCGACGGCGACACCGGCCGCCGCGTAGGAGTGCGTGGCGGAGCGAACCAGCAGCAGGATCGCCAGCGATGACATTCCCTGAGGCAGCCGGCCTACCAGCGCGGTCGCGAACACCCGAGCACAACCGGGTATGCCGAGAACTGAGCGATACTTCGCGACCATCGGGCCAGCGTAGCCACGGCCGGCGCGGTGACACGAGACGTCTAAGACAAGGAGAGCCCATGCCGCATCGCGACACGCCGCCGTTTCGCGCCGACCACGTCGGCAGCCTGCTGCGCCCACCGGACCTGTCCCAGGCCCGAGCCGAGTTCAAGGCGCAACGGATCGATTCCGAGCAGCTGCGCGCAGCCGAGGACGAGGCGATCCTGGGCGCGATCGCGCTGCAGCGCGATGCCGGCCTGCAGACCGTCACCGACGGGGAGTTCCGGCGCACGTCCTGGCACATGGACTTCATCTACTCGCTGGGCGGTATCGAGCAGGTGGAGGGCGAGACGATGCACGTCCAGTTTCGCAGCGCCGAGGGCGAGTACGACTACGCCCCCCCGGCGATGCGCGTGGCCGGCAAGATCACGCTGGCGCAGACGATCTTTTCCGACGCATTTACGTTCGTCCGCGACCACGCGCAGGCGACCGAGACCCCGAAGCTGACGATCCCATCGCCGAGCATGGTCCACTATCGCGGCGGCAACTCCGCGCTGGACTCCTCGGTGTACCCCGAGCCCGACGCGTTCTGGGACGACCTGACCGCCGCCTACGCCGCCCAGCTGCGCGGCGTGTACGAGCTCGGCTGTCGCTACCTGCAGCTCGACGACACCAGCCTGGCCTACGTCAATGATCCCGCGCAGCGCGCACATATCGAGCAGATCGGAGGCGATCCCGACCACCTGCACGAGCAGTACATCGCCAACCTCAACCGCGCGCTCGCCGACAAGCCGGCCGATCTGGTCGTCACCACCCATCTGTGCCGTGGCAACAACCAGTCGATGTGGGCCGCCGAGGGCGGGTATGACTTCGTCGCCGAGGCCCTGTTCGGCGACCTCGCGGTCAACGGTTACTTCCTGGAGTTCGACGACGCACGCTCCGGCGGCTTTGCGCCGCTGCGGTTCGTCCCATCAGGCAAGCAGGTGGTGCTCGGACTGGTCACCACCAAGAGCCCGCAGCTCGAGGACCGCGATCTGCTCAAGCGCCGGATCGAGGAGGCGTCGCAGTACGTCGACGTCGACCAACTCTGCCTGTCGCCGCAGTGCGGCTTCGCTTCGACCGAGGAGGGCAACAAGCTGACCATCGATGAGGAGCGCGCCAAGCTCGAACTGATCGTCTCGGTCGCCGGTGAGGTCTGGGGAAGCTGAGCGCTACGCCGTCCATTCGATCCGCGCGAGCTCCCGACGGAGGCGCTCCCCCCGCTGCGGGTGCAGCGACTGCACCCAGGCGACGCGCCCCTCGAGGTGGGCACGCCACCGCTCCCGAGTCCGGTGATCGGTGTCCGGCAGCCCCCGGGTTCCGGCGTTGTGGATGATCGCCTTGAGCGAGTCATATTCGGCGCGCGCGAGATTGAGCCGCTGGTTGACAACAATCCCGCAGACCCTCTGACGACCGCCTTGGGTCACCCGCCGGAACTTACGCTGGTTGACCACGAATCCCTCATCGCGCACGATCGCGGTGACCGCGGCTGGCAGCACCGACGGATCGCGCAGCGCCCGAGCCGGACCCGAGAACGTCAGGTCGTCGGCATAGCGGCTATAGGTCAGCCGCAGCGCGCTCGCCAGCCCGGCCAGCCGGCGGTCCAGCCGGAACGCCGCGAGGTTGGACAGCGCCGGGGACGTCGGCGCGCCCTGGGGCAGGTGCGGCGTGGCCAAGCGGCGACCGAGGCGGTGGTGCACGGCGCTGCGCCGAGCGTCGTCGGGGGCTGGGATCGTCCGCCAGACGTGTGCCGGTACGACGTTCGTGCTCAGCCCCGCGAGTGCGTGCGCCACCGGCTCGGGATAGCCGGCGGCCCGGAAGACGCCGTAAACGCGGCCGACAGTCACCGAGGCGAAAAAGTCCTCGAGGTCGAGCGACACGACGGTTCCCTGTCCGACGTGAGCCGACGCGTGGCTCGCCGCCGAGCGCCCGCGGGTGAACCCGTGAGCGGCGTCGTGGACGGGGATCTGATCGAGCAGCTCGTGCAGGATCCGGCGTTGAATCGCCTTCAGCCGCACCTTGGGACGTTCGATCACGCGCGGCACGCCTCCGGCGCGCGGCAGCGTCCGGTAGCGGTAGTGGCGCAGACGCTCGTCGGCGGCGCTGCGCTCGAGCCCGCGGACGTCGGCCATCCACTCCAGCTCACCGGCGTCGAGCCCTAGCCACTCGCCCAGCGCCCGCGCGCAGCCAAGCTCCGGGACCGGCCAGCGTCGGCGACCCATCTCGGTGACGGGAAGCAACCAGCGTCGGACCTGCGGCACCGGCTCGCTCGACTCACCGGGCGGCACCTCGCCGAGCACCAATCCGACGAACCGCGCCAGCTCGCGCGGGCGGTCGGACGGCGGACGGTGATAGGCGGCCTGCACTTCACGTGCCACCGTCCCAAGCCACCGCGGCCGCCGGTCGAGCCCCCGGGCGGCTCGGTCGGCCATCGCGCGCTCGCTCCACACTCCGGCCAGGAACGCATCGGCGAGGAAGCGCGCGAGGTAGAAGCGGGTCCGCGAGTCGTACACAGCTCGGCGGCCCGGTCCTCAGCCGGCGACGTCGTGCGTCGCGAACCGATGCTCGGTCATCGCCGCCATTGGCGGATCGTATCGGTCGCGACGCTGCGCACCGACTGCGCTTCGTCATGCGCGCCCGGGACTGCTTGCCTTGTTCGCAGCGAGGGGCTCGCGATGCACTGCTCTGGTCAGACCATCGTCCCCGGGGCAACCCCGGAGAGGCAGATGCGCCACACGACGCATCGACCAACCTCGGCTGCGCAACGCCGCGAACCGCGACGCTAGCGCAGCACGATCAGTCCGCCACCAGCGCGACCGCCGAGCGATCGTCGTTTTTGGTCGCGATCAGCGCGACGTAGTACAACGGCTCCGCGTTGCTCGACAGCCGGTGCCGGTAGCGCTCCTGGGTTCTCAGCGCCAACAACTGCTCGTCGAGCATCCGGCGAATCAGCCACTGGAATCCCGACGGGTCGTCGGTCGTGAGAAAATCCTCCTTGATCGTCAGCGCGATCCAGCCCCCGGGCTCGATCAGGTCATACGCGGTGGCCAGCGCCTCGGGCGGGATGTCGTCGAACCCCAGCGCGGCGACGCTGATCAGGCCGTTGAACGACCGGCGGGCGAGGCGCTCGCGCTCCGGTGCGGTGAGCGCGGTCAGGTCAGCGACGAGATAATCGTCATAGACCGTCGGTCGATCGCGCTTCGCGCGGCCGACGCCTCGGGCAGCAGATCGACGCCGACGATCGAGGCGACGCCGAGCCTGCGCAGCTCCTCGCCGACCATCCCGTTGCCGGCGCCGACATCCAGGGCCACGAGCGACGCCGGATCGCTGCCGGCGGAGCTCAGCTCGCGATTCAGCAGGCCGACGACGGTCTGGGGCGACACGCACTCCAGCTCGTCGTAGAAGAGGTGCTCGTACAGCCCCGGCACGTCGTAGATGGCGCCGTAGTCGTGAAACCGGATCCGCCGCTGCTCGCCACCGACGAACACGTCGAACCACTCCTCGTCCTGCTCGACCGCGTCACCGACCGACGCGTCGGGCAGGCGAACCTGCTTGAACTCGCCCTCACCGGATTCTGGCGTCACGGTTACACGCGCTACCCGATCGGTATGTTCTTCATCCGGTTTCCGGGGTGAGCTGCGGTTGTCGCCGCCGGCCGAAGAGCGGGTCGTCTGCGCCAGGGTGAGGGGAACGCGGCCCGTCCGCCGGTCTCTGCTCAGGGCAAGAGTGCATCTCCGTCAGTGACCTTGACGGCGCCGAAGCCGTCGAGCGGACGGTCGATGAAGAACACCTCGAGTGTGATGTCGGGCTTCACGTGCGCCTGGCTCAGGAACGCCATCACCGTGCGGCCGGTGAGCTGCTCGATCGTGTCCTTGTAGCGCTCGCTCATCATGCGCTGGAAGTCCTCGCGCATCGCCACGACCCGCTCGCTGCGGTTGGTGTCGCCGCTCTCCATCATCGTCTTCTCCAGCGGCGTGAATCCGCTTCCACGCATCACGCAGACGATGATGTCGTCCAAGGCGTAGGTCTTGGCCTTGATCGGTCCACGACCGTAGTGCTCGCGCACCAACTTGACGATGCTGGTCGAGATCGCCGCCAACAGGCTCCCGCCACTCAACCGAGTGGTGTCCTCGTGCTGTGCGGACTGCGCCGTATCGCTGCGATCGTGTGTTTCGTAATTCAAGCTGTACCTCCGAGGTCTGTCCCGGGCCGCCACGGACCCGGTTCATCCATCGTTGGTGCATCGCGCTTTGCGTCGCCGCGCCTACCGCGCAGCCTCAGCGTCGCGTTGCTGCAGAGCTTACGATATCGGGCCCTGCCCATCGGTCAACTGAAACCTCGTCGCGGTCATCGCCGCCCGCGTTTGATCGATTCGGGACGGCGAGCTATCTTGCCCGTCGCGGGCTCTCGCACCGACAGCGGAGGAACGGGGGAATGCATGTAGCTTGGCTGGACGCGTCAGTGGTCACACGGAGGCCGCATAATCGCGGCTCGCGGCGACTTCAGCTAGCTGAAAGACAAATTAGCGTGCTTTTGCGTCGGCGTCGCGCGACGTGTTCATGATCCTCCGTCGTTCGCGTTCGGGACGCTTGACCCTGGCGGCCGTGACCTCGGCCGGCGCCGGCGCACCGCTCCTGAGCACCGATACGCACGCGCTCAGCGATCCCCTGTCTCCCAGCCACACACTGCCCCTGCCTCGCGATCGCATCGCTCCGGCAACCGCCCGCGACTGGGTCAGCCGGCGCTTCGGAGCAGACCTCGACGAGGAAAGGCTTGCCGTCACCACCCTGCTCGTCGGCGAACTTGTCACCAACGCGTTCCTCCATGGGCAGGGCACGATCGTCCTTCGGGCGCGCCTGGATCCGGACCAGCTGTTTGCGGAGGTGATCGACGAGGGACATGGGTTCGCCTGGACCAGGCCCGCACGGGACCTGAATCGCGCCAACGGATGGGGACTGATCGTGCTGGACAGCATTGCGGAGCGCTGGGGGATCGAGCAGGGCACCACGCACGTCTGGTTCGAGCTCGACCTCTGACGTGCGTTCGGGGCCGGCGCCGCTCCCGGAGCGAGGCACCGGTGCTCGAGCGCGTCGCCCACGGGCGGCGTATCGGCTAAGCTCGGCGGAGTCTAGGCCAGCCGGCGGGACTCTCCCAGACCGGCAGGTTTGCTTCCATCCGGAGCCGTTTCTCGCGCTCGCGGCGGTCATTTGACGGCATGCGGGGGCGTTGCACTCGGGCAACGTTTATCCCCAAACGTCGGAGTCTCTATGCCTTCATCAGAGCGCGGGGGCGGGCATGGTGAGCTCGCTGCCTACGCACAACCTCGTCTGCTCAGCGGGCTGGCCGATATTGGCACCTCGGTCGTGCCCTACCTGGCTCTGTCGGTGCTGTCGTTCGTCACGCTGGGCGTCTCCCCATGGCTGACCGCCGGACTCGCGGTGACTGCCGGCGGCTTCCTGGTGCGCACGTTCATCGTCTTCCATGACTGCGGGCACGGATCGCTGCTGCCGTCCAGACGGGCCAACCGCTACGTCGGGCGCCTCGCGGGTCTGCTCGTCCTCGCCCCGTTCGAACGCTGGCGCCACGACCATGCGGTCCATCACGCCACCTCGGGCGATCTCGAGCGTCGTGGCGTCGGTGACATCGAGACTCTGACCGTGGCGGAGTACTTCGCGCGGTCTCGGCGAGGGCGTCTCGAATACCGCGTATCGCGCAGCCCATTGGTGATGTTCGTGCTGGGGCCGATCGTGGCAATGATGGTCGGGCCCCGGATCGCCACCCGCGCCCAGCGCCCGCGGCTGCGGCACAGCGTCTTGCAGACCGATGCCGCCCTGGTGGCGATCGTGGGCGCGTTGTGCTGGCTGATCGGCTGGCAGGACTTCCTGCTGGTGTGGGCACCGTCAGCGATGCTCGCCGGATCGGTCGGCATCTGGCTGTTTTACGTGCAACACCAGTTCGAGGATGCGTATTGGCAGAGTGCCTCAGAGTGGAGCTATGGAGAGGCCGCCCTGCGCGGCAGCTCCTACCTGCAACTGCCGCGGCTGTTGCAGTTCTTCACCGGAAACATCGGGCTACACCACGTCCATCACCTCAACGCTCGGATCCCGAACTACAACCTCCAGCGTGCCCACGATGAGAATGAGATCTTTCACCGGGTACCGACCCTGTCGCTCCTCGATGGGCTCAGAGCCGTCAACCTCAAACTGTGGGACCAGGAGAATCAGAAGCTGATCACGTTCTCGGAGGCGCGCCAGTACGCGTTGTCCCCGAGCGTCGGCGCCCCTCGAGTCGCCGTCCGCTCGCGGGCCTGACCGCTCAACGACGAGCCGTCTCGGCCCCGGCCTCGCGTGCTGCCTCCGCCTTGGCGAAGGCGAGGCTCGTCTGCGCCCGCTCGCTCTCGCGCTCCAGTTCCTCCAGGCGCGACGGACTCGTCAGCCGCGGACCGTAGGTCCTGGCCTTGTACAGGTCGTAGCGCTCACGCGCGAACCGGGCCTGGGCGCCGAGCTCAGCGAGTCGCGCGGCGGATGTCCTGACGCCGGCCGAGGACGGCCGCCGCGGCGTGGCGTTCGCGGCCACGGGCGGCTCTGATTCGCTGGCCGCTACCTGGCCCTTCGGCTCACGTGAACGAAGCGCAGCCCCCCGATCGTGGGAGCGAATTCCCGTTCGCAACAGCTTCGGAACCCTCATCGCTCAGGAGTCCAGATCGTGCCCGCGGACGCCGTCGAGCAACGGCACAGGGAGCGAGACGGCTATTGCCTCATCCAGCGTACGCGGCAGGTCGCCCGGATCCAGGAGGCGGAAGCCGATCAGGCTCTGGGAGCGCTCAGCCGATGTCGGCGGCGCGCCACACTCGGGGCAGGTCGTGAGAAACGCCGCGGCGAGGGGGGAGAACCGCAGCCGGCAGCCGGTGCAGCAGAGGTAGCTCATGAGCGCTTCTCCCCTCCGCCCTTGCCGGGCAGATTGTGTCCACATTGCGGGCAGGCGCCCTCCATGATCGGATCGGTCCACCGCTCGTCGTCGACTTCGAAGCAGACGCGGTGGCGTCCGCGGCCGAACACGTGCAGAACGTGCCCACACTCCGGGCAGGTGTACTGGCGGCGGTCCACGGCAGCCGCCGGTGCTGCCGGCTCACGCGGCGCAATCGGCTCAGGCGGTGCGATCAGTGTCGCGCCGCTCATCGCTCGGCCTGACCGCACGCGCGACCGTGTCTGCGTCTGGTGGACGAGGGTTCGTGTGTTGCGGTGGCCATGGCCAACCGCCTCTCTGCCCCTCTGACGCAGAAGCCGCCCGGTAAGCGAGAGGGGCTAGGGGCTCGCTGAGCGCATTGCCGACAGTAGCACCAGCGTCGCGGGGCGCCGGGCACACTCGTTCACGGTGAACACGTGCGTCCGGGCCGCAGTCGCCTCCCGGACCGCAGCGACAGGTGATCCGCGATGCTCGGGGGCGCGTACTTCCAGCAGTGGGGGCCGGGGCGCAACGCCTCGGAGGGCTCGCCCACCTTCCCATCTCGGCGGGCCCTCCGGGCTTATTCCTACTGATCAGAACCGGTGGCTCGGGACCCGAAGGCGCCCGCGTGGGGTTGCGAACGCGCCCGCGTGGGAATGCGCGAGAATCGCGGAGTGCCCTCGGTGCGGATTCATTTGCTCGACATCTGGTCTGCGGACGAGCGATCGGCGATGCGGGGCGGGAGATGCTGCGCCGCTTCGTGCCGTCCCTCCGACGCGCGATTCTCCGACCCACTGGCCGACGCCGGGCGCGTTCGCGCGCGATCCTGGAAATAACCACGCCGTTCTGCACGATCGGATGCGATCAGCGCTGCCCGCGGCCAGGAGGAAGAGCCCAACGGGGTGTAGCTATTCGAGTTCGGCCTCATCGGAGTCAACTCCCGCGGGGTGGAACTGTCGAACGGCGTCGAGCGCCCAGAGGCCCCGCACTCGGGTCAGCGCCGGATCGAGTGTCGGCGGTGCGATGCGGCTTGCTATAGCCCGTTGAGCAGGCCGCGCAGTGTTTGGGTGTAGGTGTCCAGGGCGGCGCGACCCTGATGGGTGAGCGCCACCGAGGTTCGTGACGCTGGCCCGTTCCCGGTCTTCTCGGTGTTCAGATAGTCGGCGTCCTCGAGCTTGCGCAGGTGGGTGATCAGGTTGCCGGGCGTCAGGCCGATCATGTCCTGCAGACGGGTGAACGACAGCGCGTCACCGTCCGGCAGGGCGGCCAGCGTGGCGATGATCTGCAGTCGTGCGGGGACGTGGATCAACGGGTCAAGCGTGCCAGCCGTCATGCGTCTGATCCAGACGCGCGCAGCAGCCAAGCCTGGACTGCGCTGTATCCCAGGAGCACAACGCAGAGGCCCACGCCGTCGCTGAGCCAAACGCCGCGGGGTCCGGCGAACGCGCTCCCGGCGGCGACGATCACGATCGCCAGCGCAATGCCGAGTTGCTGCCAGTCCTCCTGGACCGCCGAACGGCCGGCCCAGAAGACGCCGAGCACGACCAGCGTCGCGGTGGCGACATACACGCCGTAGGCGATGCCGTCACTGGCCCCGTCGACTGCCAGCGCGGCCATGACCACGTACACGGCGAGCAGCGCGACCGCCAGGGCCGCGCCCTCCGCGCGCACCCGACGCACCGAGCGCCCACTGACGCCGGCCTGGGCGTGGCGAGGGGCGTAGATGACCGAGCCGATCCGAATCGCCACGAGAACGTAGAGGACCACCAGACCCGCGGGTGTCGGGCCCTTGTAAGGGTGTTGTCCGCGGACCGAGAGCCAGATCGCGCCGAAAGCGAGCAGCGCCACCACCGCCGCCAGCAGCGACAGCCCTGGTGAGCGGAAGTCCAACCCGCGTTGCGCCTGGCGCGTGGTCCGCTGAAGCAACCGCGCCGCCTCCCGAGGATCCAGTCCGCCCTCGTCCTCGTACGTCTCGCACTTGCCTATGTCGCGCGTCCCCTCCATCGCTCCGTTCCTTCCTCGTAGTCTTTGTGACACAAACTCTACTAAGCTTTACGGCCCAAAGTCAAGCCTCGGAACGGCGGTGTGCGTCAAGGTTGCCCGATTCTCTGGGGAGCGGCTTGACTTTGCCGTGCAAACACTGGTAGGTTTGCATCACAAACTCAAGCGGACGGACGGCCCGCGGTCAAACACCCAGGGAATCCCGGACGCGTCACCCGAGGAGGGATCATGGAGGGCTACTCAATCAAGCGCGAATTGCAAGCCGCGTCCCGTTGGTACCCGCGACAGGTTGCGTGGGTGCGCATCGGTGTCGGTGTCTGGCTGCTGCTCCTGACCGCCATGCTGTACGGCTCGGGCCACGGTGGCCAGTGGGGCTGGCTGCTGGTCCCCACCGCAGTGCTGCACTTCTACCTCGCGTACCGCTTGTTGGGAGCCGCCGGCAAGAATCGCGATTCACGCATCAGGCCTCACTAGGGCGTGCCAGCCGCTGACGGATCGACGTTGCTATCGCCGGCGTGCATGGACACCACATCCCGCCCCAGCGGAAGCCCACGGCCGCCGCCGGGGCGGGCCCGACGCGCGGTTGTCAGCTGACGAACTGCATGGGAGAGGTTCCGCTCCGGGAGGCGCGATCATCGCCGCTGGCTGACCAGCGCTGGTCGGGTCACCGAGCAATGCAAATCGTTACCGCCGCGTCGCGAGCGAACTCGACAGTCGGTCCTCCAGCCCGGCCGCGGACGGCGACGTGAGACACATGTGGAACCGGCACGGCCGCCTCGTTCGGGGAGGCGAAGAGGCGGCGAGGGAGCGCCCCGACGACTACCTGAACGCGCCCAGAACGACGCCGACTGTGGCCCACGCCCCAGAACGACGAATCCCCCGTGAACACGGGGGATTTTAAATACCGCTACCGGGATTCGAAACGGCCTGTGGTCAACCCAGCATCGCCGACTTTGCCTGCAACTCGGCACTTTCGGTTTTCGCCCAAACCGCCCTCGTGGGGCAGGTAACCGCCTCGAATGGCGCCTCGCCCCGTTCCACCGGATCAGATCAAGACCCCGACGATCAAGATCGGGATCCAAGAATGCCGCGGCTGCTCGATGCCCCCCGCGCCTCGGCCTGCCGGCCAGTAGCGTTACGTCGCCCAAAGGTCTCGTTTGCCTGCCTTTACTCCGTTGGTGTTAGAGTAAAGGTCATGTCGCGGGTCTCGTCAAAGAACCAGGTAACGCTCCCTGTAGAGGCCATGCGCGCCGCCGGACTGCACCCCGGCGACGAGGTCACCATCCGCCCGATCGGAGACGGCGAGGTCGTCGTCGCGCTGCGCGGTTCGCGCGTACGCCGCCACGCCGGCATCGCCACCGGGATCTATCCAACCGGCGAGCTGGACCGTCTGCGCGACGAGTGGCAGCGCTGATCCTTGACGCCAGCGTCCTGATCGGGCTGCTGGACACCGCCGACGCCCATCATCAGCGAGCCGTCGACGACGTTGAGGGTGCCGACCGCACCGGCAACACGCTCCTGGCGCCGGCCAGCGCCTACAGCGAAGCGCTCGTTTCCTTCGCCCGCGCAGGCCGCACCGCCGACGCACGGCAAGCGATCGCGGCCATGGGAATCACCATCGTGGCGATGAGCCAAGAGATCGCCGAGCGCGCCGCCGAGATCCGCGCACAGCACGATCGACTCCGCCTCCCCGACGCCATCGTCCTCGCAACCGCCCGGGAGCTCCGGGCGGATCTGCTCACTTACGACAAGACCTTGACCAAGATCGCCACACAGACCTGAAACCGATCCGGGCGTCGCCGAACGAGGGACAAGCTCGTGGCCGGAATTGACCAACCCATGCGCTCCGCGCCGGTTTCGACCATCGGAATGTCGCCATAGGACTCGGCCACGCGGACCCAGCCCGGCAGACGAGATGCGACGCGCGGACGGGCCCAGGGGAAGACGCGCTCGCCGAGAGCGGGGCGTTGAAGATCGGCTTCGGACACGTGCCTGTGCGTAGGCAAGCGTCGACACTCCGGTCTCGGATTGGCGAAGACCAGGGAGCTCGCCCCCGAGGCGAGACACCTGCAATGCCGCGATCGCAGTACTCAGCGATGACGCGGCGGCCACGCTGAGTCCGTTCCAATGGCCACGTAAGAACAGGCTCCGGACGACAAGCGCAGTGCCCGCCGATGCCCTCTGAGCGTAGTTTGACACCGAGCTACTAATGGTTAGATTATCGGAGGACGCAGCTAACCGTTAGGGGATACAGGTTGGGGGAGATCGACGAGCTGTCGAGCAGGCGGTCGCTTCACGATTATCAGCTGCGCGTGGTGCAGGAGGTGCTGCTGGCGTTGCTGGCCGGGGAGGCCGCGCATGGGTATCAGCTGCGGGCGCGTCTGGCGCTCGCGCTCGGTCCGTTGGCCGGCGCGCTCAACGAGGGTCAGGTGTATGTCACGCTGGGGCGACTGGAGAAGTCGGGTCTAATCAGCTCACAGCGGGTCGGGCAGGTCGATCGTCCGGATCGCAAGGTGTATGCGCTGACGGGCGCTGGGCGCGAGCGGGTGCTGGTCTGGCTTCAGGACACGAGCTGGCCTAAGCCTGTCCCGGCGGAGTTTCATCTGAAGCTGGTTGCCGCCGCGGCGGCGGGGCCGGCCGACCCGGTGCGGATCGTGGACGCGCAGCGGCATGAGCTGTTGTCGGGGTTGCGCGAGGCCCAACGCGCCGCGCTGGCCGAGCCCGAGGGATCGGTGGCGGGGCTGTTATTGGAGGGCGTGGTGCTGCGGCTGCAGGCGGATCTGCGCTGGCTTGAAGCGTGCGCGCGCTACTGGGACTCGTCGAAGGAACGGTCATGACTCAGAACCCGTCGGTGCTGTCGGCAACGGGGCTGCGCAAGGACTACGGTGGTGGCGAGGCGATGGTGCACGCGGTCGAGGGCGTGAGCCTCGATGTGGCGCTGGGCGAGTCGGTGGCGATCGTCGGGCCAAGCGGCTGTGGCAAATCGACGTTGCTGTATCTGCTGGGCGGTCTTGAGCGGCCAACGGCGGGCACATTGCGGCTGGACGGACAGCCGCTCGAACGGCTGCCGGAGGCGGCACTCGCGCGGTTGCGAAGGCGTGCGTTGGGCTTCGTGTTTCAGGCCTTTCACCTGGTCGATGAGCTGACGGCCCGGGAGAACGTGGAGCTGCCGGCGCTGCTGGCCGGAGCGTCGCCGCGCGGCGCGCGCGAGCGAGCCACCGAGTTGCTGGCGCAGGTCGGCCTGTCTGACCGGGCCGAGCACCTCCCTTCCGCACTCTCCGGCGGCCAGCGTCAGCGGGTGGCGATCGCCCGGGCGCTGGCAAACGAGCCGCTGGTGGTGATGGCCGACGAGCCGACCGGAAACCTCGACAGCGCCGCCACCAACGAGGTGCTGCGCCTGTTTGAGCAGCTGCACGCAGCCGGTCAGACGTTGGTGGTCGTCACCCACGACGAGCGGATCGCGGCCACAACAGATCGGCTGATCACGATGCGCGACGGGGCGTTCGTGGACGAGACCCGGCTGACGGGCGGGACCGCGCGCAGCCTCGGGGCGATCACCGGACTCGAGGGCTGAATGGGGCGACTGGTGCTTCTCTGGCGGCTGGTCAGCGGCGACATCGCACGCCGCAAAGCCCAGTCAACGCTGTTGGTGGTGATGATCGCCACCACCACCACCACGCTGACGCTCGGGCTCGCTCTCCGCGGGATCAGCGACAACCCATTCGCCCATACGCGTGCAGCGACGAGGGGTCCGGACGTGGTCGCGATGTATGGCGTGTGGGGGTTCTCCCACCCTCCCGGGACGTTTCCCGGAAGCCTGGCACGGTTTGAGGCGCTCACCCGGGCGCCGGGAGTGGTCGGGTCAAGCGGACCGTACCCGGTCGGTTTTCCCCGGCTGACCGCCCGCGGCCTCGGGGTTCAGGTGCTCGCCGAGGGACGCGACTCTAGGCAGGCAACCGTCGACCAGCCATTGTTGACGGCGGGGCGCTGGGTCACGCCGGGCGGGGTGGTTATCGAGCGGGCATTCGCGGACGCGCTCGGCGTGCACGTCGGACAGCCGATTCGCGTGGCCGGCCGCGTATTCCGGATCGTCGGCATCGCGTTGAGCACCAGTCAATCCGTCTACCCGGAAGGGTTCGGGATGGTCTGGCTCACAGGCGCCGACCTTCAGCGGGTCGAGGCTATGAGCCGCCCGGCCGGCTACCTGCTGAACCTCAAGCTCGCAGACCCTCGCACCGCGCCGCCGTTCGCTGCCGAGCACGCCGCTCCGCTCCCATCGCGCCAGGCCTGGCAGGCGTGGAGTCTTGAGTCCTGGCAGGACATCCGCACCGGCGATCTAAAGGTGATCACGACCGAGCAGGGAGTGCTGCTGACCGTCAGCTGGCTGCTGGGAGTGCTGGCGAGCGCCACGATCGCGGTGCTGGTCGGCGGCCGAATGGCTGAGCAGACCCGCCGCGTTGGACTGCTTAAGGCCGTCGGCGCTACCCCGCGGCTGATCGCGATGATCCTGCTCGCTGAGAACCTGCTGCTCGCGCTGGCAGCCGCGATCCTCGGCCTGACCGCCGGCCGGCTGCTCGCCCCAACGCTGATCGAGGCCGGCACTGGTGTGCTCGGCACTCCCAGTTCATCGCCGCTGACCCTCGCCACCGCCGGGCTGATCGTGCTCGTGGCGGTCATCGTCGCCGCAGCGGCGACTGTCGCGCCCGTGGTCCGCGGCGCTCGCACGAGCACGATCACCGCACTCACCGAATCCGTGCACCCGCCCCACCGCCGGCCGTGGTTGATCACGCTCTCGGCCTTGCTGCCCGTGCCACTGCTCCTGGCCCTGCGGTTGATCGCCCGCCGCATCCGCCGAACCGTGCTCACGGCAGTGAGCCTCGGCATCGCGGTCACGATGATCGTGGTCACCCTGATCATGCAACACGAGATCAACACCAAGAACACCGCCATCAGCAGCAAACATCACGCCGGGATGCTCCCCGGCACATTCATCGTCGACCGCGTCAGCCACCTCGTGTTCCTGCTCAGCACGATCATGATCGTGCTCGCAGCGATCAGCACGATCATCACCACCTGGACCACCGTGATCGACTCCCAACGCTCCACTGCCCTCGCACGCACGCTCGGCGCAACGCCCCGCCAGATCACCGCCGCACTAGCGACAGCCCAGCTGTTCCCCGCGCTCGCCGCTGCAGGCCTCGGAATCCCTGTGGGACTAGGCCTCTACCGCCTCGCCGATCACGGAGGGCAAGGAAGCGCGCCGCTGCCATGGCTGCTCGCCGTCATCCCAGGCACCCTGATCGCCGTCGCAGCGCTCACCGCGATCCCCGCCCGAATCGGCGCCAACCGCCCCGTCGCCGAGGTGCTGCGATCGGAATGACGATCAATCAGACCACCTGGCGCGAAGCGTCTCGCCCTCCCGCCCTTGACCAGAGCAGAACGGCTTGCCGGCACACTGGCGCGTTCTGCTCGGCCGAGCAGCCGAACGGCAGCTAGCCCGAGCTTAGTACCACATCGCCAGGCATTGCGAAAGGGCACACAGGCATGGTCGGCTCGGCACGGGCAGGCGCGTTGAGCGCCCGGCTCGCACTCCTGCTCTTCGCACGCCACGAGCATCTGGCCCGACCCGGACGAGCGCCCTCCTTCGCGCGCAGCTGGCTATCCACTTCCGTCCCCCTCGGTTTGTAGCTTGACGGTGTGACTGACGGGCATCCGCGGGCGGGGATCGAGTATCCGCGTAATTGGCATGAGTTCGTGGAGTGGTTCGGCGATGA
>JBPCPC010000202.1:0-12407 GCA_050999585.1 Solirubrobacteraceae bacterium | reverse complement strand
GCGCGTCGCTGTTCGGGGTGGCCTACTACTACGTGTTCGGCACCGCCGAGCACCTGGGCTCGGCGGCGGTGGTCGGTGGTGCGGCGGGCTTTGCGCTGGCCGACGGACTCTTCCGCCCGGTGTACGGGTACATCTCCGAGTTCATCGGACGCCGACGGACGATGGCCTACGCCTACCTGGGCAATGTCATATTCATGCTGCTGACGCTGATCGCGGGTATCAATCACATCCCGGTCATGTTCGCGATCTGCGCGGTCGTCTCCGGCGGTCTCTCAGGAGCAAACTTCCCGATGACGGCAGCAGCCACGGCGGACTATTGGGGTGAGAACAACAACGCCGTCAACTACGGCTCGGTGTACGCGTGGAAGGCACTCGGCGGCAGCTTCGCCGGCGGCTTGGCGGCGCTGGTCATGACCGGGACGCTGTACGGTCAGGCTCAGTTTCACTGGGTACGCGGTTTCATGTTCGGCGCGGCGATGGGCTTGGCCGCGTCGCTCATCGTGTACTTCAAATGCAAGCCGCCGACGCGGGAGCAGTGGGCAGCGGCGACGGCCGCCTCGCCGGAGGTCGAGCGTTCCACGGCGGTGAAGGGGGTCATGACCTCCTGACAGACGCGCCGGTCGGCCGGATCCGGCGGCTCGCCTTGGTGACGCCGCCGGAGGGTCTGGCAATGAAGCGGTCCGCCCCCGGGCGGGCCGCTCGTTGTCATTCCGAGGCGACCGGCGGGCGGTCGACGTGATCCCAGAACTGGGTGACGAACGTCTCCCAGTCGGACTGCTCGCCGCCGCCGGAAGGACCCTGCGGAGCGGGCTCGTCGGGACCGGGGCGCCTGCGCTCGTCCTCGGGGCCGTCGCTGCCGCCGTCCACATTCCAACCGTGCCTGCGCACGTGTCGGAGGTCTTTGCGAACGGCGCCAAAGCACAACAGAACCAGCGGCACCGGAGCAAGAACTACCGCGACCGGTGCTCTGAAGAGGACGAAACCTCCCATCAGGAGAATCAGCAGCCCCGCGCCCATGGTCGCGATGATGACGTTGTCGCCCTGCGCGCTCATCGCTTGCCGTGAACCCGACACTTCGATTAGGATAGCGTGGGTCTGCGCGGCTTCTCGGTTGCCGTTACCGTGGCGGCGGGCGGCCTTCGACAGACCGATCGGGTTGCCCGGTGGCGGCGAGACGAGTTGCCATGACCCACGTCAACTGACGCCATCTCCGTGACGATCGACCACGACCTCGCCCCGTCCGCGTCCTACAGCCTGACGCTGCGGATCCAGATCCCGCAGCGGCCCAAGTCATTCGCGGCGGTGGCCGGTGCGATCGGGGACGTGAGGGCGATCCTCGGCGCGATCGATCTCGTGCGCGTGCAGGACGGGATGGTGGTGCGCGATGTCACCGTGGCCTGTGCCGACGCGGCTCACGGTGAGGCGGTCGTGGCCGCGGTCAGAGCGCTCGAAGGCGTTTCGGTGCTGAGCGTCTCGGATCGGACGTTCCTGTTGCATCTCGGCGGCAAGATCGAGGTCGTCTCGAAGGTGTCGGTGAAGACGCGGGACGATCTCTCGATGGTCTACACCCCGGGGGTCGCGCGCGTCAGCCTGGCGATCCGCGACGACCCGGAGAAGGCCTGGACGCTGACGATCAAGGGCAACACGGTGGCGGTGGTCTCCGACGGAAGCGCGGTGCTCGGTCTTGGCAACGTCGGCCCGGAGGCGGCGATGCCGGTGATGGAGGGCAAGGCGATGCTGTTCAAGGAGCTTGCCGGCGTTGACGCGTTTCCGCTCTGCATCGCCACCCAGGAGGTGGACGCGATCGTGGCGTTCGTGAAGGCGGCGGCGCCCACCTTCGGCGCGATCAACCTCGAGGACATCGCCGCGCCGCGGTGCTTTGAGGTCGAACGCCGGCTCGCCGCGGAGCTGGACATCCCGGTCTTCCACGACGATCAGCATGGGACCGCGATCGTGGTGCTGGCGGCGTTGCTCAACGCGCTGCGGGTGGTGGAAAAGGATCCCGCCGAGATCAGGGTGGTCGTCGTCGGGGCCGGGGCGGCGGGGATCGCCTGCGCCCGGATGGTCCTGGCCCATGGGGTTCCCCGCGTGGTCGTCTGTGACGTCGATGGGGTTCTGTACGCGGGGCGCCCGGGACTCGATCCCGAACGAGCAGCGTTCGCGGCGCTCACCAACCCCGACGGTGTGCGCGGCACGGCCGATGAGCTGCTGGCAGGCGCGGATGTGCTGATCGGCGTGTCCGGGCCCGGGGCGGTGACGGCAGCCGCGGTGCGATCGATGGCGCCGCGGGCGATCGTGTTCGCGATGGCCAATCCCGAGCCCGAGATTCGCCCCGAGGAGGTCCGCGACGACGTCGCGATCATCGCCACCGGCCGCTCGGACTATCCCAACCAGATAAACAACGTGCTGGCGTTCCCGGGCGTGTTTCGTGGCGCCTTGGACGTGCGAGCGACCGCGATCAACGAGCCGATGAAGCTGGCCGCGGCCCGGGCGATCGCCGGCGTCATCGACCAGGACGAGCTCCACGCGGAGTACATCGTCCCGAGCGTCTTTCACCCGCACGTCGCCGAGGCGGTGGCAGCGGCCGTGGCCGAAGCCGCGGTGCAGAGTGGCGTCGCGCGCCGGCACGCCGGACCGTCTGATCAGGCAGCCGGTAGTCGCGATGGTTGACAAGCCCCTGGTACTAGGTATTCTGTATCCCAGCCTAGCCGAGAGGGTGGTTTAAGGTGAGCGACACAGCTGCGCGTCGTTGGCCCGGCCCGCAGGGCTCGAGGTGAAGATCGCGGTTCTCGGCGCCGGCGCGATCGGCGGATACGTCGCTGCTGCCCTCACCCGTGGCGAGGCCGATGTGCAGGTGATCGCGCGCGGCGAGAACCTGGCCGCGATACGACGCGACGGGATCCGGGTGAAGTCGCCTCGCGGCGACTTCGAAGCCCATCCGCCCGCGACCGACGACCCAGCGGAGGTCGGCCCGGTCGACTTCGTGTTCCTCGGACTGAAGGCTAACTGCTACGCGACCGCGGGGCCGCTGCTGGAGCCGCTGCTGCATGACGACACGGCGGTGGTGGCGGCCCAGAACGGGATCCCGTGGTGGTACTTCCACGGCGTCGATGGCCCGTTCGCCGACCGTCGTATCCGCTCCGTGGATCCGGACGGCGCGGTGAGCGATGCGATCCCGCCGCGCCGCGCCATCGGCTGCGTGGTGTACGCCGGCACCGAGCTCGAGGGCCCCGGCGTGGTGCGCCATCTGGAAGGCACCCGGTTCACGATCGGCGAGCCGGATGGCTCGCGGTCAGATCGCTGCCGGCGCTTCAGTGAGGCGATGATCGCGGGCGACCTGAAGTGCCCGGTGGAGGCATCCGAACTGCGCAACGAGGTGTGGATCAAGCTGATGGGCAACGCGGCCCTGAACCCGGTCAGCGTGCTCACGCGCGCGACGATCGCCGAGATGTGCCGCGACGTGCCCACGCGGCAGCTCCTGAGCACGATGATGCACGAGGCGCTCGCCGTCGCCCACGCCGTGGGGGCGACGCCCGAGGTCTCGGTGGAGCGGCGGATGGCTGGCGCCGAGAATGTCGGCGAGCACCGCACGTCGACGCTGCAGGACCTGCTCGCGGGCAAGCAGCTGGAGCGCGGCCCGATCATCGATGCGGTGATCGAACTGGCCGACCTGACCGGTGTCGAGGTCCCCGCCCTGCGGGCGGTCGGGGCCTGCTGCGGCCTGCTCGCCGAGACCTTGGGGGTCGCCTGAGATGCCCCCCTCCGCTGCCACCCGCGCTGGAGCCGGGCAGTCGGCCGCCGCGCTGCCCAAAACACTACGATCTCTCTACCTGGCCGTACCGACGATGAAAGGATCACTCGCATGAGATACACCCGCCTGACAGAGCCCTTGGTGCGTGAGCACGGGAAGCTGCGGCCGGCGAGCTGGAGCGAGGCGCTGGACCGGGCCGCCGGTGGATTCGGGGCCGCCGTTGAGCGACACGGTCCGGACACGTTCGGGATGTTCAGCTGCTCCAAGGCGACCAACGAGGTCAACTTCATCGCCCAGAAGTTCACCCGGGTGGCGATCGGCACCAACAACATCGATTCATGTAACCGAACCTGACACGCTCCTAGCGTCGTCGGTCTGGCGACGGTATTCGGCGCTGGTGGTGGCACCAGCTCATATCGGGAGGTGCAGGACACCGACGTGATCCTGCTGTGGGGCTCCAATGCCCGCGAAGCGCATCCCATCTTTTTTCACCACGTGCTCAAGGCAGTGCACGCCGGCGCGACGCTGCACGTCGTCGACCCGCGCCGCACGACGTCCGCGCAGTGGGCCGACACCTGGCTCGGGCTCAATGTCGGGACTGACATCGCGCTGGCCAACGCCATGGCGCGCGAGATCATCCATGCCGGCCTGACCAATCGTGAGTTCATCGACCGGGCGACGACCGGTTTCGACGTCTACGCCGCCGGGCTGGAGCGCTACACCCTGGATCATGCTGAGCAGGTGACCGGGATCCCGGGCGACGTGATCCGCGACGTCGCCCACGCCTACGCCCGCGCCGATCGGGCGCAGATCTGCTGGACGCTCGGCATCACCGAGCATCACAACGCCGTCGACAACGTGCTCGCGCTGATCAATCTGGCGCTGCTCTGTGGCCACGTCGGCCGCTACGGCTCCGGGGTCAACCCCCTGCGCGGCCAGAACAACGTGCAGGGCGGGGGCGACATGGGGGCGATCCCCAATCGGCTCCCCGGCTTCCAGGACATCGAGGGAGACCATGAGGCGCGGGCGCGCTTTGAGCGCGTCTGGGGCGCCCCGATCAAGCCGAAGTACGGATGGCACATGACCGAGATGCTCGATGCGATCGGACGGGGTGAGCTCACGACGCTCTACGTGCTGGGCGAGAACCCCGCGCAATCAGACGCCGACGCCGGTCACGTGCGGGAGCTGCTCCAGAGCCTGGATCATCTGGTCGTGCAGGACATCTTCCGGACCGCGACGGCCGAACTGGCCGACGTTGTGCTCCCGGCGTCGGCGAGCTGGTGTGAGTCAGAGGGGACGGTCACCAACTCAGAGCGCCGTGTCCAGCGCGTGCGCGCCGCGCTCAAGCCCCCAGGCCAAGCCCGGGACGATCTGGAGATCATGTTCGAGTTGGCGCGCCGGCTCGGGCAGGATTGGCCCGCCCAGTCGCCGGAGGAGGTCTGGAACGAGCTGCGCTCGCTGGCCCCCAACCACGCCGGCATGAGCTACGCCCGGCTGGAGGAGCTCGGCGGCATTCAGTGGCCATGCTGGGACGAGCAGAGCGAAGGTGAGTCGTTCCTGCACGGATGGCTCTGGGATGACCCCTACCTGCATGACCCGGTCCCGTTTCACATCGTCGAGGATGATCCGCCGGTCGACGAGCTCTGCGAAGAGTTCCCGCTGCGGCTGACCACCGGGCGGCGACTGGACTCCTTCAACACCGGGGTCCAGACGGGGGGCTACAGCTCGCCGCTGCGCCGCCCCGAGGAGCTGGAGCTGTCGGTGGCCGACGCCGAGCAGTTGGGACTGAGCGACGGGCAGCGGGCGCTGATCACCTCCCGGCGGGGGTCCGTCACCGCGCCGGTCCGCATCCAGCGCTCGCTGCGGCGCGGCCTGGCATTCATGACGCTGCACTTCCCCGACGACGTGCAGACCAACGTGCTCACCATCAACGCCACCGACCCCAAGTCCGGCACGGCGGAGTTCAAGGCGACCGCGATCCGGGTGCAAGCGCTGGCTTCGGAGGACGCTGAGGCGATCAGCGCCGGGATCGTGTCCGGAGATCGGGTCGGCTGATGGACATCGTCCTGCATGACGTCGCCCCCAGCGAGGGTGAGCGAGCGGCGGTCGATGAGGTGCTGGGTCTCCCCGGGAGCATGTGGGAGGGAGCCACCGCCGACACCGACCGCGACCAGCATGTGGCTCACGGCGGGCATGCGGCGCGAGCGCAGCGACACCTGCTGCTGCCCGTACTGCACGCGGTCCAGGCGCGCGCGGGCTGGATCAGCCCCGGCGCGCTGGATTACATCTGCCGGCGCCTGACGATCCCTCCGGCCGAGGCCTACGGCGTGGCCACGTTCTATGCGCTGTTCTCGCTCGAGCCCCAACCGCCGGTGGTGGCTCACGTCTGCACCGACGTGGCCTGTCTGGCCGGCGGTGCGCCCGCGCTGTGCGCCGAACTGGAGCAGCGGGTCGGTCCAGCGGGCGCGCACCGGGGCAACGGCAACGCGATCTGGCTGGAGAGCCCCTGCCTGGGCCTGTGCGAGCGCGCCCCCGCCACGCTGGTCACAGTCGCCGGCGAGCAGCCCCGGGAGGCCTCGCTGGCGCCGGCCACGGCCGACGCGCTGACGGGCCTGATGGCGGGGGGCGAGGTCTCGCCGGCACCCCCGCCGGCGGTGCCCCAGTCTGGTGGGAGCGACCTGCGCCTGTTGCGCCGAATCGGCCACGCGGACCCGGACAAGCTCGACAGCTACCGGTCACACGGGGGCTACGGGGCGTTGCGCGCGGCGTTTGACCTCGGCCCGGCCGGCGTGCTGCGTGAGGTCACCGACGCCAAGCTCCTGGGCCGCGGTGGTGCGGCGTTCCCGACCGGACGCAAGTGGGACGCGGTCGCCCGTAATCCCCGGCGGCCGCATTACCTGGTCTGCAACGCCGATGAGTCTGAACCGGGCACGTTCAAGGACCGGGTCATTCTCGAGCACGATCCGTTCGCCGTGATCGAGGCGATGACCGTCGCCGGCTTTGCCACCGGCTGCGAGCAGGGGTACCTGTATCTGCGCGGGGAGTATCCGGTGGCGTGGGAGCGGCTGGTCGAGGCGATCGTCCAGGCGCGGGCCCGCGGCTACCTGGGTCAGGGGATCCTCGGCACCGAGTACAACTTCGACATCGAGTTGCGCAAGGGCGCGGGCGCCTACATCTGCGGTGAGGAGACCGCCCTGTTTAACTCGATCGAGGGCTACCGGGGCGAGCCGCGCAACAAGCCGCCGTTCCCCGTGGACTCGGGCCTGTTTCGGCGCCCGACCGTGGTCAACAACGTAGAGACGC
The DNA here is from genome assembly GCA_050999585.1 of Solirubrobacteraceae bacterium. GTDB lineage: Bacteria > Actinomycetota > Thermoleophilia > Solirubrobacterales > Solirubrobacteraceae > Palsa-465. The sequence continues at coordinate 5,353 of JBPCPC010000202.1, read as the reverse complement.
TGATCAACGTCCTGGACATCGTCGTGGAGGGCGGCCAGCGTTATGCGGAGATCGGTACCGCCGACTCCACCGGCACGCGGCTGTTCTGTCTCTCGGGCCGAGTCGCGAGACCCGGTCTGTACGAGGCCCCGATGGGCATCAGTCTCCGTAGCCTGTTGGAGCTGGCCGGGGGCGTGACCGACGGGCGACCGCTGCGGACCGTGCTGCTGGGGGGCGCGGCCGGACGGTTCATGACCCCGGACGAGCTTGACGTGGAGCTGTCGTTCGAGGCTACGCGCAAGGCGGGGACGACGATGGGATCGGGGGTGGTGATGGTGGTCGATGACACCGTCGACCTGCCGGCGATCCTGCGCCGGATCGCCGCCTTCTTCCGCGATGAGTCCTGCGGCCAGTGCGTGCCCTGCCGGGTCGGCACCGTGCGCCAGGAGGAATCGCTGGCCCGGCTGGCCAACGGACGGGCGCGCGGCTCGGTCGCGGATGAGCGGGCGCTGCTGGACGAGATCACGGCGTCGATGCGCGATGCCTCGATCTGCGGCCTGGGCCAGACCGCGGCCGATGCGATCGAGTCGGCGCTGGTGAAGTTGGATGTCTTCGAAGCAGGAGGTGCAGGATGAGCCGAGCTCAGGTTTCCGCGCCGCCGCGCGCGGTCGAGATCGCCCTCAACGGCGAGACGGTGCAGGCCCGCGAAGGGATGACGATCCTGCAGGTGGCCCAGCGCCAGGGGATCGAGATCCCGACGCTGTGCTGGGAACGGACGCTGACGCCGGTGAACGCCTGCCGGGCCTGCGTGGTCGAGGTCAAGGGCTCGCGGGTGCTGGTGCCGTCGTGTGCGCGCAAGGTCGAGCAGGGGATGGAGATCGAGACCGACTCCGAGCGCGTGCGCCACAGCCGCACGATGGTGCTGGAGTTCCTGGCCTAGTCGGTCGATCTTTCCACGACGCCCAACGTCGCTCGCTGGATCGACGAGTACGGTGCTCGCCCGGAGCGCTACGGGCCGCCCGCCGCGCCGTGGCAGGAAGGCGAGCGCGACCGGATCCGCGCCGGACACCACGAGGTGCCCGACGGCAGCCAGGCCGCCACCGTGCATCAACCCCCCAAGATCGACAACGAGCTCTACGTCCGTGACTACGCCAAGTGCATCCTCTGTTACAAGTGCGTGGAGGGCTGCGGCACCGATTGGCAGAACACGTTCGCGATCGCCGTGGCCGGGCGCGGTTTCGACGCGCGCATCGCGACCGAGTTCGCCACCGAGCTGCCCGACTCCGCGTGCGTCTACTGTGGCAACTGCATCGCCGTATGCCCGACCGGCGCGCTGATGTTCAAGAGCGAGTTCGACCGCCGCCAGGCCGGCACCTGGGATGAGAGTCAACAGACCAAGACCACGACGATCTGCACCTACTGCGGGGTCGGCTGCAGCCTGGAACTGCACGAGCAGGACAACGAGATCGTGAAGGTCACGTCGCCGCTTGATCATCCGATCACCCGGGGCAACCTGTGCGTGAAGGGCCGCTTTGGCTTTCAGTTCGTGCAGAACCGCGCCGAGCCGTCGGCCGCCGGCGCCGACGGTGACCCGCCGGCACCCGCGGTTCTCCGGGACACCGGCAGCTCCACCGGCAACGGGACGGGGGCCGCGTGATGTTCTCGGCCGACGACGATCAGCGCGAGACCGGCGCCGGCGACCCCCCGGCGAGGACGCCGGTCACGGGCGCCGACGGCTGGTCATATCTGCCGTTTGAGCGCAACGAGGAGACCGCCGAGCACCGCATCACGCTGGAGCGCGACGTCGATCAGGTGCAGGTGTCGATGACGCTGCCCGCATTCGTCGAGCAGGGCGACGAACTGCGGGAGATCGCGCTGCAGGTGATTCGCGCGCGGGAGCGTTGGCGCGACCTCAAGGGCCTCGGCGGCTGACCAGCGCCCGAGCCGGCTGACGGGGCCGGAGGCAGTAGAGCCCCCGTGAGCCCCCTGCACGCGATTGCGATCTTCGCCGCCGGCATGTTCGCCGGCACGATCAACACGGTTGTCGGCAGCGGAACGCTGGTGACGTTTCCGGTCCTGCTCGCGTTCGGCTATTCCCCCGTGGTCGCCAACGTCTCCAACACGATCGGCCTGATACCGGGCTTCGGAACGGGGACGCTGGGCTACCGGCGCGAGTTGTCGGGCCAGCGCGCGCGACTCGCGCCGCTGGCGTGCGCTTCGGCGACCGGGGGCGTGATCGGCGCGGTGCTGCTGTTGAGGCTGCCGGCGTCGGCGTTCGGAGCCATCGTGCCCGTGTTCATCGCCATCGCGCTGGTGCTGATCGTCTTACAACCGCGCCTCTCCCGGCTGCTCACCGCTCGCGGTCCGCGGCCTCGGGGGCGCCTCGGGCCGATCCCGACGCTCGCCGTGCTGGCCGCCGGCATCTACGGCGGCTATTTCGGCGCCGCGCAGGGGATCCTGGTACTGGCGGTCCTGATCCTGGCCGCGGACGACGAGGTCCAGCGGCTCAACGCGGTCAAGGTAGTGCTCACCGGGCTGGTGAACCTCCTATCCGGCGTGGTGTTCGTGTTTGCGGCCCATGTGGCGTGGGCGCCCGCGGGCCTGATCGCCGGAGGCTCGCTGCTTGGCGGAGTGCTCGGTGCCCGCGTCGGGCGGCGGCTCTCGCTGCCGGTGCTGCGGGCCGTGATCGTGATCGTCGGGATCGTGGCGATCGTGCACCTGGTCGCGTAGCCGCGGCCCTCAGTGCGAGAACGTGCCCACCAACCGCGCCTGCTCGATCACGTGATCCTCGATCTTGTGTAGGAGCGCGCGCCGGTCCAGACCGGGCTGCAGCGCCACATCGTCATCGAGCGCGTAGATCCAGTAGTAGTAGTGGTGGCTGCCGTGCTCAGGCGGCGGCGCCGGACCGTTGTACTGGGCGTTGCCCATCGAGTTGACGCCGTTGACGACGTCACCGCCGCCCTCCGGCAGGCGGCGGGCGTCACCCGCGATCCCGTAGGCGACCCAGTGGGTGAAGCCGTCGACGAGCGGCGCGTCGGGATCGTGGACCACGATCGCAAACGCCCGGGTGCCGTCCGGCACGCCGGTCCACTGCAGCTCCGGCGCGACGTCCTCGCCATCGCCTGAGTGCTTGTCGGGGATCCGCTTGTGGTGATCGAACGCCGGGCTGGTGAGTTTCAGGTCTGCAACGTTGAGTGCTTGGGGCATGCCTCTCGGCTACCCGGGCCCTGACGCGGCAAATCGGGTCTGCTTGACTACAGGCGATTACTGACGCCGATCCAGACTGGGAGCGTCGCGCCGCCGCCGTGTGGGCGACGCTCGACGACAGCGCCGAGGCGGACTTCCTGACGGCGGTCGACGGGCTGACCGACGAGCTCGGGCCGGGCTCCGCGATCGGCGCCTTCGAGCGCGGGGCGGCGCGGGATTCGACCGGTCACCCGGACCTGGCGGTCCCGCTCTACCGCGAGGCGCTGGCGGTGGGGCTCACCGGTCTGCGCCGGCGGCGCGCGACGATCCAGTTGGCCAGCTCGCTGCGCAATCTCGGCGACGCGGACGAGAGCCTGGCTCTGCTGCGGGCCGAGCGCGATCAGCCGTCTGACGAGCTCGACGACGCCGTCACCGGGTTCCTGGCGCTGGCGCTCGCCGATCACGGCCGCGAGCGCGAGGCGCTGACGCTCGCGCTGACCGCGCTCGCGCCCCACCTGCCGCGCTACCAGCGGTCGCTGGCCAACTACGCCGCCGACCTGTAGGCGTCCTCTGGCGTTCCGTTTGGGAAATTCGCTGGGCGGGGCGGAGTCATCCGGCCGCCGTAGTCGCTGGGATGCTCGCGGCCCCTTTGGGCCACGTTGACGATCAGCCATTCCTCGCGCGGTGCGTTGGCCCGGGCGGTTGACCGGACTGGCGGCGATCACCCCGCCGAGCCGCAAAGCGCGACTCCGGTTTGCTGGCCTAAAAGATCGCGAACCGCGAATGTCTGAAAAGCGGCTCTCTCGGCATCGATGTAGGTGGATCGGGCTCAGGGGTGTAGTTCGTGGGGTGGCTGAACGGTGATTGGCCCGCAGGTGAGCATCACGAGCGCGAGAGCGGCGTTGGCGCTGTGGAATCCGTAGGCGCGGCGGGTGATCAGCCGGACCTTGTTGTTGAGCGCTTCGGTCCGGCCTTGGTTGATCCCGAGCCGGATCGCGTGGAGGATCCCGTCGCGGTGTTTGCGGATCGTTTGCCCGAGTCGGACGAACGGTTCCAGGCGGCTGCGGACCGCTTTGCTGATGAATCGGTCGATCAGGACGGTGATGTCCTCGACGGTCAGGCTGGGGGCGAAGATCGCCCGGAGCGCTTCTTTGAGGGTGTAGGCGCGCCACACCTCGCCGCCGGCGGCCTTCAGCCGACGGAGCGTGACAGCCTGCTTCTCGTTGAGGTTCTTGGGCGCCTTCAGCAGCGACCACCGGGCGTCTTTGAACCGGCGGGCGGCGGTCTGGTCGCCGGCCTGGCGCAGCTCGTTCCAGTAGGCGCGGCGGACCTCGTCGAGCGCCCGGTTGCCCAACGCGACCACGTGATACGGGTCGATCGTGATGGTCGCTGGGGGGGCGTGCTCGCGGGCGCTCTTGGCATAGCCCGGGCCCATGTCGAGGGAGATCACCTCGATCGCGTGCGAGCGAGACTTCCCGAGATCCTTGAAGAACCGGTCGGCCGCCGCCTGGCTGTTGCCTTCGGTGCCCCACACGATCTGACCGCGGATGTGATCGGCGACGAGCGTGAGATATCGATGCTGGCGTCGCCAGCTGACCTCATCCACGCCGATCTCGAACAGGTTGTGCAGCCGATCAGGATCGAGCTCGTCAGCGCAGACGCGGGCGATGATCCGCCCGACGGTGTCCCAGTCGATCCGGACCAGCCGCTTGATCGTCGTCTTGTCGGCCTTCGTGGCCAGCCACGCGACGAGCGCCTCGAAGTCGCGGGTGAACCCGCTCGCGTGCCGGGCGAACGGAACGCCCTCGACCCTGACCCCGTGCTGCGGGCACTCGAGCCGGCGCAGCTGAGCACGAAGCTCAAGCCGCCAGACCCCGAGATCGAGATGCCGCCAGACCGACTCGACCTGCTGGCGGTTATGGCGATGCGCCGTCGAATACGAGCACAACGGGCAGCGCAGCCGCCGGCGGCGCAGCGCGACCCACACCACCACCCGATCCGCGTTGAACTGCACCCGCCGCACCCAGATCCCGTCCAGGCGCAGCAAGCGAGAGAATCCCGCGTTGACGCGCATCGTCGTCCTCCTGTCGAGCTGATGACCTTCAAGCAGCCACCAGCTTGCCGCGCGAGGACGGCGGGCGCGTCCCTGTTCAAACGCCGAACAGCCCGCTCAGTCGGCGGTTCCCAG
>JBPCPC010000182.1:0-7085 GCA_050999585.1 Solirubrobacteraceae bacterium | reverse complement strand
TCCCCGGTGAACCCACTCGTTTGCTGTCGGGCGCCCTCCCCTATTCTTTGGGCCATGACGCCGAATTTCGGGCGGTCAAACGCAGCCTGGCGCCCCCCCCGGCCCCGCTCAGCGCGTGCAGCCCGGCCAGGCCGCACCACGGCTTATAGGGGGCGAAGAAGCGCTCCACCTCCTCCACGGTGGCGCGCGCGTAGGGGTCCCCACCGGCGCACAACCGGCCCACCAGCTTCAGGTAACCGACATCGCCGGCCGGCAGCTGGTCGAGCCGGCCCTGGCCGGTGAGCGCCAGCGTCTGCAGGGTCCAGGCGCCGATCCCGCGGATCCGGCGCAGCCGTTGCCAACCGCTCTCGTGATCACCGGCGGCCAGCTCCACGCGCCCGGATGCGACCTCCCGAGCCGCGCGCGAGAGGGTGAGCGCCCGGGCTTCCGACAGACCGAACGAGGCCAGCCGGGCGGGCGCCTGGTCGGCGATCACCTGCGCGCAGGGGGCGTCACGCAGGCCCGTCTCCGGGCAGTGGCGTCCGATCGCCGCCACCAGGCGACGCTCGATCGCCGCCGCCCGCTCGTATTCGATCAGCTGCTCGCAGACCGACCACGCTAAGGCCTCAAACGGGTCCGGACGGCCCGACACACGCAGGCCCGGGTTGGCGCGCAGCGCCGGGCCGATCAGCGGGTCAGAGCGGAAGCGCTCGTAGAACGGCCGCAGGTCCTGGTCGATGCCGAGCGCCAGACGCATCCGCTCGATGCCCCACTCGGCCAGCTCCCGGTCGTCGGCGCGGGCGCCGAACAGAACCCGGTCTTTCGCGAGCTGCACGACGCGGATCGCTACCGGTCGGCCGTCGCGATGCAGCAGCCGGTGCACCACCCGGCCACGGACCGGCGACAGGCCATCCAGGCGCCGGCGCAGCGACAGGCGGAAAACCCATCGCTGCCGCACCTCGGTCCGCACCTCAATCGGGTAGGCGCCGGCGTGGCGACCGCGGACGGCGCCGCGACCTGGTCGGGCGCTCACTCCGGTGGCTTTGCGATCAGGTGAACGTCGACCAGGAAACTGCGCGTGCCGACGATCGGCAGCGCCTCGAGCGCGCGGCGGGGAGCGCGCACGCGGGCGCGGGCCAGCTTGTGAGCGTTGTGGCGACGCACGAGCGCCAGCGTCGCCGCGCCCGCGACGAAGCCGGTCGCCGCGACCGCCGCCGCCTGAACGACGGGCAGGGAGGCCGGCGACGTCGGCTCGAGCGTCCTGACCTCGGCCAGCACGGGTACGCCGTCGACGGGCTCCTCGAGCCCGCCGGCCGCTGCCGCGAGCGCGATCTCGTCGGTGGTCAGATCGGAGTCCTGGCTTGGCCGGGCAGACATCGCGTTACATGGTGACAGCGTTGGCGGTCATGTTCAAAGGCTCCACGGCCGTCGTTAGGATTACAGTCGCTTCCATGCCGACAATGATCGATGTCTTCGCCAAGGCGCGCGAGCACGAGCGCTTGGATCAGCTCAGGACGGCGCGTGAGCTCGACGCGCTCCCGTATTTCCGCGTGCTCGAGGGTCCGACGCTGCCCGTCGTCGAGATGGAGGGCCGGCGGCGGATCATGCTCGGGTCCAACAACTACCTGGGGTTGACCGGCGACGAGCGGGTGCGGCAGGGCGCGCTGGACGCGATCGCCAAGTACGGCACCGGGTTGACCGGTTCGCGCTTCCTCAACGGGACGATCGACCTGCACCTCGAGCTTGAGGACGAGCTCGCCCAGTGGCTGGGCACCGAGGCCGCGCTGGTCTTCACCACCGGCCATCAGGCCAACCTCGGCGCGCTGGGCACGATCCTCGGACCCGGCGACACCGTGATCGCCGATTCCGGAGACCACGCGTCGATCCTCGACGGTTGCCTGCTCTCCGGCGCCAAGGTGCGCGCCTTCAAGCACAACCGCCTCGACCTGCTGGAGAAGCGCCTGCGCGCCGCCGAGAGCGACGGCGGGGGGATCCTCGTCGTCGTCGACGGCGTCTTCTCGATGGAGGGCGACGTCGCGCCGCTGCCCGAGATCGCCGATCTGAGCGAGCGCTTCGGCGCCCGGCTGATGGTGGATGAGGCCCACGCGCTCGGGGTGCTGGGTGCGCGCGGTGCCGGCAGCAGCGAACTGCTCGGGGTTGAGGACCGCGTTGATCTGCGGATGGCGACGTTCTCCAAGTCGCTGGCCTCCTGTGGCGGCGTGATCGCCGGACCCGCCGACGTGATCGAATTTCTGCGCATCCAGTCGCGACCGTTCATGTTCACCGCCGCGGCGGTGCCGGCGGCGGTGGGGGCGACGCTCGCCGCAGTCCGGATCTGCCGGTCGCCCGAGGGCCCGAAGCTGTTCGCCCGGACCCTGGACAACGCCCGCTACCTGCATGCCGGCCTGGCGGCGCTGGGTTTCCAAGTCGTCCGTCCGACGAGGCTCGCCGACGGCAGCGAGATTGTGACCACCGTCGTCCCGGTCGTCGTCGGCGACGACTGGAAGGCGGTGTTCCTGTGGAAGGCGTTGTATGACGCCGGGGTGTTCGTCAATGTCGCGATCCATCCGGCGGTGCCGCCGGCCGGCGCGCTGCTGCGCACGAGCGTGATGGCGACCCACGATCGCGAAACGCTCGACCGGGCGCTGGACGTGTTCGCACAGGTCAAGCGGTCATTTGAGGCCGAGCACGGGCCACTGCCGACCGGCCACTGAGCCCGTGCGGACTTGTCCGATTGCGCACAAGCGCTGTCAATCAGAAAAAAGGCGCTCTAAGCGCATCTAGTGATGTTGTGACATTGCTGTGACCGAGTCGTTGTTCTAGGTTCACAAGCGTCGCAACGTGGTGGTCGGCCGGGGGGTCCCCAAGGGGACCGCCGGGCGGAGAAGCACACACCGAACAGCCGGGCCGCCACGATCAACGGAGCCATTGCGGCTCGTCATTGATGCAGAGCCGACCGCCGGGGTCTGCCTACCCGGGCAACGCTCGGTGGCCGTAGCCGAAGTTGAACAACGTCCGCAGGTGCGGACCTGAGACCCAGAGGGAGTGGTGCGCTACATGACGCAAACCGCCTTGACGACCCCCGAGCCGCAGCGGCTGCGCGCGCTCGGTCGAGCCAATGAGATCAGGCTCGCGCGCGCAGCGATCAAGCGACGGATCGCTCTCGGTGAGGTCTCTGCTGCGGACGTGATTCTCGAGTGCCCCGACGCGGCCAACAGCTGGCCGGTGGGAGAGCTGCTGATGAGTCAGCGGCGTTGGGGAAGCACCAGATGCCGGAAGTTCCTGTCTCGTAATCGGATCATCGAGACCAAGCCGGTGGGGACGCTCACCCAGCGCCAGCGCCAGTTGCTGGCCCACTCGCTGCAGTCGTCCGGATCCTCGACGATGGAGCTCGTGGCCTGAGCCGCGCCCGCCGTTGGAGCCGGGACGCGCCTCGCAGCTTCCAGCGCGGCACGTCCCGGCACCGTCCCCGCGCGGGCGCTCCGGTTCAGATCTGAATCCCGATCGGCACCGGACTGGTGCCGGCGAGGAAGAAGAACCAGACCGCGAACGCGACGATCGTCAGTCCCGCGCTGACGACGAGCACGCCCTCGAGGATCACGTGACCGGGATCCTCGAGACCGCGGGCGACCCGGTTTGAGCGATAGATGTCGCTCAGCCGTGAGAGCACCGATGCCAGCAGCGTGACGGTCAGCAGCACGCCGACGAACGCGACCATCAGCGCCGCGCCCAGCGACTCGGTCGAGCCCTGGATCTGCGCGCCGATCCAGAGCCACAGCAGCGGCGTCCCCACCCACATGCCCAGGCTGCCGATGAACATGATCAGGAGCACGAGGATCGCGCCGGCGCCGGTTCTCACCAGCGTGCGCATCGCCGTCCCCGTCGGCTCGGGCGGTGAGACTGGATCAGGGTCGCGCCGGCCACCGAGCCGGAACGCGACCCCCGGCTAACGGACAGCCGGAGGAGAGCTTGACCTGCCACCACCCCATCAGCATCCCGATCAGGCCGAGCCGCGGGCGAACCTGCCAGACGCCGCAGCCGGGTTCGCCGAGATCGTGACACGACACTCGCGTGAATCGGTGGCGACCGGGCTCCAGCAGCATGCGCTCGAGCAGCACGCGCCGCTCGGCCTGCTCATCGGCACGCCGGGTGATCCTCACCCGCGCGTCGCGCAGACGCTCGGTGAGCTCGTCGCGAACCACCTCGAGCTCTCCCAGGCTCAGCAGCCGCGGCGGGCCGGACCCCGGCACGGCCGGCAGCGGGGCCGGGGCGGCGATCTCGAAGGCGGTCACGAACGCGGCAGCCAGCTCGCCCTCCAGCCGCGCTATCTGCGCCCGCAGGGTGCGCCGCGCGGACCGTTCGTCGACGCCCACATAGCCCGCCGGTGGCGCCGAGACACCGGCGGCCTGCCCCAGCGACGGCCCGTCGATCAGTTGGGAAAGCTGGTCCCCCATCTGAGCGGCACCTTAGCACTCCCGCGGGTCGTTCCCGACCAGTTCCACGCCCTGCCACAGTGCCTCCTCGACGTGGATCGAGGGGACGCCGGCCACGGCGACGGCGAACAGCGCCACCCGCCGCGTACGGGACCCGATCGCGGCCCGCTGACCGGGATCGGCGAACAGCCGCGCGTGCACCGAGCTGCCGTCGGCCACGGCCAGGTAACCGACCCCCTCGACCGCGTCCGCGGTCGCCATGCGGATGCCCAGACCATGCTCGTCGATCGCGTCGGCGTCCAGCGCCCATACCGGGACCCCGGTCTCCAGCAGCGCCAGCAGGCACGCGTCGGCGATCAGGTCGACGGAGCGAAAGCCTCCGTCGAGCAGTCGCTGCAGCGCCGCCCGTTCGCTGGGGATGCGATCGACATCGGGGTCCAGCCCGATCTGGCGAAAGAACGCCCGGTAGGCGTGCGGGATCGGCTGGGTGCGCATCGCGATCACGCTCGCGCCGCGGACGCGACCGGCGAGACGCTGCAGCTGCGCCACCAGCGACGGCGGACTGGGTCGGCGGCGGGCGCTGAGCGTCACCCAGTCCAGGCGCAGGCCGGGGAACTCGGCGGCCACCTCGGCGGCGACGAATCCCGAGGCCGGGCGCAGCGGCGCGGGCTCGCCGGCATCGGATTGGGTCACGGGGCGGGGCGTGCGGCCACCAGCGCCCGCACGCGCGGGTACAGGGCGCTGCCGCTCTGCCACTGATCGCCGATCAGCCGGGCCTTCACGATCCCGCCACGATAGGCCAGCTCGGCCATCGGACAGATGGCGACGCCATAAAGTCCCCCGACCGAGCCGTCGCGGTCATAGGCGACCGGAATCGTCCAGTGATGAGAGCGAACCAGCTTCGCCGTGACCGAGCGGCTGGCCTGGACGGCGACCGCGGCAAACCGCACGGCCGAGGGCGCGAAGCGCCGCGAGAGCGCCTGCAGCGCATCGACCTGGTGCTCGCACTCGCTGGATCCGGGCACGAAGAACGACAGCACCAGCGGTCCCTCGTGAGCCAACAGGCAGACGTTGAGCGCGCGGGGATCGTGGCGGGCGACCGTACACGGGGGATTCAGGTTCGGATCGCCGACGAGCGTGCTGTCGGCCAGCGGGGCGGCGAAGAATCGCAGCGGCTGGCCGGCCGGGATCCCGGTGGTACCGACCCCGTGGGTGGCGAACTGGTAGATCGAGACGGCCGCCACCAGGCACAGCCCGAAGATGCCGATCATCCAGCGATAGCGGCGGGTGTCGATCGCGTGCTCGGGCTCCGCCGGCCGGTCGGCTCGCGGCTCGTCGGGCGCGGCGGCGCTCCGTGCCGCGTCCGGGTCCAACCGCGTGAGCGGCGTGCGCTCGGGCGGAGTCGCCTCGCCGCCCGAAGGCTCGCTCACGCTGTGCTCGGCCCGCGTCGGCGCCGATCGACGGCGCCGGCGAGCGCGCGCCACGGCGCCCGGGCTCGCTGCCACGCGCCGCCGCGTTCAGACAGCGCCAGCACCGCGGGTAGCACCAGTAGCACGCCGCCCAGCGACACGGTCAGGTCGATCAGGGTCACAAAGCCGAAGTCACGCAACATCGTGATGCTGGAGCAGATCAGCACGCCGAAGCCGGCAATCGCCGTGATCCCGGACGCCAGCACCGCCGCACCGGTGGAGCGGTAGGTGCGCACCAGTGACTGGTGCAGCTCGTGTCCGGCGGCGCGCTCCTGGCGGAAGCGCTCGGACAGCAGCACGCTGAACTCGGTCGAGATCGCGATCACCAGCGTGCCCAGCGTGGCCGACATCGGGTTCAGCGGGATCCCGATCAGGTACAGAACCAGCGCCGACCAGCCGGTCGCCAGGGCGATCGGGATCATCGGCACGAGCGCCCGCTCGAGCTTGCGCAGCACCACCAGCAGCACCAGTCCGACCGCCAGTAGGGCGGCGATCAGGGTCAGGAAGCGGCGCCCGGTCGAGGACAGCGCCTGATTGGCCTGCGCGGCGAGCACCGGGAGCCCGGTGAGCGCCGCGCTGACGCCGGCCGGTGGGTGCAGCCGCGAGCGCATGTAGTCGATCACCTGCTGCTGGCGGGCGAGCGGCATCAGGCGGATGCCGAACGCGAGCGTCGCCTCTCGGTGATCGCTGGTCAGCACCGCCCGGGAGAAATAGGGCGGCACGGAGTTCAGCAGCGAACTGATCCGCGCTTGGTCCAGGGTGCGGTCGCCGCTCGACTGGCTGCCGGTAGAGAACAGGTCAGGCAGCGACAGCGCCGGGCACAGCGTCGCGCGCGCGCAGCCCTTGGCTTCCAGGTAGCCATAGTGCGCCAGCAGGCCGTTCTCGTAGCCGATCATCCATTGCAACGTCGACGGCGACGCGACGTTTGAGCCCCGCACGGTCACGTCGATCTCGCCCGAGACCCCGGTCACCCGCTCCAGTGTGGTCAGGTTGCGCAGCGCCGGCATGCTGGTCGGCACGAGCTTGGTGACGTCTGACTGAACCGCCGTCTGCGTGTCGGCGACCCAGCCGGCCACCGCGAGGATCGCCGCCAGCGCCAGCACCCGGCCCGGGTGCAACATCACGCCGGAGAGCGCTCGTCCGCCCAGCGCCCGAGCCCGGGCAGCGCGGGGCAGGCCGCGCCGGCGGGGCATCGGCGCCCGGC
>JBPCPC010000174.1:0-28277 GCA_050999585.1 Solirubrobacteraceae bacterium | reverse complement strand
CCTACACAGCTAGAACGCCGGAGGCAAATCCGACTGCCGGGAGTCGCAAAAAGGGAAGATTGGTGGCGAGGCTGCCGGCGCGCGCCGGAACGGGCGCGTCAGGATCGACCCATGGCCACCCCCTCCGCACCGCCCCGCGCGCCTTATTACAGCCACGATCTGGCCGATCGGATCCTTGCGCGATGCGAGCGCGACGACTCCGCGCCGGCCGGCCGGCTCCCGACCGAGCGCCGGCTGGCCGCCGAGCTCGGCGTCACGCGCACGATGGTCCGCCACGCCCTCGCCGTGCTGGAGGCGGAGGGGCGGATCTCGCGTGAGGTCGGACGCGGCACGTTCCTGCGCGCGCCAGAGGCCACCGGCTCCCCCCGGACCGATCGCTCGCTGGCCGCCGCCGACGAGGTCGGGCCCGCCGACGTGATGGCGGCGCGACGGTTGATCGAGCCTCAGATCATGCCGCTGGTTGTCGCCTGGGCCACGCAGCGCGACTTCGACGAGTTGCGCCGCTGCGTGCAGGGCGGCGCGACCGCGCAGAGCGCGGGCGAATTTGAGACCTGGGACTTCGCGCTGCACCACGCGATCGTCGCGGCCAGCCGCAACCCGTTGCTGCGGGCCATGTACGGCGTGATCGAGCACGCCCGCGAGGGCGCACTGTGGGGCAACCTCAAGCGCCGCAACGACTCACGCGAGCGCCGCGCGCGCTACCAACTCGATCACGTGGAGTTGGTCGACGCGATCTGCGCCCGCGAGCTCAGCCGCGCGGTCAGAGGGATGGAGGTCCATCTGGCGCGGGTGCAGGACAACCTGCTCGGCTCGGTCTCGCCGGCCGAGGACTGACCCGCCGCTCAGCGCCGGCCGAGCGCGGGCACGGTCGGTCCCGGCCCCAGCATCTGGTCGCCGAACGGATGGCCGTAGATGTCGTTGATCTGCTTGAACTGGTCGATGTCGCAGGATCAGGGCGACGGCGCCGCCGTGACGCGCGACGCCCGCCGAGCCGAGCGGCGGCCAGTGCGCTCAGTCGCGGCACGGCCGCGAGGTTGTCGAGCACGCACCCGCTCCGATCATCGCCGCGGGTTTCCGCGTACCGGATGCGCCACGCGCGCGAGCGGCAGCCCGAACAGCGGCGGGACCATACGCGGCAGACCGGTCGTGGACTGTCAGTCTCAGTCGCCCGACACCTTCGCGAGCGTCTCGGCCCGCGCCTCGGCAGCCGCCTTCAGCAACCCCGCGACCTCGGTCAGCCGGGGGTCGCTGGGCGATCCAGCGAGGTTTATCTGGACCAGTCGCCCGGCGGCGCGGCAGGCGCCCTCGGCCAGCTCGGAGGCGACGATCGCCTCGCCGATGAGGTGGTCAGAGACCCCGTCGACGCACTCGGCGGCGATCCCCGCCAGCTGCGCTGCGACCGAGGCGATCCCCAGCGGCGCGGCCGACGCCGCGGCGAGCGCGCCGGACAGGCGGTCGGCGCGGTTGGGGTCCTCGTTGGGCATCCGCAACGCGTCGAGCACCGGCTGATAGGAGTGCAGCTCACGCTCGGCGAGTTCCAGCGAGCGCTCGCGCAGCGCGCCGGCCCGAACCGTCGCGGCGGTTCCCGTCGGCGTGGGATCAAACGCGGCGGTCATCTCCAGCAGCGCGGCCGCCACCGAGCAGGTCAGAGCGGCGGCGGTGCCGGCGCCCGGCGCCGGAGTGTTTTCGGCCAGCTGGTCAAGCAGCTGGCCGAACGCGACGCCGATCAACGGGTTCTCGTCCATCAGTGCTCACAGTAGTACCCGCGGCCGGCGATTAGAACAGCCCGATCGTGCGGCCGTTCTCGTCGATATCGATGTTCATTGCGGCCGGTGTCTTGCCCAGGCCCGGCATCTGCTGGATATCGCCGGCCAGCGGGACCAGCCAGCCGGCACCGGTGTATGCGCGGATGTCACGTACGGGGAGCGTGAAATTCTCCGGTGCGTTGAGCAGCGTCGGGTCGGCCGACAGCGATAGGTGGGTCTTGGCCATGCAGATCGGGAAGTGGCCGAGCCCCTCGCGGGTGAACTGGCCGATTTTGGCCTGCGCCTCGGGATAGAGGTAGACGTCCTTGGCGCCGTAGACCTGCTTGGCCACCGCCTCGATCTTGTCCTGGATCGGCTCGTCGTCCTGATACAGCTGATGAAACGTGTTCGGCTGCTCGCACGCCTCCACCACGGCCTCAGCGAGATCGGCCGCGCCGGCGCCGCCCTTGGTGAAGCCCTCGTTGGCCTCGGCGGCGAAGGCGCCGGCCTCCTTGGCCAGCCGCTTGACGAGTTCCACCTCCTCGTTGGTGTCGCCGGGGCGGCGGTTGACCGCCACCACGGCGGGAACGCCGAACGTATTGATCGTCTTCAGGTGGCGGCGGACGTTGGCGAAGCCGACCTCGATCGCGTTCAGGCTGGCCGCGCGGTCGACGCGCGGATCGTCCTGGACGCCGGAGTGGTGCTTGATCGCCCGCACGGTGGTGACCAGCACGGCCGCCGACGGGGTCAGCTTGCCGAAGCGGCAGACGATGTCGAAGAACTTCTCCATCCCCATGTCGGCGCCGAAGCCCGACTCGGTGACGACGTAGTCGCCGAGCTTCATCCCCACCTGATCGGCGATCAGCGAGTTGTTGCCGTGAGCGATGTTGGCGAACGGCCCGCAGTGCATCAGCACCGGTTGACCCTCGAGCGTCTGCACCAGGTTGGGCTTCAGCGCGTCCTTGAGCAGCACCGTCATCGCGCCCGCGGCGCCCAGGTCCTCGGCGGTAATCGCCCTGGCGCCATCGAACGAGTACGCGGCGGTGATCCTCCCGATCCGCTCGCGCAGGTCGTGGAGGTCACGGGCCACCGCCATGATCGCCATTACCTCCGAGGCCGCGGTGATGTCAAAGCCGGTCTCACGGGGATAGCCGTTGGGGCGGCCACCGAGCCCGACCGCGATCTGGCGCAGCGCGCGGTCGTTCATGTCCACAGCCCGGCGCCAGCCGATCCGCAACGCGTCGATCTTGTGCGGATTGCCGTGCAGAATCGAAGCGTCGATCATCGCAGCCAGCAGGTTGTTGGCGGCGCCGATCGCGTGGATGTCGCCGGTGAAGTGCAGGTTGAGGTCCTCCATCGGCACGACCTGGGTCAGGCCGCCGCCAGCCGCGCCGCCCTTGATCCCGAACACCGGGCCGAGCGATGCCTCGCGCAGGCAGGCGACCGGGTTCTTGCCGATCACGCCGAGGCCCTGGGTGAGGCCGACGAGCGTCGTCGTCTTGCCCTCGCCGGCCTTGGTCGGGGTCATGCCGGTGACGCAGATCAGCTTGCCGTCGGGACGGTCCTGGATGCGGTTGAGCACCGACAGGTCGATCTTGGCCTTGTAGCGGCCGTAAGGCTCGATCTCGTCGGGCTCGAGCCCGGCCGCCGAGGCAATCGCGTCGATCGGCTCCAGTACCGCCTCCTGGGCGATCTCAAGGCTTGACTTCATGTTCTCTCTCCCTCGGTGTGAGTACGGCTCGGGTGCTGCTCTAGTGGCTGACGGCCGCTGCGGCGAGCTCGGAGACGAGCTTGTCCTCGTAGAACCGCTCCAGCCTGAACGGTTCGATCAGGTCGGGCTGGCGGCCGGTGGCGACCAGCTCGGCGAGCGTCTGGCCGACGATCGGCGCCGCCTTGAAGCCATACGTGCCCCAGCCTGCGGACACGTGGAAGTTCTCGACCTCGGTCTGACCGAGGATCGGGCTGTAGTCCGGGCTGAGGTCGCACAGTCCCGCCCAGCTGCGCAGCATGCGCGCGCGCTCCAGTTGCGGGAACAACTCCAGGGCGTGGCGGGAGACGTCCTGCAAGAAGTTCAGCGTGCCCTGCATCCGGTAGGTGGTCCAGGGCTCGATCTCGGCGCCCATCAGAAATTCGCCGCGTTCGGTCTGGCTGAGGTAGACGTGCATCTGCGAGGAGACGATCACCACATCCAGCAGCGGCTTCATCGGCTCGGTCACGCACGCCTGCAGGATGTGGGTGGTGATCGGCAGCGGCACGCCGGCCATGTCTGAGATCAGCGTGCTCCAGCCGGCGGTGCAGTTGAGCACCTGGCCGGCGTTGATCGTGCCGCGGTTGGTCTTGACCTTGGTGATCCGAGCGCCCGAGCGCTCCATCCCCAGCACCTCGGTGTTCTGGTGGATCTCGGCGCCGCCCTGGTCGGCTGAGCGAGCCAACCCCCAGACGACGGCGTCGTGGCGGATGATGCCGCCCGGCGGGTGATACAGCGCGCCCATGATCGGGAAGACGGCGTTCGGGTTGTCGACCTGCATCGCCGGCGCCAGTTGCTTGATCTCGTCGGGGTAGATCAGGCGCGAGTCGATGCCCTGCAGGCGGTTGACCTCGGCGCGGTTGGCCATCACGAACATCGCTCGGTCGGCATGGGCCAACGTCAGGTGTCCGCACTGGGAGAACAGCAGGTTGAAGTTCAGGTCCTGGGAGAGCCCCTCGTAGAGCTTGACGCTGGCGTCGTAGAAGCGGGCACCCTCGGGCGTCTTGTAGTTGGAGCGCAGGATCGTGGTGTTGCGGCCCGCGGCGCCGGAGCCAATGTAGCGCTTCTCCAGGATCGCGACGTCGGTGATCCCCTGCTCGCGCAGGTAGTGCGCGGTCGCCAGGCCGTGCGACCCGCCGCCGATGATGACGACGTCATACGAGCTCTTGAGCTCGGACTGCCGGCGCCACATCCGGCGCTTGCGGAAGATGTCAAGCATCGAGCGCTGCTAACGCGTCGAGTCCGATCGGGCGCCCGCCGAGATGCTCGCCGGCGTCGGCGACCACCGACCACATGTACTCCGCGGTCGCCCACCCAAACAGGAACAGGTAGCGCTCCTGCGCCTCGCGGACCAGGATCCCGGGCTGGCGACCGATCGAGCCGGGACGCAACGCGCCGACGGGCGTGACCGCGGGTCGCAGGTCCAGCGCGCAGAAGCGGGCGAACGTTTCGCGTGCAAGCGGCCCGGTGAGGGTCAGCGCCGCGAAGTTCGAGCTGACATCGACGGTGTCGACCCCATCGACGGTCGGCCGCGCCCCGATCACCAGCGCTCGCGTCTGCGTCAGCCGGCACCACCACGCGTTGTCCTGGAGCACCGCGGTGCCGAACGTCAACTCGGTTCCGGCCGCCGATTCAATCGCGTCCGCCGGCCCCTGGAGCTCGAGCTTGGGCAGATGCGAGACGTCCGCCCAACCCACCGTTTGCGACGGGGCTTGCGAGTACTCGACGGCGACGTTCCAGCCGTCACGCACCTCGAACCGGGCCCCCGCGGCCCGCGCCATGGACTCCATCGGCGAGCGAGCCACGATGCCGTCACCGGCCTGGGGAGTAAGAAACGCCAGGCTCACGAGCGCAGCACCTCGCCGTCGGGGTCATAGAACGGCTTGGTCTGGATCTCGGCGCTCAGCGTCCGGCCCTCGTCGGAGATCGTGATCATCGCCCCGTCGTGAGCGAGCGCCTCGGGCACCCAGGCCATCCCGATCGTGCGACCCAGCACCGGCGAATGGCGGGAGCTGGTCACCTGCCCGGCCGGCGTTCCGTGCTCGTCGATCACCACCGCGCCCTCGGTCGGCACGTCGCCGTTGGCCAGCGTGAACCCGACCAGCGAGGTCGTCGGCGTCTGCTGGGCGTAGTGCTGTAGCGCCCACTTGCCGATGAAGTCCTGTTCCTTGTCGAGCTTGACGATCCACGGCATCGCGGCGGCGAACGGCGTGGACTCCGAGTCGGTGTCCTGGCCGACGAGGATGTGCAGCTTCTGCAGGCGCAGGATCCGCTGGGGCTCCAGGCCGAACGGCCGCAGTCCGTGCGGCTCGCCGGCGGTCATCAGCGCATCCCAGACGTGCTCGCCGTAGGCGGCCGGGAAATGGATCTCATAGCCGACCTCGCCCACGAACCCGATCCGCAGGATCAGGCACTCGACGCCCGCGATCTTCGCCTGCTTGCCGTCGAGATAGGCGAACGCCTCGTTGGAGCAGTCCAGGTCGGTGACCGCGGCCATGATCTCGCGCGCCCGGGGCCCGGCGAGGTTGACCGCGCTCAGGCCCTGCGTGAGGTCGGTCAGGTGGACGCGGTCGCCCCAGGCCGCCTGCCACCAGCCGAACCACTCCTCGACAGCGCCGGCGCCGCTGGACGTGGTCGTCACGTAGAAGGTCTCCTCATCGATCCGGCAGATCGTGCCGTCGTCGACGATCCGCCCAGCATCGGAGCTGATCACGCCGTAGCGGATCCGGCCGGGCTTGAGGTTGGAGAAGCGGTTGGGGTACAGGCGGTCCAGAAATTCTCCGGCGTCGGGTCCGCGGACGATCAGCTTGCCCAGCGTGGAGACGTCGATCAGGCCCGCAGCCCGGTTGACGGCCAGCGCCTCGCCCTGCGGGTCGCCATAGTCATAGGCCCGGCGCCAGTCGCCGGCCCACTTGACCGTCGCGCCTAGCGCGCGGTGCTTGCCGTGGATCGACGAACGCTTCGCCGGCTCGACCGGACGGCCACCGAGAATCCCCATCGGCACCGACACCCACGGCGGCCGGGCGGTGGTGACACCGACGTCGCTGAGGCTCTGACCCGTCTCCTGGGCCATCAGGCGGACCGCCGGCAGCTGGCACATGCGGCCCTGACAGGGGCCCATCGTCACCGTCGTGTATCGCTTTGACAATTCGATCGAGTCATAGCCCTCTTCGATCGAGAGGTGCACGTCCTTGCTGGTCACGTCCTCACATAGGCAGGCGAAGCACTTGCCGCCGCGGTCAGCGCCTGAAACCGGCGGCGCCAGGGCCAGATCGACGGCCGGCTGGTCGCTGAGCTGGGCCCGGATCTCGGTGATCCGCTGGTCAGAGCCCTCATCCGAGTGGCCGGAGATCGATAGCGAGTGCGTGGCCTCGCGGCCCGCCAGCTCGCCCGAGATCGCGGCCGCCTCATCGGAGTCCGCGCCCGCCACCTCGCCGGCGGCGTACACGCCGTCTGGGAGCTCGGTGACCGCGAAGTGACCGCGAGCGGCGTCATAGGCGCTCTGCCCACCGGCCTGCAGGAGCAGTGAACTGGCGGGGATCGTGCCACCGGAGACGACGACCAGGTCACAGTCGAAGGGATGCTCGTCGCCGCCACCGATCCCGCCCACGGGCGCGATCACCGCCCGCTCGACGCTCTTGCGCCCGCGAGCCTCGATCACGGTGTGCCCGGCGAACACCGGCACTCCGTCGCGGCGCAGCTGACGGCCCAGCTCGTTGGTCTGCGGGCGCAGGTCGGCGACGGCCACGATCTGCACGCCGGCGCGGCGCAGCGCGGCCGCCGCGTGCAGCCCGCGGTCAGACGTGGTCGCGATCACCGCCCGCCGGCCCGGGCTGACGGAGTACAGCGAGGCCAGGCGCCGCGCGCCACCGGCGAGCATCACGCCGGGCAGGTCATTGCCGGCGAACACCAGCGGCTGTTCGATCGCGCCGGTCGCGAACACCGAGCGCGCCGCGCGCACCTGGTGCATCGTGTCGCCCTGCCAGACCGCGACCAGGCCATCGAAGTAGCCCAGCGCGGAGGCGCGCTCCAGGATCTCGACGCCTTCATCGCGGGCTCGCTGGGCCAGCTCGCGGATCGGCCGGGGATCTGGCTCGATCAGCTGCTGGCCACCGGGCTCTGCGCCCTCATCGGCCAGCACCACGTCGGCACCCAGTTCGGCGGCCGTGATTGCGGCATTCAGGCCGGCGATGCCACCACCGACGACGAGCAGATCGGCGTGCCGGCGGCGGTATTCGGTGCGCCACTCGCGCTCGGGCTGGGACTCACGCAGCTTGCCCAGCCCGGCCGCGTTGCGCAGAATCTTCTCGTACACCGGCCACAGCTTGCGCGGGCGGATGAACGTCTTGTAGTAGAAGCCGGGCGGCATCAACGGGCCTGCGAACAGGTCGGTGGCGCGCATCGCGTCGAACTCGAGCGAGGGCAGGGCGTTGACGTGCTTGACCTCGATCCCCTCGCGGACCGGCTCGGTGCACGCCCGCGCACCAGGTGCGCCGTCCACAGAGCAGATGCAATTCGGGCACGAACCCGACACACACATGAGCCCCCGGGGGCGATGGTACTTGAAGCTGCGGCTGAAGATGCGCCGTCCGGCGGCGTACAGCGCGGACCCGATCGTGTCGCCCTCGTAGGCGGTCACCGGCTTGCCGTCGAACGTGAACGTGACCTGCTTGGAGCGGTCGATCCGCTCGCCCGGCTGCGGCGACAGGCGGCTCACAGCAGGTCCCCTCCGGCCTGGACGGCGGTCACTCCGGCCTCGCCGGCGGGATCGGGATCGCCGGGGGCGTCGCCGGGCAGCGCGGTGAACTTGACCTCGTTGGTGCGTGTGTCGCGCTCGGCGATGAACCAGGCGCGGCAGCCCGAGCGGTGAAACCACCACTCCCGCTGCACGCCGGCGACGTTACGGCGGAAGTAGTTGTAGGTGTTCAGCTCGCGGAAGCTGGGCGCGGCCGTCGGTCGGGCGGAGATCTCCCCCCCGAAGCCGAAGTCGGTCACCTCACGCACGCCGCAGTTTGGACACGTCAGCAGGAACGACACAGACCCCCACGCTAAGCGGGTCCCTTGATCCTGTCCAATATCGAATTAGGATCTATTGATCTGGAATTCGAATCAGCGGATCGAGCCCTGACCCGACCATGGAACTTCGCCAGCTGCGTTACTTCGTCGCCGTCGCCGAGGAGCTGCACTTCCGCCGCGCCGCCGCGCGGCTGCACATCTCCCAGCCGCCCCTGAGCCAGCAGATCGCGGCGCTGGAGGGTGAGCTCGGCTGCCGCCTGCTGGCCCGCACCCGCCGCCGGGTCGAGCTGACCCCGGCCGGCGAGGCGTTCCTGCGCGACGCCCGGGCGATGCTGGCCGAGCTCGACGTGGCCACGGCCACCGCGCGCGCCATCGCCGCGGGGCAGGCCGGGTTGCTGCAGGTCACGTTCGTCGGATCCGCGCTGCTCTCGATCGTGCCCGAGACGGTGCAGAGCTTCCGCCGGGCGCGTCCCGACGTGCAGGTCGAGCTGCGCGAGCGCTCCACAGTGGAGCAGCTGCGCGCGCTCACCACGGGCTCGGTCGACGTCGGCCTCGTGCGGGCGCCGATCGAGGAGGACCCGAGCCTGCGCATCGAGCTGGTGCTGCGCGAACGCACGATCGCCGCGATCCCAGAGGGCCACCCGCTGGCGCGACTGCGCCGGGTGCCGCTGCGGCGGCTGGCCGCCGAGCCGCTGGTGCTGTTCCCGCGCACTCAGGCGCCGGGCTTTCACGACCTCATCACCGGGCGCCTGGCCGCCACCGGGACGTCGCCCAACATCGTCCAGTACGCGCCCGAGATGACGACAATCATCGGACTGGTGGCCGCCGGGATCGGCGTTTCGCCGGTGCCCGACTCCGTCTCGCACCTGGCGCTGCCCGGCGTCACCTACCGGCCGCTCACCGGCGCGCCCGACGCCGAGCTGGTCGCCGTCACCCGAGCGCCGGACGCCTCCCCCCTGGCGCGGGCGTTCGTTTCGGCCGCCCGCGCCGGATCTGGAAAACGCCCGAGTTCTTGACAGCCACCGCGACGGTCCGAGACCGTATGACGATGTCCGCCGACGAACAGGACGGGGTCGGCAGCGGGTCGCTGATCGACACCCTGGACTCCTACCTCGCCGAGATCCCCGAGCGCGACCAGGCCGACGCGCTGCACCAGGTCTTCTACGGCTTCTACACCCGGATCGCGATCATCGACCGCACCACGCACGAGCTCGCCACGTGGGCGAAGAGCTACGCCGGCAAGACGCCCGACGCGCCGCCCCCGCTCGCCGAGGCGCTGCGTGACAACGCGGTCTACGTCGGCCAGGAGCTGTTCACCGGCCGCGTGCGGGCGATGACCGCCCTGGCCTACATCTCCAAGCGCCTGGCCGAGACGGTCAAACGCTCGCCGCCCGCCGGTCCGTATACGCTCACCAGCGCGGTCGCCTTCGACGAGGAGGCCGGACGGATGCGGACCTATTCACTGTCTGAGCCGGGCGAGCACCCCGATCTGCCCTACGACCCGCTCGCCTACGACCCACACGCTGGCTGAGGCTGAGCCGCGAGGCTGCCACCAAATTTTTCAACCGAGGCACTAGGCTTGCGCGCCATGCCCGATTCCATCGCTCGCCTGAACCCGCCCGAGCGGCTGCTCTGCGGCCCCGGACCCGCCAACGTCTCCCCGGCCGTACTCGAAGCCATGCAACGCCCGATGCTCGGCCACATGGACCCCGATCTGGCCGACATCAACGCCGAGGTGGTGACGATGCTGCGCGCCGTGTATCAGATCGCCGAGGGCCTGACGCTGCCGCTGCAGGCGACCGGCACCTCGGGAATGGAGGCCGGCCTCGTCCACCTGCTGGAGCCCGGTGAGACCGCAATCGTCGGCGTCAACGGCTTCTTCGGCCGGCGGATCGTCGAGATCGCCCGCCGGCTCGGGGCCGAGGTCGTGGAGGTCGAGGCCGACTGGGGGCAGGCGGTGCCCAACGACGACCTGCTGGCGGCGCTCGACGCCCATCCCGGCGCGCGGATGGTCGCCGTCGTGCATGCCGAGACCTCCAGCGGCGCCCTGCATCCGCTCGCCGAGCTCGGGGCGGCGCTGCGCGACCGCGACACGCTGCTGATGGCCGACTGCGTGACCTCGTTGGGCGGAGTCGAGCTCGATTTCGACGGCTGGGGCGTGGACTACGCCTACTCGTGCTCGCAGAAGTGCGTCGCCGCGCCGCCCGGAATGTCGCCGCTGGCGGTCTCGGAGCGGGCGCTGGAGCGCATCCGGGCCCGCACCCATCCGGTTTCGTATTCGCTGGACCTGCAGTTGCTGTCGGACTACTGGGTCAAGCGGCCGCTCACCTATCACCACACGGCGCCGGTGCTGCACATCTACGCGCTGCACGAGGCCCTGCGCGAGACGCTCGCCGAGGGTCTGCCGGCGCGCTGGGAACGCCACGCCCAGGCGGGCGCCGCCCTGCAGACCGGCCTGCGCACGCGCGGCCTGGAGCTGCTCGCCGACCCCAAAGTGCAGCTCCCCCAGCTGACCGCGGTGCGCGTGCCCGAGGGCGTCGACGCCAAGGACGTGCAGACCCGGATGCTGCGCGAGCATGGGATCGAGATCGGCGGCGGTCTGGGACCGAGCGCGCCGTCGATGTGGCGGATCGGCCTGATGGGCGACAACGCTCGGGTCGAGGTGGCCGCGCGCGTGCTCGACGCCCTGGACGCCGTCCTCGCCCACTAGGGTCCGCGGCTACGCCACGGCCTGGGCCCGGGCCGCCTGCAGCGTGTTGCCGAGCAGCATCGCGATCGTCATCGGGCCGACCCCGCCGGGCACCGGCGTGATCAGCCCCGCGACCCCGGCCGCGGAGGAGAACTCGACGTCGCCGACCAGGCCCGCATCGGTGCGGTTGATGCCGACGTCGATCACCGTCGCGCCCGGCTTGATCCAGCTGCCCTTGACCATCTCGGGTCGCCCGACGGCGGCGATCAGGACATCCGCGCGCCGGCAGACCTGTTCGAGCTCGCGGGTGCGCGAGTGACACGTGGTCACGGTCGCGTTCTCGGCTAGCAGCAGCGCTGCGACCGGCTTGCCAACCAGATCAGAGCGTCCGACGATCACCGCCTCGGCGCCCGTCAGCGCGACGTCGTAGCGCTTGAGCAGTTCGATCACCCCGGCGGGCGTGCAGGGTCGCAGCCCCGGCAGGCCCTTGGCCAGAAGTCCGGCCGACACCGGCGTGAGCCCGTCGACATCCTTGGCAGCCTCGATCAGCGTCGTCAGGTATGAGCCGTCGATGTGCTCCGGGGTCGGCAGCTGCAGCAGGATCCCCGAGACGCGCGGATCGGCGTTGAGCCGGGCGAGCACTGCGACCACCTCCTCCTGGGTGCTCTCGGCGGGCAGATCGTGAGCGAAGCCGTCGATCCCGACCTCGGCGCACGCCTTCTGCTTGCCGCCGACATACACCGCCGAGGCCGGGTCCTCGCCGACCAGTACCGTGGCCAGGCCGGGGCGCGCGCCTCCGCCGGCGACCCAGGCCGCGATCTCGTCGCGCAGCTCGGCGCGCACCTGCTCAGCGATTGCCTTGCCATCGATCACAGTGGCACTCATTAGACGAATTGGTACATGATCCCCGGGGTGTCGGTCAAGCCCACATCAGCCTCCGGCCCGCCGACGGGCCCGACGGCCCGGCTGCTGCGCGAGCCGCTGCACGGCGACCGCTGCGCCCGGGAGGTGCTCGCGCTGCTGAGCGCCGAGCGACTGCCGTTCGCGCTCACCGGCCGCTGGGCGGGCGGCGGCGCGATCATCAGCTCCGATCCGGTCGCGGTGGCAAACCCAGACGACGACCCGTTCGCGATCCTCGACCGACTGCCGGCCGTCGCGCCGTCCGGCACCGCGGGCGCCGGCGCGGTCGGCGCGGTCGGCGGGGGCTGGTTCGGCTGGTTGGGCTACCGGCTCGGGGCCCGCGTCGAGCGGGTTCCGGAGGGTCCGCCGCGACCCGTGCCGATGCCCGAGTTCCACCTCGCCTATTACGACAACGTGCTGCGCCGCGACGCCGATGGACGATGGTGGTTCGAGGCGCTGGCCAGCGCAGAGCGCCACGCCGAGCTCGCTCGGCGCCTGCGCCACCTCCGGGCGCTGCTGGGCGCCGGCGATCGCCCCGGCGGGCACCGTCCCCGGGCCGACCCACCCCCACCGCTGCACCTGGACGGGGCGGCGGCCGCGCATCACCTGGCGGCCGTGGCGGACTGCCGGGAGCGGATCGCCGCCGGCGAGATCTTCCAGGCAAACCTGTGTCTGCGCCTGCAGACGAGCTTCGACGGCACCGGCGCCGAACTGCTGGAGCGCGCCCTGCAACACACCGAACCGGGGTACGCGGCCAGCTTCGACACGCCCCACGGCACGATCGCCAGCCTCTCCCCCGAGCTGTTCCTGCGCCGGCGCGGCGACGAGCTCGTGACCGCGCCGATCAAGGGGACCGCGCCGCGCCCCGAGGACCCGCTCGCGGCGGCGCAGGCTCTGGAGCGGCTGCGGTCATCGACCAAGGACGCCGCCGAACACGTGATGATCGTCGACCTGATGCGCAACGACCTGGGACGCGTGGCCCGCTATGGGTCGGTGCGGGCGCCGCGCTGGCCGACCGCCGAGGCCCTCCCCGGGCTCTGGCACCTCGTCTCCCACGTGCGCGCCCAGCTGCGTGACGGCGTCGGCAACGCCGACGTGCTGCGGGCGACGTTCCCGCCCGGCTCGGTCACCGGCGCGCCGAAGGTGCGGGCGCTGCGCGTGATCGCCGAGTCAGAACTGACCGGGCGCGAGGTCTACACCGGCGCGATCGGCTACGCCAGCCCGGTCGCTGGGCTCGAGCTGAGCGTGGCGATCCGGACGCTCGAGCTCCGCGACCGCCACCTGTGGCTGGGCGCCGGCGGCGGGATCGTGGCCGACTCCGACCCCGCGCGCGAGCTCGAGGAGGCGCTGCTCAAGGCCCGGCCGATCGCCGCCGCGATCGGGACCACGGTCACCGTCGGCCGCGTCCGATGACGTCGCCCGATCGGTCTGCGGGAGTGTTTGAGACGCTGCTGGTCCGCGACGGTCGCGTGCAGGCACGGGACCGCCATCTGGCGCGCCTGGCCGCCTCGGTCGCCGGGCTCTATGACCGCTCGCTGCCGCCCGGACTCGACGATCAGGTCAACCAGCGGACCCGGGGGCTGACCGGCGCCCATCGGCTGCGCGTCGACGCGGTGCCGTTCCCCGCCGAGCTGCGGATCGCGCTGACGACGTCGCCGCTTGACCCCCAGCGAGCTCGCCGGTGGGCCTGTACGCCGCTCACGCTGCCGGGCGGGCAGGGCGACCACAAGTGGTGTGACCGGACGCGGCTGTCAGTCCCGGAGGGCGTGGCGTTGCTCGTCGACGAAGACGATGCGGTGCTCGAGGCCGCCTGGGCCAACGTCTGGATGCTCGACGGCCGGCGGCTGATCACCCCGCCGGTCGACGGGCGGATCCTGCCGGGTGTCACCCGGGCGCGGCTGCTCGAGCTCGCACCGTCGCTGGGGCTGCAACCCGAGCAGCGCCGTATCTCGCTCGACGAGGCGCGCGCCGCCCCCGCGATCATCCTGACCTCGTCGCTGACGCTGGCCGCGGGCGCGGCCGTCGGGACGGTGCCGGCACCCGAGGACGGCACCGTGCAAGCGATCCGGGAGGCGCTGCTCGCCGGTGAGTGGTCCTAAGGTCGTCGCTGATGCTGATCCGCCACGCCGAACCGGACCGCGACGCCGCCGCCTGCGCCGCGATCTACGCGCCGGCGGTCAGCGACGGCGTGGCCTCGCTGGAGGAACGTGCGCCCGATCCCGCCCGGCTGGCCGACCGCATCCGCGCGATCTCGCGCAACTGGCCGTGGCTGGTGGCCGAGCTCGACGGCGCGGTCACCGGCTATGCCTACGCGTCCCAGCATCGCGAGCGCGCGTCGTATCGATGGTCGGCCGATGTCACCGTCTACGTGTCGGCCGTCCACCACCGCCGGGGCGTCGGCCGCAGCCTGTACGTGCCGCTGTTGCAACTGCTCGCGCGCCAGGGCTACCACCAAGCGTGTGCCGGGATCACCGTCCCCAACGACGCCAGCGTCGGCCTGCACGAGTCGCTCGGGTTCGTCCCGGTCGGCGTCTACCGCAACATCGCCTACAAGCACGGCCGCTGGCGCTCGGTCGGGTGGTGGCAGAAGCCGCTGCGTGAGCACCGAGACGACCGGCCTCCGGGTGAGATCCGCCCGCCGGGCCGCCTCGGCCGCCGCGACGCCCGATGACACCCACGCTCGCTCGCCACCGACACCGAGTCCGATGGCCGCGACGCTGGCGCCCGGCCAACGAGCGCAAATCCCCAACAAAACCGTGCATCACGCGACAAATCCGGTCACGGCATCCCGATTTGTCGCCCGCCGCGTTCCCAGGCCGCAGCTGGCGACAGATCACGCGCTGCCCGACGGATTTGTCACACCGGGCAGGTCCACCGGCGTCAGCTAACCCGAGACCGCCAGCGGCAGCTCGAGCGTGAACGTCGCTCCGTCGACGAGCACCCGCCCCGCGTGCTGCTGGGCGATCGCCGCCACGATCGCCAGGCCGAGGCCGGCGCCGGGGCGCTCGGACGCCCCCTCGCCGCGCCAGAAGCGGTCAAACAGATGCTCACGCTGGGTCGGGTCGGGACCGGGCCCCGCGTCACGCACGGCTACCCGGGCGCGCCCGTCGCCGCCCGACACCGAGACGGTCACCTGCCCGGTGGCCGGACCATGCACGAGGCCGTTCTCCACCAGGTTGGCGAGCGCCCGTGAGAGCGCCGCCGCATCGCCGAGCACCCGCACGGGCCCCGATGCGCGCAGCCGCACCCGCGCGCGCTCGGGGGATTCATCGACGACCCCGCGCGCGAGCTCGTCGAGCATCACCGGCTCGGCCATCGGCGCGCCCTCGCCGGCCCGCTCCAGCGCGAGCAGCGAGTCGACCAGCCGGGCCAGCCGCGTCGCGTCGTGGCGCAGGTCGGCGAGCACCTCGGGGTCGGCGCCGTGACGAGCCGCGTACTCGACATTGCCCAGCAGCGCGGTCACCGGCGTGCGCAACTCGTGCGAGGCGTCCGCCAGGAAGCGGCGCTCGCCGGCCCGGGCCTGCTCCAGCGAGGACAGCATCCGGTTCAGCACCCCGGTGAGCTGGCCGACCTCGTCCCCCGGCACGGCCTCGGGCAGTCGTCGCGACGGGTCGGCCGTACGCTCGATCTCGCCCGCGGCCTCGGCCAGACGGCGCAGCGGGCTCAGCCCCCGGCGCGTGAGCGCGGCCGCGGCGATCGCCGCCAGCAGGACCACGCCGGCGCCGCTGAGCCCCACCACCACTCCCAGGCGACCCGTGGTATAGGCGATGTCGCTGGTGTCCGACGCGACCAGCACCACCCCGCCCGAGGCCTGTGTACCAGCGTCGGCGATCGGCGCAGCGTAGACGCGGAGCGGGCGACCGCCGAGGTCGATGTTCTCCGCACCGGGGCGCCCGCGCAGCCGCGCCGCGCGCTCGAGCGCGTCCTGGGGCAGCAGCTCCGCGCCGAGCGCGACCGAGCGGGCCAGCAGCCGCCCACGAGCGTCGAGCACCTCGACGGCGATCTGGCGGCCGGAGACCGGGCCCTCGAGCGCGCCGGAGTCGCCGAGCACCGCCGGCGCCGAGACCGCGAGCTGCGCCACTTCCTGCGCGCGCTCGCGCAGCGCCGTGTCCAACGAACCGCGCAGCTCGTGATTGACGAGCAGCACGGTGATGATCGCGAACAGCACCACGGCGGCCAGGATCGCCGTCCCGGCGGCGATCGCGAGCCGCGCCCGCAGGGTTCGCACCGCGCTCAACACCCGCCCCCACGAATGCTCAATGTACCTAAACTTACACTTTCATCATCAAAGGCTACTATAAGACCTGAGATCTGGTTGTCAGCGACACGGAGGTTGGCAGGTGGCACGGGATCACGGGGGCAGTAAGCCCGCGAGGGTACTGCTGGTCGAGGAGGATCCTCGCTCAGCGATGATGATCATGGAGATGCTGCGGGCGGTGTGGCCTCAGGGGCTACTGATCACGCAGGCGCAGAACGTGGCCGATGCGGCGCGGGAGGTTGCCGATCACGGCTCCAGCTGCGTCCTGCTGGATCTCCCCCGCCAGCAGACCGAGCCGCTGGCCGCGCTCGAGCAGCTCAGCGCGGCGGCGCCGACCACGCCGATCATCGTGCTCTCGGAATACAGCGACGTGGAACTCGGCGTGTCGGCCGTCAGGGGCGGCGCGCAGGATTACCTGCTGGCCTCCGAGCTCAATCCGGCGGCCCTGCTGCGCGCGGTCCGCTATGCCGTCGAGCGCAAGCGCTCGGAGGTCGAGCTGGCTCGCCAGGCGCTGCACGATCCCCTCACCACGCTGCCCAACCGGGCCCTGTTCCTGGACCGCTTGAGCGGGGCGCTGGACCGCTCGCAGCGCACCGGAGCGGCCGTGTGCCTGCTGTTCCTCGACGTTGACGCGTTCAAGGTGGTCAACGACACGCTCGGGCATGGCGCAGGGGACACGCTGTTGATCGTGCTGGCGGACCGCTTCCGCGGTCTGCTGCGCCCGATGGACACGGTGGCTCGCTTCGGTGGCGACGAGTTCACGTTCCTGCTCGAGGGACTCGGCAGCGAGCGCGAGGCGATGCTGATCGCCGAGCGCATCAGCCACTCGGCCAGCCTGCCGCTGGCCCTCGGCGAGGCCGAGACGTCGGTGGCAGTCAGCATCGGGATCTCGATGGTGACCGACGCCGCAACTTCGATCGAGGAGGCGATCCGCGACGCGGACGCCGCGATGTACCGCGCCAAGGAGCTCGGCGGCTCCCGCTTTGAGCTGTTCGACGAGCGTTCGCGGCGCCGGTCCAGCGCGCGTTCGTCGCTGGAGAGCTCGCTGCGCACCGCCCTGGAGCGCTCGCAGCTGCGCATTCACTACCAGCCGCGCGTGTCGATCAACGGTGAGACGGGCCTCGTCGGCTTCGAGGCGCTCGTGCGCTGGCAGCACCCGGAGCGGGGGCTGATGGCGCCCGGCGAGTTCATGGGACTGGCCGAGGAGAGCGGGCTGATCGTGCCGATCGGTGAGTGGGTGATTGCGCAGGCGCTGGCTCAGGTGCATGACTGGCGCCAGTCGCGGCCGGGGATGAGCATCTCAGTCAACCTCTCCGCGCGCCAGCTCGCGCAGCCCGACCTCGTCGACCGGCTGCAGCGCGCGATCGAGGCGTCCGGGGCTGACCCCGGCGTGCTCTGGCTGGAGGTCACCGAGGACACCGTGCAGCAGGACCCCGCCGCGGTCATCGCCGCGCTCACCGCGCTGCGCGAGCTCGGCGTCAAGATCGCGATCGACGACTTCGGCATGGGTCACTCCTCGCTGCAGAGCCTGCGCAGCATGCCGATCGACATGCTCAAGATCCATCAGAGCTTCGTCGGCGGGCTGGATGCCGATCCCGATGACTCCGCGATCGTCGGCGCGGTGGTCGAGCTCGGCCACGCGCTCGGGCTGAGCGTGATCGCCGAAGGCGTCGAGACCGACGCCCAGCTCGCCCACCTGCGCGAGCTCGGCTGCGACGGCGCGCAGGGTTTCCTGTTCAGCCAGCCGGTGCCCGAGGACGACGTGCACGAGCTGCTGGTCAGCCGCTGAGCGTTGCCGACGGCGGCCGGGGCGGCTCACGCGCGCAGCACGAACCCGGTTCCGCGCAGCGTGCGGATCAGCGGCGGGTCGCCGAGCTTGCGCCGCAGCCGGGTGACGTAGCGGTCGACGACGTTGGCTTCGGCCGCGTCGTCCCAGATCTCGGCCAGCGCCCGGTCGCGGGTCACGGTGCGCCCGGTCTCGCGCAGCAGCAACTCCAGCAGCGCGGCCTCGCGGCCGGTGAGCTCGATCGCCCGCCCGCTCCGGCTGGCGCTGCGCGCGGCGACGTCGAGCGTCAGATCGGCATAGGCCAGCACCTGCTCGGAGGTTCGGCCGCGGCGGGTCAGCGCGCGCAGTCGTGCGATCAGTTCGGGCACCGCGAACGGCTTGACCAGGTAGTCGTCGGCGCCTGCCTCCAGGCCGGCCACCCGGTCCGCGACTCCATCGCGCGCGGTCAGCATCAGGATGGGCGTCGGCAGGCCCTTGCCGCGCAGCCGCCGGCACACCGACAGGCCGTCGATCGCCGGCATCGCGACGTCGAGCACGATCACGTCCGGCGCGGCGCGCTGCACCTCCACCAGGGCGGCGCCGCCGTCGGGCGCGACCGTGACCGCAAACCCCTCGGCGGTCAGCGTGCGCGCCAGCATCCGTCGCAGCGGCGGATCGTCGTCGACGACCAGCACCCGCTCCGGGGAATCGGCCACCACCGCCACCCGAGCCGGTGTCTCAGCCACCCGCCACGTCGCGGCGGACGAACGACAGGAACGCGGCGCCGCCCGCCAGACCTCCGTAGATCGCGCACACCCAGATCGCGCGGATGATCGGCGTCCAGTCGATCGGCGTACGCAGCAGGCCCTGCCAGGCGTTGAACTGCGTGCTGAGCAGATACGGCTGCAGCGAGCCGAGTCCCGGCAGAATGCCGATCAGCTGGAACAGCAGCGAGACCATCAGCGTGCCGACGACGGCGGCGGCGCTGTTATGCGTGACCGCTGACAGCAGCAGCCCGATGCACACGATCGCGGCGATCGGGATCAGGTAGATGAGCAGGCTCGCGTAGACGAGCCCGAGCGCCTTCGGCGCCGAGACAATTGACCCGGACAGGCTCTGCAGCGGGTTGAAACCCGATTGCAGGCTTCCGGCGACCACCGCGACGGTACCGCACAGAAAGATCGCGACGATCGCGTAGGAACCGGCGGCCAGCAGCTTGCCGGTGAACAGCTGCCACCGCTCCAGCGAGCGGGTGAGGATCGTCTTCAGGGTTCCGTTGTGATCCTCGGAGGCGAAGATGTCGCCGGCCACGAGCGCCGCGATCAGCGGGAACAGCCAAATCGCCCCGAACAGCAGGATCACCAGCGGGATCGCCAGCCCGCTCTTGTCGACGTAGTCCGAGAACGCGAAGCCGCCGCCGCCGCGGTCGTGGTGGCGGCGCAAATTGATCGCCACGACAAACAGAATCGGCACCAGGATCGCCGCGCCCAGCCCCAGGTAGGTGCGCTTCTGATGGCGCAGCTTGAACAACTCCCAGCGGTAGACGGTGGCGACGCCGGGCATCAGCCGACCGGTCCGGCGGCGTGCTGCGTGTCAGACGCCGGCGGCTCGCCGGGCGCCGGAACACCATCGCCCTCGGTGAACGAGAAGAACAGATCCTCGAGCGTCACCGACTGGGGAGCCATGGCGCGGATCAGGGCGCCGGCCTCCACCAGCGCCTGCGAGAGCTCGGCGGCAGCGGCCTCGTCGGCGGCGAATGTGATGTGGCCGCTCTGCGGACGCGGATCGTCGATCCCGGATTGGGCCCGGCAGACGGCCAGCGCGCGCTCGTCATCGGTCGTCTCGAGGCGATACACGGTGCCCGCGCCGCGCTTGAGCTCGGAGATCTCACCTTCGTAGACGATCCTGCCCGAGCGGACGATCGCCACCCGGTTGCACAGCTCCTCGACCTCGTTGAGCAGGTGACTGGAGAGCAGCACCGTCATCCCCTGGTCGGCGAGCCGGCGGATCAGCCGGCGCATGTCGCGCATGCCGGCCGGATCCAGACCGGTGGCGGGCTCGTCGAGCAACAGCAGCTTGGGCTCGCGCAGCAGCGCGGCGGCAATCCCGAGACGCTGGCGCATCCCGTGGGAGTAGCCGCCGACCTTGTCACCGGCCCGGCCCGTCAGCTCGACCGTCTCCAGGGCGTCGTCGATCCTGTCCTTTGCCCCGTGGCCGTCAAAGGCCGCGAGCATCTGCAGGTTGGCGCGCGCGTTGAGGTAGGGATAGAACGTCGGTGCCTCGACGAAGCCCGCCACGCCCTCCAGGGCGTTCACCGACGCCATCGGGTCCCGGCCGAACAGGCGCACCGTGCCCTCGGTCGGCCGGATCAGGCCGAGCATCATCCGCAGCGAGGTCGTCTTGCCCGCACCGTTGGGACCCAGGTAGCCGTAGACGTCGCCGCTGCGCACCGTCACGTCGACACCGGCGACCGCGGTCAGCTCGCCGTAGCGCTTGACCAGGCCGCGGACCTCAATCGGCGGCGGACCCGGGGTTCCCGGGTCCGCCGTCTCGCTAGATGCCGTGGATGCCGTGCTCACGGAATCGCCGGCGTCACGGCGTCGCTGCGGTCAGGCCCCGGGCCGCGATCTCGGCAGCCGCTGCCGGCACGGAGCCGATCACCGTGTAGTTGACTGCGCCCGTGCTGAAGTGGATCACGGTGCCCAGCGCGGTCGAGAGCTCGGTGCCGGTGGCGCCGTTGATCGACACCGTCGGCATGCTGAGACCGCCGACCGTGGGGCTGACGGACTTGGCGGGGGCTTTGGCGCCGGCCTGGTCCGCACCCTGCTCGATGACCGCAACGCCGCCGAGGTTCTGGCCATAGGTCACCAGCGCGGCCTGCTTGCCGCCCCAGTCCAGCAGCTTGACGTCGCGACGCGGCAGCCCGGCGATCGCGGTCGGCGCCCGCAGCGTGAACGGGAGGCTGCGTGCGACCGCCGCCTCGCCGGTGACCGCGGCCTTGGCGTGGCGGGCATGCCCGAGCCGATGCGAGGTGCTCCGCGACGCACCGGCAGTCGAGACCTTGACCACCTTTGATCCGGCGGGCGGGGAGATCGCGAAGTCAGCGGCCGGCACGTTGCCGTAGGAGATGCTGGTCGCCTGCAGCGCCAGCACGGGAGTGCTGTTGTTGCGCGCGTAGATCCCGATCGACAGCGGGGTGCCCTGCAGCGCGTCCCACGCCAGCTGAGCTGAGCCGAGCAGGCCCCCGTCGTGCCTGGGCGAGACGCTGACCGTGTACGCCGGTCGGCCGGCGATATCCGACGGCGTCGGGGCGCTGCTGCCGACCTGCGCGCCGGACAGATTGACGCTCTGCAACAGCTTGGTGATCTCCGACTGGATGTCGGCGATCGTGGGGACGCCGTGCTTGGCCGATGAGTTCGGCTTGGCGGCGCTGTGGTCGGCCGGCAGGGTTCCCTCATAGACGGTGTTGCTGGTCGGATCAGAGATCCAGAACGAGTGGCCGTTGACGAGCACCTGCGCATCGCCGTTTGAGGACTGCAGCTCGACGCGCATCTGGTGGTCAGACAGCCACAGGCGACCGGAGGCCCCCTGCAGGATCGGATCGACGTTGTCGCTGGTGAAGTCCGCCGAGTCGATCAGGTTGTTGGTGAACTTGATGTCTGCGGTCACGCCCTTGACCGCCGGGGCGGACAGCGCCTGGTGCACGGCGCCGGCGAGCGATTGGGACTGGGGGACCGGACCCCCGGCCGTGGCCGCCACGGCGATCGCGGTGCCGGCGGCGATCGCGGCCACCAGGGCGACGAGCGTGCCGAGCAGACGACGAGTTGAAGATGTACGCAGGAATTTCATATCAGGGACTCCACCTTTCGTGTGACGAGTCCAGATTCGCAGGCAAGCTTGAAATTACTCTGACAGACGTCCGGGCCGCTCCCAAGCGCCGTGTAGGGTCGGTCGCATGTGCCGGCTATTCGGTATGAGCGGAGGTGCCGCGCCTGTTCCGGCGACGTTCTGGCTGCTGCAGGCACCGGATTCGCTGTCGCAGCAGAGCCGCCGTGAGCCCGACGGCACCGGCATCGGCCACTTCGACGATCGCGGCCGGCCGGTCGTCGACAAGCAGCCACTGGCGGCGTTCGAGGACCGGCAGTTCGCGCGCGCGGCCCGGGACGTCACCTCGCACACGTTCGTGGCCCACGTTCGCTACGCGTCAAATGGCGGCCTGACGCTCCCCAACACGCACCCGTTTTCCCAGGACGGGCGGCTGTTCGCCCACAACGGGGTGATCGGCGACATGCCGCGGTTGGAGCGGGAGCTGGGCGACGCTCGCGCGCTCGTCCACGGCGAGACCGACTCCGAGCGCTTCTTCGCGCTGATCACGCGCGAGGTCCGGCGCAGCGGCGACGTGACCGCGGGGATCATCGCGGCGGCCGGCTGGGTCGCGGCCAACCTGCCGGTGCTGTCGATCAACTTCGTGCTGATCAGTGCCTCAGAGCTCTGGGCGCTGCGCTATCCGGACACCCACGAGCTGCTGGTGCTGCAGCGCGACGCCGGCGGCTCAGACGGGCGCAGCGGCCTCGAGCATGCCAGCGAGCGCCGGATCCGGGTCAGCTGCGACACGCTGGCCGACCGGCCGGCGGTCATCGTGGCCACCGAGCGCATGGACGAGGACCCGGGCTGGTCGCCGCTTGAATCCGGTGAGCTGCTGCACGTCGACAGCGCGCTGGCCGTGCAGCGTCAGCGGGTGCTCGACGGGCCGCCCGCGCACCCGCTCACGCTCGCCGATCTCGGCCAGAGCGCGGCCGCGTCGCAGCAGGAGCCCGTCCGGTGAGCGCGACCCTACCTCCGGGCCCTCGGCTACACCGCATCCTGCAGACCGCCGGGTTCATGCTCTACGGCACGCGCTTCCTCGAGGCCGCGCGCCGGCGCTATGGCGATGCCGTCACGTTTCGCACGATCTTCGACGAGCGCTTTGTGATGGTGTTCGATCCCGAGCTGGTCAAGCAGGTCTTCCAGGGATCGGCCGCTCGCCTGCACGCCGGCGAGGCCAACGCCCTGCTCGGCCCGATCCTCGGGGAGCGCTCGGTGCTGCTGCTCGACGAAGGCGAGCACCTGCGCCAGCGGCGGCTGATGCTGCCGGCCTTTCACGGCCAGCGGATGCTCGCCCACCTCGACACGATGCGCGAGGCCGCCGACGCCGAGATCGACGGCTGGCCCGTCGGTGAGCCGTTCACGGTCCACGACACGATGCAATCGCTGACCCTACGGATCATCCTGCGCGCGGTGTTCGGGACCACGGCGGGCGCCGACGAGGACGAGCTGCGCCGCCGGCTGCGCGCGAT
Source organism: Solirubrobacteraceae bacterium (assembly GCA_050999585.1). Lineage (GTDB taxonomy): Bacteria > Actinomycetota > Thermoleophilia > Solirubrobacterales > Solirubrobacteraceae > Palsa-465. Next base: position 4,821 of record JBPCPC010000174.1, on the reverse strand, counting down.
GGTCGACCCGCTCGGGCAGCGGCGTTCGATGATAGTGATCGCGGCGATCGTGCGCGGGCGTGGGCGCGGGAACCGCGGGGCGGCGCGGGAGTTTGAGATCCGCAAGCGGGCGGTCGACGAGCTGCTCTATGCCGAGATCGCCCGGCGGCGGGCCGATCCCGACCTGCACCAGCGCGACGACTTGTTCTCAGCGCTGCTGCTGGCCCGTGACGAGACCGGCACGGGACTCGGCGACACCGAGATCCGCGACGAGCTGCTGACGCTGCTGCTGGCCGGGCACGAGACGACCGCCACCGGCCTGGCGTGGACGTTTGACCTGCTGCTGCACGACGCCCGGGTCCTGCAGCGCGCCCGCGAGCGCGACGAGCCCTACCTCGACGCGCTGGTCAAGGAGTCGCTGCGCCTGCGCCCGGTGATCGCCGGCGTCGGCCGGGTGGTTCGCGAGTCGCCGTTTGCGCTCAACGGCTACGAGGTCCCGGTGGGGATCGAGATCAATCCGTCGATCCGCACGATCCACCGCCGGGCGGACCTGTATCCGAACCCGACCCAGTTCGTCCCCGAGCGCTTCCTCGGCGAGGGCGGGGCTTCGATTCCCGACACCTATACGTGGCTGCCGTTCGGCGGCGGGACGCGCCGGTGCCTGGGGGCGAGCTTTGCGCTGACCGAGATGCGCGTCGTGCTTGACCGGGTGCTGCAACGCTGCGAGCTGCGAGCGGTAAACGCCAAGCCCGCCGCGGCGCAGTTCCGCGCGATCACGCTGGCGCCGAAGGGCGGCGTGGCCGTCGTCCAGCAACGCCCGCCGCTGCCCGCCGCGTAGGCTGGTCGCGATGCTGCTCTATGACTCCGCGATCTCGGGCAATTGCTACAAGGTCCGGCTCCTGTTCGCCAAGCTCGGGATCGGCTACGAGCGCCGCGAGCTGAGCGTGTTTGACCGCTCCGACCGCGCCGCCGTGCTCGGCGAGCTCAACCCCGGCCTGCGCGTACCCACGCTGGTACTCGACGACGGGCGCGCGCTGGCCGAATCGGGCGCGATCCTGCATCACTTCGCGGAGGGCACCGCGTACCTGCCCCAGGACGCGTTTGAGCGGGCTCAGGTGCTGCAGTGGATGTTCTTCGAGCAGTACAGCCACGAGCCCTACATCGCCGTGCTGCGCTTCTGGGCCGAGGCCGGCATCCACGCCTCCGACGCCGATCTGGAGGCCAAGCGCCGCGGTGGCGAGGCCGCCCTGCAGGCGCTGGAGCACCACCTGCACGGCCGCGAGTTCATCGTCGGCGATCGGTACTCGATCGCCGACATCGCGCTGTTCGCCTATACCCACGTGGCCCCCGAGGGCGGCTTCTCGCTGCAGTCCTATCCGGCGCTCGAGGCCTGGCTGGCGCGGGTGGCCGCCGATCCGGGCCACGTCGCGATCGGGGACTGACCCGGAGACCGCCGCTAGCGTGTCCGTCGCAGATGGATGTCAGCGAGGCGATTCTCACCCGGCGCACGCACAAGGCGTTCGCGCGCGACCCGGTGCCGCAGCAGACGCTGCGGGAGTTGTTCGAGCTGGCCCGCTGGGCGCCCAACCACCATCTGTCAAACCCCTGGCGTTTTCGCGTGGTCGGACCGCTGGCGCTGGATGCACTCAAGCGCGCGGCCGGACCGGACGGGGCGAGCAAGCTCGACCGGGCCCCGACGCTGGTGGCGGCCAGCGCGATACGCACGCCCGGCGACGAGGTCACCGAATCCGAGGATCGGCTGGCCGCGGGGTGTGCCTGTTACATCGTGCTGCTCGCCGCCCACGCGCGCGGACTCGCCGGCTACTGGCGCACGCCCGAGGTGCTGCGCACGGGCGCCGGCGCGGCCGCGGTCGGCATCCCCGAGAACTCCGAGCACGTCGTCGGTCTGTTGCACCTGGGGTGGCCGCGCCAGGCCCGTCAGCCACCTGCGCGGGCGCGCCTGGACGACGTCCTCGAGTTCCTCGGCTAGTTTCAGTCAGTCCACCACCCGGGCTTCATCTCGCTGTCGTTCTCGGCGTGTCCGCCGAACGCGATCAGCTCCATCCCGTCCTCGCCGGCCTGCCACTCGCGCATCGCGGACGGCGCCACATAGACGACGTCCCGCGGACCGACGGCGAAGATGTCGTCCTGCACCTTGAAGCGCCCACCGCCGGACAGCACGACGTAGGTCTCCTCGACCTCGGAATGGGTGTGGCCGAAGCCGACGCGACGGCCGCCGTTCATCCTGTAGTAGGTCAGCCCGATCGACTCGGCCCCGAGCTGTTGGCGCGCGAACCGGGCCTCGCCCATCTCGCCCATGCCGAACTCCGGGGCCAGGTCCTTGACATCAGACAGGTTGATCTTCGTGTAATCGCTCATCGGATCAAGGTATTCCCGGGCGGCGGCTGGATCTAGGAAAAATGCGACACCAATGCCTGACCGCGGAATCCTGAACCCCGAGGCGATCGGCGACGTGTTCTCGCTGCAGCGCCGGCCGCCGCCCGAGGACCTGGCGCGGTTCGTCGACGTGCACTGGATCGTCTCCTGGGACCTGCGCGGGCGCGCGCCGTATCACTCGACGGTGCTGCCTCATCCGTGCGTGCACCTGGTGTTCGAGAGTCACGGTCGTGGCGCCGTGCACGGCATCCCGCACCACCGGTTCGAGCGCCGCTTGGCGAGCGTCGGTTGGGCGATCGGCACGAAGTTCCTCCCGGGCGGCTTCGCGCCGTTCATCGCGCGGCCGGTGTCCGAGCTCACCGGACGGGTGCTGTCGCTCGACGAGGTGTTCGGAGCGGCGGGCGCACAGCTGCGGCCGTCAGCCGCCGGATCAGATCCCGAGCCGGCGCTCGCGGCGACCCATCGCTTCCTGCGCGACCGCCTCGGTCCGGCTAGCGCGCTCGATCCGCGCCTGGAGCTCGTCCAGGCGGTGGTGGCCGAGATGCTGTCCGCGTCCCCCGGCGAGCGGGTCGCTGACATCGCCGCCCGCCACCATGTCAGTGAGCGCACGCTGCAGCGACTGTTCTCAGCCTACGTCGGGATCGGCCCCAAATGGGTGCTGCAGCGCTACCGGATGCATGAGGCGATCGAGCGGCTGCAGGGCGACCGCGACGTCGACTGGGCCCGGTTCGCGCTCGATCTCGGCTATTACGACCAGGCGCACTTCACGCGCGACTTTCGCTCGCTGGTCGGGCGCACCCCGGCGCAGTACGGCGCAGGCGCTCAGACCCAGGCCGCGACGGCGTCCAGGTAAGCTGGCGGCCATGCCCGACGCGCTGATCTGCGAGCCGCTGCGGACGCCGGTGGGACGCTTCGGCGGCATGTTCCGCGACGTGAGCGTGACCGAGCTGGCCACGACGGTGATCAAGGAACTGCTGCAGCGCACCGGCCTTCCCGCCGACGCGGTGGACGATGTGCTGCTCGGCCAGGGCTACGCCAACGGCGAGGCGCCGGCGCTCGGCCGGGTCGCCGCGCTGGACGCCGGCCTGCCCGTCGACGTCCCGGGGATGCAGATCGACCGGCGCTGCGGGTCGGGGCTGCAGGCCGTGCTGGAGGCCGCCATGCAGGTCCAGACGGGCGTGGCTGACGTGGTGCTCGCCGGCGGCGCCGAGAGCATGAGCCAGGCCGAGCTGTACTCGACCGGGCTGCGCTGGGGGGCGCGGTCCGGCGGCGCGATGCTCGAGGACCGGCTGGTGCGCGGACGAGTCACCGCCGGCGGCGCCAACTACCCGGTGCCCGGCGGGATGATCGAGACCGCCGAGAACCTGCGGCGCGAGTACTCGATCCCCCGCGAGGAACAGGATGCGCTGGCGTTGCGCTCCCACCAGCTCGCCGTCGCCGCCCAGCAGAGCGGCACGTTCGCGCAGGAGATCGTCGCGGTCGAGGTCCGCGACCGCAAGAACGGGACGCGCACGATCGATCGCGACGAGCACCCCCGTCCCGACGCGTCGCTCGAGAGCCTGGCCTCGCTGCGCCCGGTGATGGGCCGCAAGGACCCCGAGGCGACCGTCACCGCCGGCAACGCCTCCGGCCAGAACGACGGCGCCGCGGTGTGCATCGTCACCCACGCCGAGAAGGCCCGCCAGCTGGGGCTGACGCCGATCGCGCGGCTCGTCGGCTGGGCCGCCGCCGGCGTCCCGCCGCGCACGATGGGGATCGGCCCCGTCCCGGCGACCGCCAAGGTGATGGCCCGCACGGGCCTGTCGCTGGACGAGATGGACCTGATCGAGCTCAACGAGGCGTTCGCCGCTCAGGCATTGGCCGTGATGCGTGAGTGGAAGCTTCCCGATCAGCTTGAGCGCGTCAACGTCAACGGCTCGGGCATCTCGCTCGGGCATCCGATCGGCGCCACCGGCGGGCGGATCCTGGCCACGCTGCTGCGTGAGCTGGGTCGTCGCGGCGGGCGCTACGGCCTGGAGGCGATGTGCATCGGCGGCGGTCAGGGTCTGGCGGCGATCTTCGAGAACCCGCAGGCGGCGTGAGCACCGCGACAGCGGTGCCGGACACGCTGCGCGAGGTGGTGCAGGCGCTGGCGGCAATCGAGCGCCGGGCAGGCTCGGAGGGCGAGCGCGAGGCCGCCGAGTGGATCGCCCGCCGTCTGCGCGCGGCCGGCTGCGAGTCAGAGGTCCAGCCGGAGCAGTTCCTCGACGGCTACGCCGGCGTGATGAGTTCGCTGTCGGCAATCAGCCTGACGGCCGGTGTGACCGCGCTCGCGCTGCGTCCCGCACGCTGGCTGGCCGGCGCCGTGGCGGCCGCGGCCGCCGCCGCGACCGCCGACGACGTCTCAAACGGTCCGGGCGTGTTCCGAAGGCTCAGCGGGTCACCCAAAACGAACTGGAACGTCGT
>JBPCPC010000124.1:0-6263 GCA_050999585.1 Solirubrobacteraceae bacterium | reverse complement strand
CCCGCGGCCTGGGGCCGATAAGGAGCACGTGCAGGTGGTGTCCGCGGACGGCCACCCCCCACGCCGCCAGGTGCAGATCGCTCGCCGCTCGCAAGCGGTCGGCGGCCAGCGCCGCCCGCGCGCCGAGCGTGCGCGCAAACAGGACAAGGCCATACAGCAGGGGGCGCGCGACCAGACCGCGGCTGCCGATCGTGAACGGCGCGTTGATCGTACCGGCGCGGACGTGAACGTTGACACCGCCGATCCCCGCCCGGATCAGATCAAACAGCGCCCCGGGTGCCCACAGCGCGCTGGCGAACGCGTCGCTGACGCCCGGTCGACCGCCGCATGTGACCGAGTTGATCTCGGTCAGGCGCACTTCGACACCGGCGGCGTGGGCGATCCGCACCGCGCGCCGCAGCGTGGCGGTCATCCCGGCCGTCGCGCGGCGACTGAGCAGACGCGGGATCGTCGGATACCGGGACGATCCGGGGGGCGCGCACGCCGAGTGCGGATAGGCGTGGGCCGTGATCATCCCGACGGAGCGGCGATCGTCGTCCAGCAGCGTGGAGACCCAGCCGGCGTCGAGCTTGGGATTGGCCAGGGCGGGGCCGGCCAGCGGGACGTGAGGGGCGACGGCGGACAGCGCCGCGGCGTAACGACGAAAGTCCGTGGCGTAGTCACGCGCGGTCAGCGCGCGCGGTGGCACGACGCCGAGCGGGGCGGCGGCGGTCATCGCGCGCCAGTACGGGCGGTCGTAGATGTCGGGCTCGTTACCGACCTCAAACGCGGCGATCGTGCCGCGCGGCAGGCCCGCGCGAATCGCTTGCGCCCAGCGCGCCGCGCTGCCCGGGGAGTCGGTGATCAGGTTGAGGTCGACGATCAGCCGCAGATGCAGGCGCCGAACCAGCCGCCGGAGCTGGTGCAGCCACGGCGGAGTCACGCCGAACGCCCAGTGCGGCACCGGACGGGGCCGCGGGTCCCAGAACGAGTGGTCGGCCGAGTCGCCACTGACCCGGAGCACGAACGGTCCGTCACCGCGCACGTGCAGCAGCGCCAGCGTGCGGGCCAGCAGCACCGGCTGGCGCTGCAGCCGCGGCAGCGACCAGTACTCGGTCGACAGGCCAAGGAACGAGCGCGGGATGGCGATCAGGCGCGCGCGGGCACCGATCGTGAGCTGCGCGCTCGCGGGTCCCTCGGTCACGCGACGCCGGACCTCGCCGCGTCCGCTGCGCCGGGTCCGGATAGCGCCGACCGCCGGGTGCGCCGGCGCCAGGGCCGCGTCCCCGCAACCGGCTACCGCGGCCACCAGCGCGGCGCAGGCGCAGGCGGTCGCAACGGCCGCGATCGTACGCCGCGCCCGCGCCGAGGTCCGGTCCGCAGGCGGGGAGCGACGGAGCATCACCGGCCCCAGCGTAGGTCGGCCGCTACCCCACCGGAACCCGGAGCCACGCTGCCTAACGGGGTCTGAATGCGGGCGTCACCCGGAGCACATCGGCGTCCGTGCACGAGAGACGGCCCGCGGCCGTTGTAGGTTGAGGGCATGCCAGCCACCGAACAACGGCCGTCCAACCGCGTGCTTGTTGTGTTCGGCGCGACTGGCGACCTCGCCGCCCGCAAGCTGTTCCCCGGCCTCTTTCACCTCTACCGCCAGCGGCTGATGCCCGACGACTTCCGGATCATCGGCTCCGGTCGCAACTCGCCGGGCACCGACGACGAGTTCCGCGGTCGCATCAACCAGGCGCTGCAGGACCACGGTCGCGGTGAGCTCGACGAGTGCTGGGACGAGTTCGCCGCGCGGTTGAGCTTCGTCGTCTCCAGTGCGGATGACGGCGCGGACCTGGCAACGGCGGTGACCGAGGCCGAGTCAGCGATCGACGCGCAGGGCGAGCGACTGGTGTACCTCTCGGTGCCGCCCGCAGCGATGCAGGACATGGTGAAGATGCTCGGTCAGACCGGGATCGCCGAGCACTGCTCGCTCGTGGTCGAGAAGCCGTTCGGCCACGATGTCGCTTCGGCGCGCAGGCTCAACGCCGCCCTGCACGAGGTCCTGGACGAGGAGTCGATCTACCGCATCGACCACTTCCTCGGCAAGGAGGCCGCCCAGAACATCCTGGTGGCTCGGTTCGCCAACGGGATTCTCGAGCCGGTGTGGAATCGCGATCACGTCGCCTATGTGCAGATCGACGTGCCCGAGGAGCTCGACATTCAGGGACGGGCGGGCTTCTACGAGCAGACCGGCGCGTTTCGCGACATGGTCGTCACCCACCTGATGCAGATCCTCGGGATCGTCGCGCTCGAGCCGCCGACCCGGCTCGATGCTGAGTCGCTGCACCTTGAACGCACCAAGGCGTTCCAGGCAATTCGCCCGCTCGATCCCAACCGCGTCGTGTTCGGCCAGTACGACGGCTATCGCGAACAGGCGGACGTGGCCGACGATTCCCGAGTCGAGACGTTCGCCGCGCTGGAGGTGTTCGTCGACACCTGGCGTTGGAGCGGGGTTCCGTTCTATCTGCGCACCGGGAAGTCCCTGGCCGAGGGCCGCCGGACGGTGACGATCGGCTTCACCGAGGCGCCGCTGCGCATGTTCCCCAATCACGATCCGGATGAACGGCCGCGGCCCAGCGAGTTGATCTTCGAGCTGTCCGACGATCCCCAGGTCCGAATCGAGGTGCAGGCCAAGGTGCCAGGTCCGAAGATCGACATCGGGCGAGCCGCGCTGACGCTCGACGTTGACGCGGCCTTCAACGGCGCGGACGGCCTCGAGGCCTATGAGCGTCTGCTGCACGATGTGATGCTGCGTGAGCGGCTGCTGTTCACCCGCGCTCAGCAGATCGAGCGGCTGTGGGAGGTCTGCGCTCCCGTGATCGACGACCCGCCGGCGCCGCTCGCCTATGCCCAGGGCTCCTGGGGTCCACAGGCGGCGCTGCAGCTGCCGGGTGAGATCGGCTGGCGACTGCCCGACGCCCCGGCTGAGCACCCGCGTCAGTCTCCGGGCAGCCAACCCCGGCGATAGGGTGTGTCCACGTCGGGCTGGAGCTCGGCGTAGGCGGTCGCGGGCTCGCGCGTCTCGCGCGGGACGCCGGCACCGTGGCGCTGGGCCAGCTCCGAGGCCGGGTAGACGACTTCATCACCGAGCCGCGTGCCCATCGCCAGCACTGCGCAGGGCCCGGTGCCCGCACCGACGAACACGTGCTCGGTCCACGCTGGACAGTGCACGAAGTCCCAGACCTTGAGCGGTCGTTCCTCGCCCTCGATCAGCAGCAGGCACTCGCCGGCGAGCACCAGGAAGTCCTCCTGCTCGTCCTCGGCGTGGTAAAAGCAGGCCGGCTGGCCCGGTGCGAGCACGCCAATGTTGACGCCGATACTGGGAAACCGGGCGTCGCCCTCGAACCGCGTGTAGGCGCCGAGGTCACCGGTCAGCCAGCGCGCGTCCCGCGCGTTGAGCACGAACCAGCCCTCTCCCGCCGGGGCCAGGCCCTCGCCCGCCTTATGCAGTGGTGCCTCGCTGGGCATCTCAGCAGTCTGCCCCACGACCGCCCGGCGCAACCGTCCGTGCCGGCTCAATAGGATCCCCAGCCCGATGAAGCTCAGACGCTGACCGCCGCGGGGTGACGCTCCTCAGCCAGATCCTCGCTCGGCGGATGCGCCTGGTGCGCGCGCACACCCACGATGTCGTGTGCCGGCCCGACCTGCCGGTCGCGATGGATGACGGCGCGATCCTGCTCGCCGACCGGTGGGTGGCGGCCGCTGCCGAGACCCATCCGCAGCCGACCGTGCTCGTGCGCTCCCCCTACGGCCGCAAGCAGCTGGTCGGGATGCTGTTTGGCCGGCTCCTGGCCGAACGGGGACTTCCGACGATCGTGCAGAGCGTGCGCGGGACGTTCGGGTCCGGAGGCCGGTTCAGCCCGTTCGACGAGCGCGACGATGGCCTGGCTACGCTGCGCTGGATCCGGTCGCAGCCATGGCATGACGGTCCGGTGGGGACGATCGGACCGAGCTACCTCGGGTTCGTGCAGTGGGCGGTCGCCGCGAACGGGCGCCAGCCCGCCGCGAACCGGACCCACCGACCCGAGACCCAGCCACCCGACGCGATGTCGATCCAGGTCAGCGCCTCGCAGTTCTACGACCAGACCTATACGGGCGGCAGCCTCTCGCTCGAGACGCTGGCCTCGTGGATGGTGATCCTCGTGGCGCAGGAACGGCGCCTGGCACCGCTGGCGATCGGCCGGGCGCTGCGGGGCCTGCACGGTGTGCTCGACGAGCTCCCGCTCGGCGACCCGGACCAACGGGCAACCGGAAAGGAGGTGGCGTGGTTCCAGCAGGCGTTCGGCGACACCGACCGCGCGGGTGCCTATTGGGCGTCGCGCGACTTCTCGGCCGGCGTGCCCGAGGTGAGGACCCCGGTGTCGTTCGTTGGCGGCTGGTACGACATCCTGCTGCCGTGGATGCTCGCTGACTTCGAGGCGATGCAGGCCGCGGGTCGCTCGGTTCAACTGCTGATCGGGCCGTGGTCGCACACCTCGCCGGCGTTGATGGGCGCCGGCGAGCGCGAAGGTGTCGCCTGGCTGCGGGCGCACCTGCTGGGCGACACTCGCCTGGTGCGCGACAGCCCGGTGCGGTTGTTGGTCACCGGCGAACGCTCGGGCGGGGGGTGGCGCGACCTGCCGGGCTGGCCGCCGCCGGGGACCGGCGAGCGCCGGCTCTACCTTGATTCCGGCCGCCGGCTGGCCGACGAGCCGGACGCGGGCGCCCCCGCCCCCGCCGGGGACCGGTACCGGTATGACCCGGCCGAGCCGACTCCGTCGCTCGGCGGACCGGGGCTGATGGAGCGCGCGGCGGTGCTCGACAACACGCCGCTGGAGGCGCGCGACGACGTCCTGACCTACAGCACCGCCCCGCTGCGGGTGACCAGGGAGGCGCTGGGCCACGTCAGCGCCGAGCTCTGGGCGCGGGCCAGCTTGCCGTACTTCGACCTGTTCGCGCGCGTCTGCGACGTCGACCCCGACGGCGTATCGCGCAACGTCTGCGACGGGCTGATCGGCGTCGCTCCGGGACGCTTTGAGCAGGCCCCCGACGGAGCGTGGCACGTCGTCTGGCGGCTCTGGCCGATCGGGCATCGGTTTGCCGCCGGGCACCGGATCCGGCTCCAGGTGTCCTCCGGAGCGCATCCTCGCTACGCCCGCAACCCGGGAACCGGCGAGAATATCCAGCAGGCGGGCGCTGGCACGATGACGGCCGTCGAGATCGAGATCCTGCGCGACGCCGAGCATCCCTCGGCCCTGGTCCTGCCGATGACAACCTGAACCGATCGGATCCATGCCCCCGCAGCCCGAACTCGTCCTCCACGTCCTGCCGCCGTCACACCCCTGCATGGCCGTCGAGACTGCGCTGGCGCTCAAGCGCTTGGCGTATGAGAAGGTCGCGCTGACTCCCGGTGAGCACGTCGACGTGATGCAGCGCATCTACGGAGAGGGCCACTCCACGGTGCCGGGGCTGCTCGTCGACGGCCAGCCGGTTCACGGCTCGCGGCCGATCCTGGCGCGGCTCGAGAGCCTGGCGCCTGACCCGCCGCTGTTTCCGGCGGCGATCGCCGACGCGATCCGCGAGGCCGAGCGCTGGGGCGACGTCGAGCTCCAGGATCTCGGCCGGCGCCTGACCTGGGGCGCGCTGCACTTCCGGCCCGAGGCAATGGGGACGTTCGGCGGGGCCGAGCCGCTGGACGGGCCCGGCACCGACTTCGCGATCACCTACGTCCGCGCCAGCTGGCGCTACCACGGGATCACCGCGGCGCTGCTGCACGACGACCTGGCGGGCCTGCCGGCGAAGCTCGATCACGTCGACGCGCTCGCCGCGGCCGGCGTGATTGGCGGCGAGCAGCCCACGGCCGCCGACCTGCAGATCGGCTGCACGCTGCGCGTGCTGCTGACGGTCGGCGACCTGCGGCCCCTGATCGAGGGCCGTCCCGGCGAGCGCCTGTCGCGGCGCTGGTTCCCGGACTACCGGGGCGACGTACCGGCCGGAGCGTTCCCGGCCGGCTGGGTCCCGGCGCCGCGCCCGGAGTGACGCCGGCGGCGGCTCCGCGGGCCGGCCGGTTCGGTCGAACCGTGGCGGGTGGGTGAAGGACCGGAGCGCCCCTTGCGCTCCGAGCGAACCTGGCGCTCCCGGCGAGGAACCGGCGCGGCGTGCGCCGAATCGCCGCCGCCGTTGGTGTTGGCGTTGGCGTTGGCGTTGCCGGCGCTGGCGCCGGCGCGGTTGGCGGGACCGTGGGCGACGAGGAAGTT